>NZ_AP021847.1:0-357500 GCF_009176705.1 Pseudoalteromonas sp. A25 | reverse complement strand
AGTCGACCCCTAAGGCGAGGCTGAAGAGCGTAGTCGATGGGAAACGGGTTAATATTCCCGTACTTGGAATAATTGCGATGGGGGGACGGAGCAGGCTAAGTAAGCATGGCGTTGGTTGTCCATGTGAAAGTGTGTAGGCTGGCGACTTAGGAAAATCCGGGTTGCTAAGGCTGAGACACGAGACGAGCCACTACGGTGGTGAAGTTACTGATGCCCTACTTCCAGGAAAAGCCTCTAAGCTTCAGATTATTTCGAATCGTACCCCAAACCGACACAGGTGGTCAGGTAGAGAATACTAAGGCGCTTGAGAGAACTCGGGTGAAGGAACTAGGCAAAATCGTACCGTAACTTCGGGAGAAGGTACGCTGACATTAGGTGAAGAGCTTCGCGCTTGGAGCTGAAGTCAGCCGCAGTGACCAGGTGGCTGGGACTGTTTATTAAAAACACAGCACTGTGCAAAATCGTAAGATGACGTATACGGTGTGACACCTGCCCGGTGCCGGAAGGTTAATTGATGGGGTTAGACTTAGGTCGAAGCTCTTGATCGAAGCCCCGGTAAACGGCGGCCGTAACTATAACGGTCCTAAGGTAGCGAAATTCCTTGTCGGGTAAGTTCCGACCTGCACGAATGGTGTAACCATGGCCACGCTGTCTCCACCCGAGACTCAGTGAAATTGAAATCGCAGTGAAGATGCTGTGTACCCGCGGCTAGACGGAAAGACCCCGTGAACCTTTACTACAGCTTGGCACTGAACATTGACCCTACATGTGTAGGATAGGTGGGAGGCTTTGAAGCACAGACGCTAGTTTGTGTGGAGCCGACCTTGAAATACCACCCTTGTAGTGTTGATGTTCTAACTTAGGTCCCTTATCGGGATTGAGGACAGTGCCTGGTGGGTAGTTTGACTGGGGCGGTCTCCTCCCAAAGAGTAACGGAGGAGCACGAAGGTTGGCTAAGTACGGTCGGACATCGTACGGTTAGTGTAATGGTAGAAGCCAGCTTAACTGCGAGACAGACACGTCGAGCAGGTACGAAAGTAGGTCATAGTGATCCGGTGGTTCTGAATGGAAGGGCCATCGCTCAACGGATAAAAGGTACTCCGGGGATAACAGGCTGATACCGCCCAAGAGTTCATATCGACGGCGGTGTTTGGCACCTCGATGTCGGCTCATCACATCCTGGGGCTGAAGTCGGTCCCAAGGGTATGGCTGTTCGCCATTTAAAGTGGTACGCGAGCTGGGTTTAGAACGTCGTGAGACAGTTCGGTCCCTATCTGCCGTGGGCGTTTGAGAATTGAGAGGGGCTGCTCCTAGTACGAGAGGACCGGAGTGGACGAACCGCTGGTGTTCGGGTTGTGATGCCAATTGCATTGCCCGGTAGCTACGTTCGGAATCGATAACCGCTGAAAGCATCTAAGCGGGAAGCGAGCCTCGAGATGAGTTCTCACTTTAACTTTAAGTTAACTGAAGGGCCGTTGAAGACTACAACGTTGATAGGCTGGGTGTGGAAGCATGGTGACATGTTAAGCTAACCAGTACTAATTACCCGTGAGGCTTAACCATACAACGCCAAAGTGGTTTTGCACGTTAGAAGTTAGTATTACTAGAGTAGTGTTTTACGAATTATCAGAATTTCCGAATTTAAGAATTAAACAAGGTGAGCGACGAAGCGGTATCGCGAAATTGATTCACCTTGCGCAAATGGAATGCTCGTGCGATGCACGATGTCATTAAACATTTGCACTAAGAATTTGCTTGGTGAACATAGCGTTTTGGAACCACCTGACCCCATGCCGAACTCAGAAGTGAAACGAAACAGCGTCGATGATAGTGTGGCAGCTGCCATGTGAAAGTAGAACATCGCCAAGCACCTAATTAAAGAAAGCCCGATTCGAAAGAGTCGGGCTTTTTTGCGTTTGGGGTTTGTAGGTTGTGATAAGCGCAGCGCCATCCAACATTGAGGCGAGCCCCTTGGCATTCTACAAACTGGCCCACTTTACCTTGCGCAAAATGCGCAAAAGGAATGTCATCGCTTCGCGCTGTGCCATTAAACTTTTTCACTGTAGCCGAAGGGTCGGCCCCGGTCGATGATAGTGTGGCAGCTGCCATGCGGAAGTAGCGACTACTTCGTAGGAGCCAAGCACCTAATAAAGAATGCCCGACTCGAAATAGTCGTGCTTTTTTTTGCGTTTATTGGTTGTGATAAGCACAGCGCCATCCGATATTATACCAATTAATTAATGCAACTGTTATTAGAACAGTATTGCCGCTCTATCTCGCTAAGGTCACTTTTGGCAGTATTTTGCATGATTGTTTGCTGGTTTTTTCTCTTTTGTAATTGGCAATCATGTATTCTTTGCTGCCAATGTTCAGTATTTTTGGAAGCGGCGGCAGCAGTTGCAACGAGTAAACTTGCTGCACCAACGTACATGTTATTGTCAGTAAGAACTGGGCAAGTATCGGTACAGCTGCGGCGCTGATTATTTTCGGCTTTGAGCATTTCGACATCCAATACCGTTTTTATTGCATAGATCTGACACTCTTCATCAAAGTAGCGGATATCTTTAGCAACGAACATACAACCGTTTATAAATAGGGGGATTGAACAACATAGATATATGTTTTTCATGGTCCGTATCCTTGGTATGAAGATGGTTATAGCTGATATTCTGCAGTATAAAATATTTGGCGTTAAGATAAGATTTTTGGCTAATTTATATGTCTAGCCGCGTTCAATATCACTTGTTTCTGTTGGATTAGCCTGTTGCTGATGCCTAGTTTTTGGTTGTTTGTCACGCGTGATTTGTTCTTGTTCTTTGCAATCACTTCTGTTTTCTTTCCAGTGAACAATATTCTTTACTACCACAATACTTCCCGAGACCACTAAACTAGCTGCGCTCACTAGTCCCGCAGAAGCTAACATCACCGAGCAGGTGTGATCATGACAGTCTTGTAGCCGAACAGCGGTCTTAGTATCTAAGACCGATTTTTTATTAAATGTTTGGCATTGTTCGTTAAAGTAAGTAATTTCTTTTGGTACGAAAATGCAGCCAGATACTAATGTTAATAGTGAACTTGCCAGCAAAACCCTAGTCATGATTGTTCCTTGTCTTGTGAACCATTAGGAATATTAGGCTTTGCTGTCAAAGTGTTAAAGTAAAAAAGTGTAATTAATTGATAGGTACAACTTTACTGGGGTGGGTCAATATGCCCACCAACACTCGTGTTTACTCTAAACCAGCCTGCAATTGAATAACGAGCCTTTTTAGCAGGTAATACTTCATGTGGAAATTCATCGCTTAAAAAAGTAACTAGCGTGCCAAAGTTTGGTGTGACTATTTGTAACACCTTGCTGTGGTCATTGGGGTCGTATAGAGCCAATTCTCCACCGTCAGAGCTTTGCCAGTCAGGGTTCAAATACAAGACAGTAGAGAGAATGCGGTTTGTTTCTCCTTTAAATGCATCTAAATGTTTTTTGTAAAAGGCGCCCGGTTCATAGTGAGCAAAATGACATTCATAGCTGAATAATCCTAAAAACAAACGGCGATTTAGGTAAATTTTTAAATCTTGCATGTACGATAAAAATAAGGCTTCTTGTGCATTATTTGTGTCTAGCCAATGGATCTTATCGCGACGAATTTGCGAGTTTTTCATGTGCTCTTCTTGACGACCAATGCCAGCTTTATAAAAATCTTGCTGCGATAAATGCGCTAGTCGTTCTGTAAGCGTCAATAAAGCCGGCTCGTTTAAATCTAAGCTTTGTATACTTACGCCATGCACTTGTAAATCAAGTGCTATTTGCTCAAATAAATTTGTGGATGTTGCCAATGAAGTAGCTCAAAAACTAGGGTCGCTATTTTTACCACAAGCCTCCCCATCTGGCGAGAAAATTCGGTGTTATTTGTTATCTTTTTGCAGCTGTTTGATTAAGCCATTTGACGCTTCTTCAATCAAGTCTAGTACCAGTTCAAAACCATCTCCTTCACCATAATAAGGGTCTGGAATTTCGCGATAATTACTGCTGCCAAACTCTAAAAATAATTTTATTTTATGTTGATATTGCTCGGGGCACAGTGCCACTAAATCAGCGAAGTTTGCTTTGTCTGCGGCTAAAATTAAATCAAAATGCTCAAAGTCTTGTGGCTTTACTTGGCGTGCTTGCATGCCATCAAAGCAGTAACCACGCTTTTTACCGGCAGCAGCACTTCGCCTATCGGGAGCATTACCTTGGTGGTAGGCTATCGTGCCCGCCGAGTCAACTTCAATATGCTTTAGTCCCGCTTTGGTTAGTTTATGTTTTAGTACAGCTTCTCCTGTCGGAGACCTGCAAATGTTACCCATGCATACCACGAGAATATTTTGAATTTGTTCAAGTACTGGGGTATTACTCATTATACTAAGCCTAAGTTCATATATTTTAGTAAGTTAACATATCAATTCTAGCAACATCAATGATACATCAGAGCTTTTTAATTGCAGCATGCGTTTATGAAGCAATAGCAGGTTATTACAATAATATGCTCGGTAAGAGTTGGTAAAGTTGCCTTATTTGGCATGTGTATTCATTTAGCGCACGGGTATATCGTGCAGTTTTGCATCTGTACGCACCTGCACATGTTATTGGGTTGTTCAGAAATGACACTGTTTTTGCCCAGCGTGATTAACTATATAAGAGCTAAATGAATCATACCTACTCGAGTAATGGGGATAAAACCGTCTGTAATTGGTATTTCTAGCTGGGCTATTCTAGCTTTAAACAATGCGTTTTTATTTTCGACGAAGTTTCCAATGACGTTGATGTCTTACTTTTTCAATTCTAACCACCCTAGAGTTTGCCGCTTTATAAAATGGATAGCTTTGGTATTGTTTGCAGGTATAGGACTCACCTCAGCTCACGCCGTCTATGCTGCAGCAAACACTAAACCCCATGAGTCGACAAATCTATATGAACTAGCAGAGCTAATTTTTCAAACCGTAGGCGATGACAATGCCATTCCTAAAGGTGCCGTTACTTCTCTTGTTCAAGGTAGCAAAGGTTTCATATGGATAGGGACGCAGTTTGGACTTATCCGCTATGATGGCTATCGGTTTGAGCGTTATGAATATGATGCAGATCGAAAAGACTCAATTTCGGGGAATTTTATTGGGGCTTTATGGGCTGCGGATGATGGCAAAATATGGGTCGGCACCTATGCCGATGGCGTATCTGTATTCGACCCATCTACAAATACGTTTTCTCATTTCAAGCATAATGCTTCTGATATACAGAGCCTTTCAAACAACACGGTACGCGCGTTAACAGGCGATAACTTGGGCAATATATTTGTGGCTACGGATCAGGGGCTAAATCACATTAATGCAAAAACCAAAGTTGTTACTCGGTTAATCCAGGTTGCAGGGTGTGAGGTCCCTTTTAAATCTTTGCGTCTACGCTCTGTTTTGTTATCAGCAACCAAATCATTATGGGTTGGCGGCAAAACGGGTCTGTGCCGTATCACTTTACCACAAATGTTAGAGTTTGAAGCTGGGACACTCAACGGTGAAGCTGTTGAAGAATTAAATAATCAAAATGCGTATCGGTTATTTATGGCCAAAAATGGTGATGTTTGGGTGGGGACGACTGATCATGGTGTCGCTGTTATAAAAGCAAATACTAAAAAAGTGAAAAGAATCAACCATATTCCCGGTGATAGAAACACGCTGAGTCATCATTGGGTCAATAGTATTGCTCAGGTGAATGAGCATGAAATGTGGCTGGGCACACCAGGGGCGGGAGTGACAGTAGTGAGCGCTAATTCAGGCCGTGTTATAAGGCACATAAATCATGATCCGCTACTAGAAACCAGTATTAACTTAGACGCGACAAGTGCAATTTTGGTGGATAGGTCAGGATTAGTTTGGCTTGGTACATGGGGAGCAGGGCTTAATCGCTACAACCCTCACAATAGTGCATTGCGATTGTTTACAAAGAGTATAAATAAAGCGAATACACTAAGCCATGAGGATGTCCGCTGCTTTTTGGAGCTTGAAAATGGCCATATTTGGGTCGGTAACTCGCAAACGGGTATTGACATAATCGACCCTCAATTTGGTGTGATTGGCGGACTAAGGCCAAAACCAAACGACCCTAAAGGGCTTGGTGATGGGTTTGTTCGAACTATGGAAGAGGATAGAAATGGCAATATATGGGTTGGTACCGCCAATAAGGGGTTATATCGTTATAGCCTCGCAGATCAACGTTTTTACCACTATTCGAAAGAGGATGGGTTGCCAAGTGTCGCAGTAGTTTTTTTGCTGGAAACGCCAGAACAATTATTATGGATTGGTACGAGTGATGGGGTAGCGTTATTGGATTTGCGAACAAATACCCTGCGCTCTTTAAATCACATTACAGGTTATCAACTGTTAAATGGAAAGTCTGTGATGAGTATGGCTTACATGCCTGATGGAAACGTATGGGTTGGCACGCGCAATGGACTGTTTGTGATCTCGCAGCAAAACCAGGTTGTGTTAGAGGTTAGTAAGATTGCTGGCACTACAAGCTCCTTGTCTGGCAATTATGTCAGTAATTTACTCGTTGATAGCCAAAAACGATTATTGGTTGCTACATCACAAGGACTTGATAGGCTAATTACGTTTGATGGAAATACGGCTGAGTTTGAATCTATCGATAAGTTAGCTAGTCGACCCCCAAGAGCCGGAGGCGTGTTATTGGAGGACGAGCGGGGGCGACTATGGAACGGATATGGTTGGGTAAGCCCTAAAGACAAAAGTTGGCACGACATGACCACGGGTGATGATTGGAGAGTCGGCACTATTTGGACTGGCTCCTATGCAAAACTGCGAGATGGTACGCTATTGTTTGGGGGCACAAAGGGAATTGCAGTTGTGCGCCCGTCACTTTGGCAGGAATGGGAATATGCTCCCCCCATTGTTATAAGTGAATTGGAGGTAAATAACCAATTAATCCCCACTCCAGACGAACTCACGCTTTTTGCAAATACAAAAAGCTTTTCGTTTGAATTTGCAGCCTTAGATTACACATACCCGCAGAATAACGAGTACAAGTATATGCTGGAAGGCTTTGATGAGCATTGGATATTAGCTGACTCTAGCCGGCGCAGAATAACCTACACTCGATTGGATGCTGGTGACTATCGACTAAAAATTCAGGGCACAAACCGCGATGGCATATGGAGCAATAATGAAGAAAGCTTGTTAGTTGTTCAGCTTCCTGCCTGGTATGAAACACAGTGGTTTAAATTGATTATCGTCATTTTTTCAGCAACGCTTTTATATACCATATACTTGTGGAGAGTCAGAGGCTTACAAGCTCAAAAAGTTGCGCTAGATAACTTGGTTCAATCAAGAACGGCGAATATCTCAATGCTAAGTACCATTGGTCGCGAGATCACGTCGACTTTACAACTAGAGTCTGTGCTCGAAAGGGTCTATAAGCATGTTAATGAGTTAATGAATGCGCAAGTGTTTGTGGTGGGCATATTGGATCAAAAAAGGCAGGTTATAGCCTGTAAGCTTGCGATTGAAAGTGGCCAGCGCTTACCTGCATTTGAATATGAATTATATGACGAAGGAAGGCCTGCAGTATGGTGTGTAAAAAATAACAAGGCATTGATTGTTAATTGCTTTGAAGAGCTAAAATCTTACGTCGGTCAAGTGAATCCCCCTATAAGTGGTGCAAATACAGAGTCTATTATTTACTTGCCTCTGGTGATTAATAATGCTGTTATTGGCTGTGTGACCGTGCAAAGTTTTGATAAAAATGCATTTTCTGACAATGATGTACAAATGTTAAGAACAATTGCTAATTATACAGCTATTGCTTTAGCAAATGCTGACTCGGTTGAGAAACTGGCAAGTACATATCAAGAATTAAAAGAAGCGCATGAGCATTTGCAAAAAACACAACAGCAATTAATTGAACAAGAAAAGATGGCTGGTTTGGGTCGGTTGGTATCTGGTGTGGCACATGAGATAAATACCCCATTGGGTATCAGCATAACGGCAAGTTCACATGCTGCTAGGCAAGTGGAAGAATGTGAACAGCTACTCGCCGCGGCGAAACTGACAAAGCCTCAACTTACTTCTTTCATTAGTACACTCAAAGAAAGTTTACAGTTACAAGAGTCTAGTTTAGAACGCGCAGCTCAACTGGTTAAGAATTTTAAGCAGGTTGCGGTTGATCAGTCTGTAGAAGAGCTTGGAAGTGTTAATTTATCTGAATATTTAACTGATGTACTAATGAGTTTGCAACCAAAGTGGAAAAACACCAAAGTAGATGTATATACTGATTTTCCAGAAGAGGTACGATTAACGACATATGCCGGTGCGCTGGCACAGATTTTAACAAATCTTATTGACAATGCGTTACGTCACGGTTTTGATGAAGGGCGACTTGAAGGTAAAATTAACATTTCACTTGCGCTTTGCAGTGGCTGGGTAAAGTGGACTTTTTCAGACAGCGGTAAAGGCATGGATAGTGAAACGTTGAGCAAAGTATTTGAGCCTTTTTTTACAACTCATCGGGGCGCTGGAACAGGGCTCGGGATGCATATTGTTTACAATATTGTGACACAAAAACTTAAAGGCAAAATAGAGTGCGCGAGTGAACCTGGAAAAGGCTGCGTGTTTACCATAATGCTACCAGAGAGTTAAGGTTGCTAAATATATGATTACTATTTGCGATTAAAGTCTTTACACTAAAGCGCAAAAGAATAGCATCAAACCAAATATTTATGCGATTAAGTACCCTAGACTTATCACAAACAAAGCAGTGGTTAAGTGACGCACAACGATGTGAAATTAGTCATATTATTCAGTCGAGTTTTGCCAAGGTAGCACCACAGGAATATCTTGCTAAGTATTTTGATAATGCAGGGCCCTATCAAAGAAAGTTGCGGCTTTATTATCATCAAGAAAAGCTCGTAGGCTATTGTTTAATTACATTTAGTGATGAAAATAATATCACAGTGATCAGAGCCTCAGCCGCATTTTTAGCGCAATACCGCCAAGGTGGAAATACATTTGTTTTTTCATTAATTCAGAGCGTAAAAGCTTGGCTTAAGCGACCTTGGCGTAAGCACTATTATGCAGACACAATGCTCAGTCCTGCTATGTATAGAGCAATCGCTAAAAAAACCGCGATTATTTGGCCTCATTATGATAATCCTGCTCCAAAAGGTTTGTTTGAGCGTTTTAATTTTGCTGGTAAGGTGAGTTCGGCTAATGCACTTAGATGTTTGATTGGTGTATCACGAACCACTAACTATAGTGAGCAAGACTTGGTGTTGCTTAAAGCAAGTAAAAAGCAAGAAATCCAATATTATTGTCGTGTAAATCCTGATTTCGATAAGGGGACGGCGCTGTTCGTTATTATTCCGATAAGCTTTGTTCAAGTAGCGAAAACACTGATAAAAACTTTGCGTGTAGGTGTGCGGTAGTCTGAGTGCAGAGGCATTGTTTAAGGATAAACTCTAAGGATTGGTATGCAAATATTTTATTCGACTATTTTATTTTTTATGCTCCTAGTTGGTTTGACAAGCTGTGGCGGTGATAACTTTCCTCAACAGCCTGATCCAGACTTTAAACCAAAAAATACTTTTATGCGTTTTGAGAAGCAGCAAGCCCCTGTAGTCTTAGTTGATGAGGCACACCATAACTTTCATACTATCGATACTCGTTACAAAGCTTTTGCGCAAGTGTTAAAAAGCGATGGTTATCAGGTTAAACCAAATAAACAACGATTTAGTCAAAAAAGCCTCGCTAAAGGGGAAATTTTAGTTATCGCCAATGCCTTGCATGAAAGTAATAGTCGAAACTGGGATGGACCTTTTTTGAGTGCTTTTACGGCTGAAGAAGTGGATGCGGTGAGCACATGGGTAAATCAAGGCGGGGCATTGTTACTCATAGCTGATCACATACCATTTCCAAAAGCTGTAGATGAGCTTGCTAAAGCATTTGGCTTTGAATTTGCGAATGGGCATGTTCAACAGATGACATTTAGTAAAAGTAATAATATGTTAAATTATCACCCATTATTAGACAGTACAGCTCGAACAGGCAGAGTTACTCAAGTAAAAAGCTTAGGCGGAGATGCCTTTAAGGTTCCCAAAGCTGCTGTAAATCTAATGCAAGTGCCAGCAGGTATAATGGCGGTGTTACCTGATAGACCGTTTGCAGTAAATGACGAAACACCGCGGCTCCCAATCGAGGGCTGGTCGCAGGGCGCGGTGTTAAATGTAGGAAATGGTCGAGTAGCAGTATTTGCCGAGGCTAGCATGTTCACCTCTCAAGTCTATATGCCAACCGGTAAAAAGACAGGCTTAGTATCACCTGGGGCGGAGCAAAACGAACGCTTTTTACTTAATGTGATGCACTGGCTCGCAAACAAGGGTTCATAAAGCGCAGCTATGCGGTCGCTGAGTATGACATTATTCAAGAGCGAGCCTTCAAAATAAATTAACTCCCAGACAAGAAAAACTTAGCGTGAAAGCCTGTAGTTGAGCAAGAATTGGTTTGTTTATTTTTCAGTCATAATGGCAACACGATGCATCTGGGGAGTTACCAGATGCTTATAAAACGTACTTGATCAGACATAACATTTTGCTCTGTTCGTGATAGGTAGCGCTTCTTCGCTTGCTGCGCTTTTAACTTAGTCTAGACTTAGTTAAATACCCGCTTTTAAGAGACATAAACTTTGCAAAGCTTTGACTATCAGAGATTTTTTGAAATTTCGCTCGATATGCTCTGTATCGCCTCGACTGATGGGTATTTTTTAAAAGTAAATGCATCGTTCTGTGAGGCGCTAGGTTATTTGAATGAGGAATTGATAGGACATCGAGTTTTCGAGTTTATCCACGCTGACGACATAGAAAAGACACAAAACGAGCTGACTAATCTAGCCTGTGGCACTAAAGTCTTGAACTTTGAAAACCGATATAAGCACAAATCTGGTCATTACCTTACACTGGTTTGGCGTGCCCAACTTGATACAAACTCAAATGCAATTTTGGCATCAGCACAAAACATTACTGAAGAACTCATTCTTAATAACAGGTTAAGCCAAATAGAAAAGGCACTTAATCATTCAACTATCATGGCAGAGACTGATTGCAAGGGCCGTATCATAAATGTGAACGATAAGTTTTGTAAGATAAGTGGCTATACCAAAGAAGAGTTGCTGGGTAAAACACACGCTATAGTGAACTCTGGACACCATGATAGGGCGTTTTTCACTCAAATGTGGAAAACAATTAAGTCAAATAAAGTTTGGTCAGGACTTATAAAAAATAAAAAGAAAAGTGGTGAATACTACTTTGTGCAAACCATCATCACACCCATCACCGATCATCAAGGTTGTATTAAAAGCTATTTAGCTATCCGACAGGATATTACCCAAAGTATTGAGTTTGAATCTGAAATATCAAGAATACTAAAAATACTTAACGCCACTAGTTCAATTGCAAAAATAGGCGGGTGGGAGCTTGATGTGCGAACAGGTGAATTAACTTGGACCGATGAAACGTTCAAAATATTAGAGTTTTCAAAAAAAGCCGGGCAAAAACCCATATTGCCTGAAGGACTTGAACTTTTTACTTCAGAGTATAAGCCAGTTATAGAGCGCGCAGTGGCACGAGCGATAGAGTTTGGCGAGCCTTATGACTTAGAGGTTAAAGCATTAACCGCGAAAGGAAATGAGCGTTGGGTACACACCACTGGGCATGCAAATGTTCATGAGGGTAAAGTGGTGTCGTTGTCTGGCACTATTCAAGATATCGACGAAAAAAAGAAGATTGAATATAAATATAAGCTTGAAAAACAAAACAGTATACAACAATCAAAATTAGCTTCCCTTGGTGAGCTTGCGGCAAGCATGGCGCATGAAATTAATAACCCGCTAGGTATTATCTCTGGAAATACGGAGTTGCTTCTGCTCACCGAGGAACTATCACAAAAAGGTCGCAACAAGTTAGATGTGATTTTTGAGTCTTGTGAGCGTATCACGCACATGGTTAAAAACTTGAAGCGTTTTTCAAGAAAAGAGAACGACACGACCAAAAAACACTGCGACTTGGCTCAAATCATTAATAACTCGGTTGCTATGGCTATGCCGAGGTTGAAGCGAGAGCAAGTTGTTTTACGCTTTTACAAACTTGAAGAATGTATCATTGAATGTTTAGAGTTTGAAATTGAACAAGTTTTTTTAAATCTTATTAATAATGCGATAGACGCGATTAGTCGTTTGGAACAACGGTTTATTGAAATAAGTATGTATGTTCAAGACGAGTTTATTCTATGTAGAGTGCTAGACGCTGGCTGTGGCATTAACAAAAGTGAAAGAGATAAAATATTTGAGCCATTTTATACTTCTAAACCGGTTGATGTTGGTACGGGTTTAGGTTTGTCAATCGTAAAAAACATACTTTCTGAGCATAACGCAAAGATTGAGTATGATGCTAGCTGTACAAATACGTGCTTTGTTCTTAAATTTCCCAAATGTCCTTAGGGAGCGGTTGTGATTATTTATTATTTAGATGATGAGGTTGCGTTATGCGAGCTCTTTGATGAGTTTATGAGTGGTGAGGGTGTAAATGTGTCGACATTTAATGATGCGCAATCATTGATAATAGCTTGTCAAAATACCCAGCCTGATCTTGTTGTTTTAGATTACCGGTTGACTGAAACAACGGGAGATAAAGTTGCGGCAAAGTTAGATAGTGAAATTTGTAAAGTATTAGTAACGGGAGAGCTGGACCTACCGAGATGTGATTTGTTCACACAAATCATTACTAAGCCTTATAAATTAAGCGACTTGAAAGGAAAGCTTATGCAAATGATGGAGTAGCTTTTTGTCATTTAAATATAAAAGCTATGGTCCCCTTGCAGTATATCTGTAGTTCTTCCATATTTTATAGTGGCATAAGTGAATAAAAAAAATACTGACTCTAAGAGAGGCTTAAATGATGCTTAAACGGATAATCGTTATTGATGATGAGCCACATTATAGAGAACTAATTAAAGAATTCTCGAGTTTGATTTCCGTTGAGTGTATGTCATTTGCACAATGGAGCGACGAAATTATTGAATACGCAGATAAGAACACACTACTTTTTTTAGATATTCATATGCCAAATCAAGATGGCATAGACACTTTGATGGAGTTAAATAGGCTTCGTATTGAAGCGGGTGTTGTCATTTTGTCTGGTGCAGAAGAGGGAGTCGTCGCGTCGGTAATGAAACTAGGTGAAGTAATGCACTTAACAATGTTGGGGCAACTGAATAAGCCTTTTTCAATTCAGCGTTTTAAAGAAAAAGTAGCTGCATTTCAAGCGGACAAGAGAAAGTACGCCGACACACAACTAAAGTTGGGTGCGCTGGAAATAACAGAGCAAGAACTAACGGAGTTTTTTGAAAAAGGGTGGTTTTATCCTGTATATCAGCCTCAGATAGCGCCCAAAACTCAAACAATTTTTGGTGTAGAGTGCTTGGCAAGGTTAGATCATCCAGACCTTGGTCCAATATCCCCTTTGTCGTTTATCGATGATTTGATAAGACTAGAGTTAATTGACCAGTTTACTTTGTTGCTGATAGAAAAAGCATTAACTGAACTGGGTCCTTATCTCAAAAAAAATAGGCATGTTGCTATTTCTTTTAATGTATCTGCCATGTCACTTAACCGCACCTTTACGTCTAACACTATTAATCTATGTCAAGAATTAGGTGTGTCTTCGGGGCAAATAACCATAGAGATAACAGAAACAAAAGCTATCACATTGTCAGAAGAGGCGCTGTACTCGGTATCTAAACTTAGGGCTGCAAAGTTCAATCTATCTGTTGATGACTTTGGTACGGGTCATTCAACGATGATGCAATTGCACGAGTTACCTTTTAACGAATTAAAAATAGACCGCTCTTTTATAAGCAAGATTACGCTCAGTAGTGCGGCTTTAAAAATAGTAGAAGCGACCATAAAAATGGCACAGAGCTTATCATTTAATGTGGTTGTTGAAGGTATTGAGACCCAAACGCAGTTAGACTTGGTTTCTGCGCTCGGTAATTGTTATGTGCAGGGCTACATTTATTCAAAGCCAATACCAGCGCAAGAATTCGTTGAGTTTTCAAACGCCTTGCAAGGGCTGTAAGCAAAGTGAATTTCTTTTTGCGAAATTAAAACTTGCTCAATTATAGGCTCAAAGCTCAGCTTTGAATAAACACTTCCCCCCTTACTTTTGGTGCTTTCACTCGTAACAGCTCGCTATTACGAGTGAAAGCAGTTTAGTTATAGAGTTTCGTGCGGGCCAAACACTTCATAAATGATTTGTGTTGGTGCCACGCCGAGATTAATTAGCTGCTGTTTTATGTTCGCCATAAAAGGAGTTGGGCCGCAAAGATAAAACTCGCCTTGTTCAAGTGGCAGCAACAGGTCACTTTGGTCAAGCTGAATACGACCTTGTTTATTTGTAGTATTTTCCTGTTCATACCAAACCTCTTGGCTAAGATTGAGATGTTGTTTGCATTTGATATCTATGGCGTCTTTAAAACTATGTTCATTTTTATTAATACATGCATGTATGAACAATAGCTTGCGGCTGTTTTGGCAGATAAGAGCCCGCTCTAACATTGCCATCATTGGGGTTATGCCAACACCGGCGCTAATAAAAACTTTATCCTTGGGGTTGTCTCGCAATACAAAATCGCCGGCCGGTGGGTATAGCTCCACTAAATCACCGATGTGTAACTGATGTAGGTGCTCTGAAACTAAACCCTGCTTCTTAACACTAATGCGGTAATGGCCTGCTTTTGGTGATTGCGATAAAGAATATTGACGGATTTGCATGTAGTCACAGTGTGTAGGTTTTATGCTTAGCGCTATAAACTGACCAGCCTGATAGCTTGCAATAGCATTGCCATCACAAGGTGTTAGATAGAAGCTTTTAACATTGGCAGATTCTTGCACTATATCGGTGATTTTAAATGCACGTTTACCTCGCCAGCCGCCAACTTGTTGCTGCGCATGTACGTAGAGTCCTTCTTCTTGAGTGATAAACATATCAGCAAGTAGCGCATAGGCTTCGCGCCATGCTTGCTCTATATCAGGTGTAAACTCCTGAGGTGCCAACTCTTTGAGTGTTTCAATCAAATGATGACCGACAATATCATAGTGCTGAGCTTGAATGTTCAAGCTCATATGCTTGTGATTAATACGGCTAATGGCGTCTTGCAGTACTGATGGATTATCAATGTGTGTCGCATAAGCTGCAATAGCATTAAACAAAGCAAAGTGTTGCTTGCCAGTTTGCTGGTTTGTCATGTTGAAAATGTGTTTAAGCTCAGGGTTATGAGAAAACAAACGTGCGTAAAAATGTTCTGTCACGGCTGTGCCAGCCCCACTCAATAGTGGAATAGTGCTCTTTACTAAAGAAATAGTGCGCTCAGATAACATAAAAGCTCCAAAATAATAATTAACCACGACGACCGTCAACGCGCTTTTGCGTTAAGACGGTAAAGTAGTGATATATAAATAAACTAAAACCTACACACCAAAATGCTGCGCTATAAAGCCAAGCTAGATGAGGGCTGATAAAACCGGGTAAAAACGCTCGACATAGCGCAGCTAAGGTGACGGCAATAAATGCGATATTGATTGTTATCGGTACACTTAAAGGCCTCCCTGTATGGCCCAAAGATACACGGGCCATCATTGCCATAATGGTAAGCCCGATGCCACCAAGCGTTATCAAGTGCAATGCATCATTAAAGTAGATGCGAGCTGTGAAAAAGCTGCTGGCCAAAAGCGCTAAACCCAAGGCGCTCAATGCATAACCTAAATGAAGAGACCACAGCAGCGGAACTGAGAAAATGCGTAATTGGAACCAAAAAATACTACGCGTTAAGTGTATAAATGCGGCTAGAGCGAGCAGATAACCGGGGTTGAGAGGCAGCTTAAAAACCTGGCTCAATACAAAACCACTCGTGCCGAGTATGCTCGTGCAAAGTAGCAAGCGGTCTAGATTGGGCGTGCGTACTTGCCCAACAAGCCCAAGGCCTCGAGTGGTAAAAAAGGGAATAACGCGACCACCAACAATGCCTATGAGCAACATAAACAAAAGAACCGCAACGTGGGTAAAGCTGCGCGCAAGCTCAAAATCAGTTTTCACTAAAGTAACGAAAAACAAGAGGTTGAATGTGCACAGAGCGCAGAGTATCGCAATAAAAATATAATTGCTTTTAGACTTGGCTCGAAGCAGCATACTACTCAAATAAATGATTGCTATCAGCCAAAATACAGTTTGGCCGCTAAGCACCAAAGCGAGCTTGCCAGGGTATGCAAAGAATACATAGCGTGTGGTTATCCAAATACAGGACAATAACGCAAGCTTATAACCGCTTACGCTTTGGACATTAGTCCAGTTTTGTGCTGCAGTGAGTAAAAAGCCAACAGCCACGGCCCCTGCAAAACCAAATATCATCTCGTGCGCATGCCAAAGAGTTGCTGGGATTGAGCTATTCCAACCAAGCTTACCTGTTAAAATGCCTACCCAAAGTGCGATGCTGATCACTGCCCAAATAGCCGCGGCAATAAACATGGGCCTAAATGCGAGCATAAATATTGGCCATTGTTTAACGTGGTACCAAAGCGATTGTTTAGAAATAGGTTCAACAAGATCAATAGGGCGCATTACTTTACCTCTATACCGAGTTGATATTGGCAAACGCAGCGAATAACGTAGCTAAGTTTGAACAAACCTGCGGTTATGATACTGCCTATATGAAATGCAATTTGAGAAGGTAAACTAAAGTGCGTAGCCAAAGGGTAGCTGGCAATTACCATGACAGTAAAACTGACAACAAAAAATCCTAAAGCCATATTTGCGATTTTTAAAAGCCTAATTTGGGGTTGCATAGTGAGCCTCAACAACAGGTTATAATCACTCCTGTACAGCACTCTTCATGCCAATCTTAATGCTTATAAAAATCAATGGTTTAAAATAAGCTGGTTGCAGATTGAGTCATAATGACCTAATCTTGTTCTATTCATAATTAAACAGTTGTGTCATTTAGACTTGAAGCCACAAACTCTCTCTCAATTACTTACGTTAAGTGTCACGCTAACCCGAGCCCAACCTTCTGACTTGTCTCACACTGTAAACGGGTTTTACAGCACCGTAATACAAGCTATCAAAGCGTGCATAAATGCTGATGCAGTTGCTTTGCTACTCAATCAAACCGGTACGCTTGTGCCTGTTGCAATAGAGGGATTAACCAAAGATACTTTAGGTCGGCGCTTTGAACTGAGTGCACACCCTCGTTTAGCTGCAATTTGTGGCTCTGCAGGCTCAATGCGTTTTGATGAGTATTGTGATTTGCCAGACCCCTATGACGGTTTATTGCTGGCCAACGATGGTGATTTACATGTGCATTCATGCATGGGTTTGGCGTTATTTAATGAGCAAGCATTAATGGCTGTAATTACGCTAGATAGCCTGACACCAGGCAGTTTTGCAAAGTATAGCGAGTCGTTTTTGCAGCATGTCAACGATATTGTTACCGAGCAATTAAAGTGTGTTTTATACAATGAACAACTTTTGCGTAAGGCACAGCATGGTTATGCACTTGTATCAGAATTAAGTCAGGCCACACATGATATGGTGGGGCAAAGTGCACCAATGCAATCACTCAATAATGACATACACCTTGTAGCAAGTTCTGATTTTAGTGTGCTTATACAAGGTGAGACGGGGACAGGCAAAGAATTAGTCGCGCGCAATATTCACAAACATTCTCGTCGAGCCGATCAGGCTTTTGTTCAGGTAAATTGCGCATCGCTTGCAGAAAGTCTGGCGGAGAGCGAGTTTTTTGGTCATCGAAAGGGGGCGTTTACGGGGGCAGATAAAAACCGTGAAGGGAAGTTTATGCTAGCTGATGGAGGGACGATTTTTTTAGATGAAGTTGGTGAGTTGCCTCTTAGTATCCAGAGTAAGTTATTACGTGTACTACAAAATGGGGAGATCCAACCTGTAGGAGCAGATCAAACTGAGCTAGTAAATGTCAGAGTTATCGCGGCAACAAATCGCGATTTAGAGCATGAGATTGTGCAAGGACGTTTTAGAGCAGATCTCTATCATCGCTTAAGTGTATACCCAATTTTCGTGCCGCCCTTAAATGCTCGCCGTGATGATATTTTGTTGTTAGCGGGTTTTTTTGTTGAGAAAGTTCGCAAAAAGCTAGCGTTAAAGCAGTTGACCCTAAGCAATAAACTCGAGCAGGTTTTGTTAGAGTATGACTGGCCAGGAAATATAAGAGAGCTTGAGCATGTGATCAGCCGCAGCGCATTGCGAGCCAAACAAGCGCAGTGGCCAGCAGATATTATTACGATAGAGCCCGAGTATTGTGAGTTACAAAGTACAACTTTATCTACAATTACCAGTAAGCCGGATGATAAAACGTTGTTTGAGGAAAAACCTTTAAAGCAAGCTGTTGATGACTTTCAGCGAGTAAGAATAATTGCCGCCTTAGAAAAAAACAACTTAAACTGGTCTGCAGCAGCACGTCAACTGCAGCTAGATAGAGCAAATTTAGTGCGCCTAGCAAAACGGTTAAATATCCAAGTCAAAAAATATGTATAAGCATTTTGATAATAGGGGAAGGTTGATAAGTTGCGTGATGGTGGCTTTCTGACTAGCCTGTAAAAAACTGCGAAAAAGCATTGTAACTACAACTGTAATTCACAATGTGAATCACTCTCAATAATGTTATAAGTCGTTTATTTTAAAAGAATATATTAAATATCTATTTAGTGCTAATCAGTCTTGCACCTAGGTGAATTTGTACTAGGGTTAGAGGGCGTGTGTATGTATTTTAGGGGGCCCCATGCAGGGTAACAAGCAAGTACTGAATGTACTAAACAGGATACTGACTTTAGAGTTAACCTCGATCAACCAATATTTTTTGCATGCTCGCATGTATAAAAATTGGGGGTTAGAAGAGCTTAATGAAAAAGCCTACAAAAAGTCTATCAAAGACATGAAACAAGCCGATGACCTGATAGAGCGCATTTTGTTTTTAGAAGGGTTGCCCAATTTGCAGCACCTAGAGAAGCTGCGCATAGGTGAACAAACCGAAGAGATGCTTAGTTGTGACTTGGCGTTTGAGATGGAGCAAATACCTGAGCTCAAATCTGCCATTGCTTTGTGTGAGCAAGAGCAAGACTTTATTAGCCGTGAGCTACTCGAAGGCATTTTAGAGTATGAAGAAGAGTATGTTGATTGGATTGAAGCGCAGCAATTTTTAATAAATCATACTGGCATCGAAAATTATCTGCAGTCGCAGATTGAGGGGTAACTCATGCAAGGCAATCAAAAGATAATCGATTTGCTCAACCAGCAACTAACATTAGAGCTTACATCAATGGACCAGTATTTAGCGCACTCTAAAATGTATGAGGACTGGGGAATTGGTAAACTAGGTCACAAATTGGCGCATGAATATGACGAAGAGCTTGACCACGCTAAAAACATTATTGAGCGAATTTTATTTTTAGAAGGTAAACCGGATACAGCATCTCGGGCGCCAATTAACGTGGGTGATAATGTGCAGCAAATGCTAGAAAATGACTTAGCTGCTGAAATGACCGTGGCTGCTAGTTTAAAAAACATCATCGCTGAGTGTGAGAAAGCACAGGATTACGTAACGCGAGAGATGCTTGAAAAGTTATTAGACGACACGGAAATGGATCATATTTATTGGTTAGAGCAGCATCTAGGATTGATTAAGCTAATCGGCTTGCCAAACTATATCCAAAGTCAGATGGGTGATGGTTCGCCGCAGTAATAGAAATGATGAATGTAAAAAGTACCTTTGTATGGTTTGCACCATACAATCCCAAGCAGCCGAATTACGGCTGCTTTTTCTTTATTATTGACAATTAATTACAGAACATTATCAGTGAGTGTTCGTTGCCAGTTGCGCAGTATGTTTGAGTAACTCAATACCACCTAGCTTTCCATGACCTGGCACTACTTGCTTAATGTTAGGGTACTTGGTCAATAAGTGGGTTATAGACTCTGGCCATTGTTTGACATTGGCATCAGCGAGGTTCCCTAAATTTTTACTATCGAGGCTTTTAACAAAGCAGCCACCAAATAACAGCTTCTGATTTGGTAACCAAACAACGATGTTATCTGTTGTATGGCCAGCCCCCGGGTAAAACACCTCTATTTGTTGATTAGCTAGGGAGTAGTGTGGCTCTGTAATTGAATGGCTCGACTGCATACGTTTATGCTTGCTAAGCAACTGGTTGGTCAACTGATTGGCGTAGGTGGGTATGCCATTGCGCGTCAAGTACGCAATACCGTTACTGGCATCTTGATGGTAATGACTAATAATAGCTGCTTTAGGCGTTAAGTTTTTTGCCCTTAACCATTTAACCAGTTGTTCGGTACCTTCTTCAGTCCATGGCGTATCGATAATGTAAGCCTCGTTTTTATCAATCATCACTAAACCATTGGTAGCAACCATCCCCCAGGGTTTGATTTCTTGGTAAGAAGTATGTTGATAAACCTGATCATTGATTATCTGTATGTCGATTTTTGCTGCTTTACTGTGAGTTGAACCTAGAATAGCGATTAGCAGAGCAAGCAAGACTCGTGTATGCATCAGTGAAACCTATATAAAAACGTTATCTTATACCAATTTTATTAATACATTGATCATTCTAGCGAGCTAAATAACTCATTAACTGCGTTAAATATTTCTCATGTAGAATAACTACATAGCGAAATATTTGCCTTGTTACTAAGCCATTTATCTGTCGCAATATCTGATCACCAATTTAATGCAATTGGTATTATTTAAACGGATATGAACGAAAGATGTATGTTTAGCGCATTTTCCCTATGTTTTTCAACGTACATTTTCACTTTAATGCTAGTTCATTAGCAAGTACCAAATAAATTTATATAAGTAACCTCAGCTGCACATAAGAGAATTTGCCCAATCAAGCTATTTCGCTCACTATCAAGGCATTGGATATTGAAGGGGTTGCAATGTCTCTCTTCTGAACTATCAAAACTCTTATCCGCAGCTGAGGTTAAGTAAATATTGCAAAACATAAATACACCGCTAAAATAAAACGAACGTTCGTTCTATTTTTTGGGTTTTATGCGCAAAGGAAAACACACTAAACAGCAAGTGCTGGCAATTGCACTTCAGATTGCGACAAATAAAAGCTTCAACGAGTTAACTATAGGAGGGCTTGCAAATGCCACCGGTATGTCAAAGTCTGGACTGTTTGCACATTTCAATTCTAAGGAAAACTTGCAACTCGCTGTGTTGGATTATGCAAAAGACGTTTTTGTAGAAACGGTCATTACCCCTGCACAGGAAGCCTCAACACCCCTTGGCAAGTTAATGAAAATGTGTGAGCTGTGGCAGGGGTGGTATCGGGAGCAGGCGTATTCGTGTGTTTTTATCAGTGCAGCTGTAGAGTTTGATGATCAACCTGGTGCCGTGCGAGATCGTGTCAAATCACAACTATCTGACTTGCTACATTATCTGAATGGGTTAGTTCAGGCTGCTATTGCAGCTCAAGAGCTCAATACGAGTACTAACGCAAAGCAGTTTACCTACGAATTGTATTCTTTGTATCTCGGTTCGCAGCATATGACATGGGTGGGCTTTGAAGATGGCGCACATTCAAGATTTAACATGGCGTTGCAACAACTGGTTGAACGCCACAAGGGGGAAAACCATGAGTAGTAAAATATATTTTTCAAAAAAATCAGGACGTAAGCCTATTAGCTTTTATGTTATAAAAGCCCTTACGGGGTCTATGGCCCGTTTGGCACCAAGCCTGGGTCAAAGGTGCGTGCAAAAGCTATTGCTGACACCTGTGCGGCATCAATCAAAAGCGTTAAAGCCTGCGGCTATGCGTGAACATAGGTTAAACACGCTCGGCGCGCCTTTGCATATATACGAGTTGGGTGAAGGGCCCGTAGTATTATTTACTCATGGTTGGTCAGGCAGTGCTAGCCAGTTTTATCCTTTAATGGAAAAAGTGGCTTCCCTTGGATATAGAGCGGTTGCGTTTGATCATTTTGCTCATGGCAAAAGCGCGGGCAAAATAGCCAACCTCCCATTATTTGTAAAAGGGGTGGACGCTGTACAAGGCTTTATCGGTGAGCCTATATCGGCTGCAATTAGTCACTCTATGGGATGTATTGCGGCGCTTAACCGAGTGAATGCGCAATCACATATTTTAATCGCCCCTCCTTTTGATTTTTACACCGGATTTGAAGAGCGTATTCTTGCAACAGGCATATCAAAAAACTTATTTGAAGGCATAATTCGCTCCGTCGAGCGTGAGCATAATATGCCGTTTCAAAGCTTATTGCCTGAGCAACACCTAACAAAGCATGAGAATGTATTTATCGTGCATGATTTAGAAGATAAATTTGCCTTTCATCACTTGAGCGAAAATGTTGCTAACAAACACCCTCATTTGAAGTTATTAACGACTCAGGGACTGGGCCATAGTCGCGTGATAAATGACGACCTTACTTGGCAGTCAATTAAAACTCAGCTTACAGGGTGAGTCGCATAATTGTATGTGAACTGCACGTTTACGAGAAACTTTGTCAATATCTCTCTCTATTTGGTTATAAAATATAGATTTATAGCCAACTAAGGAGTACAAAAAGGGAGAAAATGAGCTATTTTTAGGTTTATGATGAACTTAAAACCTGTCCTATGAACTCTCGCATTTGGCTTTTATTTTTATGTTTTGTGTGTCTACAGGCCGGGGCTGGACAAAGCGAACGGATTTTAAAAATATACCATGACTCCGATTACTCTAACCATAGGGCATCGGCGGATGCAATGAAAATAGGTTTGATGGCTGCGCTATCTGAGGTAAACAATCAAATTCAAGGATACAAATTGGTTGTGGTTGAAAAAGATCATCGTGGTAACAGCAACCGCAGCTTTTTGAACATGAGGCAGTTTCTAAAAGACCCGGACGCGATTGCAATACTTGGGGGACTGCACTCACCCCCTTATATTAAGTACCGTAACTTTATCAATGAAAATGGCATTTTATTGCTTGTACCATGGGCAGCTGGTGGCCCAATTACCCGTTACCCAAGTGCTGATAACTGGGTTTTTCGATTATCTATAGATGATACTAAGGCAGGTTATAAGTTAGTTGCACATGCAAAGCAAACGCTAAAGTGTAAGTCTATGCATGCACTGTTAGAAAACACTCCTTGGGGTAAATCTAACCATAAAACGATTTTATCAGCTGCGGGAAAAGAAGATGCGCTTAAGGTGACTTGGTTCAACTGGAATACTCAATTTAATAGTGCGCGAATTATTGTGCGAGATATTGTTAATAGTGATGCCGATTGTATCTTGTTTGTAGGTAATGCAATAGAAGGTAGTCACTTTGTTAACGCTATGGCGAGCATTGCAGAGCCATCTAGGTTGCCGATTGTTAGCCATTGGGGGATCACAGGGGGAAACTTCTTATCATCCACTAAAGAGGCGTTACAACAAGGGGTGGTGCTTCATTTCATCCAAAGTTGCTTTTCACTTCGACACTATCAACAACAGCCACAAGCTAGAAAGGCGGTAGCATCAGCTCGCGCTATTTTTCCAAAGCTTACGAAGCACATTGAAATTTTGCCCGCGCCAACAGGGTTTGTACATAGCTATGACTTGGGTAAATTACTATTAGCGGCGATGTCAAACATCACACTCTCTGGTGATATAAAGCAAATGCGGCTGACCTTGCGAAATGCACTAGAGAACATAGCAATGCCTGTGTCGGGCCTTATAAAAACATATCAAGCGCCTTTTTCGATGTGGACTGAAGAAACCCCCGATGCACACGAAGCGCTGGGACTTGAGGATTTTTGTCTGGCGCAATATGCCAATGACGGGGGCGTGACATTGTTATCAGAGCCAAAACAGGAAGCACCATGACCAGTCATTTATTAGGAAAGTGGTTAAGACTCAGATCAAACAAGTTATTTTACGCTTTTCTAATTATGAGCTTGTTGCTCTCTGTATTGATAAGTATTTTTTTAGTAGGCCAGCAAGCTAGTCGCTCCGTGACGGACTTGCAAATAAGTTCGAGTCAAATCGAAGCACAGCTTACGAAAAACTACTTGTTGCAATTTATTGAGGTGAGGGAGCAACTTTTACGAGATTTAGCAAATCAACCCACTGTAATTCAGGGGGTTATGGGGAGTGATACATCAAGAGCGTCTTTGTCAGACTTTCTAGACGGGCAAACACTTTTGGGCCGAAAAGAACCTGTTAGAGTCGTTAATATACTCGGCGAAACCGTGTATACCAGTAGTTTTGGAGGGAACTTTGAAGATAATCAAGCGCCATGGCTGCAAAAGATACTAATTGCAGAACGTCGAAATGCGATTGTATTGATAGACAATGGTGACTCTCAGCTATTTAAAATTGCGGTGCCTATTCGCTATAACGGCTTTACAGAAGGAGCAATAATTGCTGGGTTTGCAATAAATTTAAGTGATGTTTTGCTTGCGACTAAAGAAGATTATTCCTCAGCAATGAGCCTTAAGGGGGATTGGGTTGAGTATAGTAATTTAGACCCAAAAAGTAGTTACATTAGTATAGGTAAAGAGGAAATTGGTTCGACTGCAATAGCATACGAATACTTTGTAAAAACAAGCTGGTTAGAGCGTGAAGTTACAATGTTTAAGCAGAGTATTGGCTGGGCTATTACGTTAAGTTTAAGTTTGTCATTTGGGCTGCTGTTATTGTTTGGTCGGCATTTACTTTTAAATCCGTTTAGAAGCCTCGAAAAATCGGAACACCAAGCCAAAGCCAATGAAACACGATATAAGTTAGCTGTAAAAGGGAGTCACGACGGCCTATGGGATTGGGATTTAGAAAAGCAGGAAGTTTACTTTGCGCCAAGATTTAGAGAGTTACTAGGGTTTAATAGTGAAGATTTAGATAGCTTTCCTAACACACTGTCGGCCTTAGAGGAGCGGGTGCACAACCAAGATAGACCTCGCCTAAGAGAAGAACTGATTAATCATTTTAAATACAGTAAACCATTGAATATTGAGCTTCGGATAAAGTCTTTGTCTCGTGAGTATCGTTTCTATCGTGTTAAAGGGGTTGCGTTAAAAGATACGACAGGAAGAGCGACTCGAATGGCGGGGTCACTCACTGATATTACCGATCAACGCTTGTACCAAGAAGCGTTGCAAGAGGCAAAAGAACACAATGATATGCTTGCTGAAGCGATAGAGTCGTGTACTGCAGGCATATCTATCGCCGATGCGACAAAGCCGGGGTTCCCACTTGTTTTTGTTAACCGAGCATTTTGCGATATGACGGGTTACGATAAGCGCGTACTTGGTACAAATTGTCGATTTTTACAAGGTGACGAAACTGACGCCGACGCCATAACTCAAATGCGTAATGCAATAAAAAGCCACCAAAAGCTGTCAATTAAACTCCTTAATTACAAAAAGAATGGCGATAAATTTTGGAACAGTCTTCAGTTGTCTCCGGTCTTTGATGTATCGGGAAAGCTCAAAGCTTATGTGGGAATTCAGCAAGATATTACTGACAGAGTTGAATTTGAAAGGGCGTTAGAGGAAGCAAAAATTGCAGCAGAGCAAGCCAGCCAAGCCAAAAGTGAGTTTTTGGCATCAATGAGCCATGAAATTCGTACTCCGATGAATGGCGTACTGGGTATGCTCAACTTGTTACTCAATGGGGAGCTAGAAAAAGAGCAGCAGCACCGTGCCCGCGTGGCATTAAATAGCGCAACATCCTTACTGAGTTTGATTAACGATATTTTAGACTTTTCAAAAGTAGATGCCGGGAAGTTAGAGTTAGAGGAGCTTGAGTTTGATCTTAGGGGGATGCTTGACGATTTTGCACAAGCGGCTGCCATGCAAGCACAACACAAAGAACTTGAGTTGATACTCGATATGACGGGAGTTGATGAATCAGTGGTGAGGGGCGATCCTGGTCGCTTAAGGCAAATACTGACTAATCTAGTTGGCAACGCAATAAAGTTCACTGAACAGGGCGAAGTACTGGTCACAGCAAGTTTACACAAAGTGGATGATGAACATTTACGTTTGGAGTGTGCGGTTAAAGATACGGGGATCGGTATTTCACAAGAGCAGCAAAAAAAGCTTTTTAAATCATTTTCGCAAGTAGATGCGTCAACAACTCGTAAGTATGGTGGAACCGGGTTAGGTCTTGCTATCGTTAAAAAGCTTTGCGAGTTGATGGGGGGGCGTGTTTGGGTAACGAGCGGTGAAGGCCAAGGAAGTTGCTTTTGTTTTGACGTAATAGTGAAGGTGAGTGCGGTATCTGAGCATGTTATACCGAATGTTAATATGTCTAAATTGCATATTCTTGTGGTAGATGATAACGATACCAATCGCGAAGTGCTCACCACCCAGTTGCAACATTGGGGGGCGAACACTTATGAGGCTGATTCGGGTAAGCTTGCACTAGAAACGTGCGACACGTTTTTGAAGCAAACAGGGCGTTGTTTTGATATCGCGTTTTTGGATATGCAAATGCCGCAAATGAATGGCGCTCAATTGGGAGAAAAACTAAAGAATTCAGCGAAGTTTGAGCGCATGAAACTGGTTATGATGACCTCCATGGGAGGGCGAGGCGACGAAAGTTATTTTGCAAAGCTTGGATTCTCGGCATATTTTCGAAAACCGGCAACAACCTCTGATTTATTTGCCGCGCTATCTATTGTTGCTGATAGTGAGCAAGTTCTGTCTCACAACAGACCTTTAGTAACATCGGGTTATATAAAAGCGCTTAAAGATAAAGCGGTTATAGAGCCTGAACAAATTTTGTGGGACGACTCTATTCGTATTTTATTAGCAGAAGATAACCAAGTTAATCAAATTGTGGCAACCAGCATGCTACAAAAGCTAGGGCTAAAAGTTATTGATGTCGCTGCTGATGGATGTGAAGTGTTGGAATTACTCAAACAACGTCGAGAAGATGACAGGTATACTTTGTTGATAATGGACTGCCAGATGCCAGAACTTGATGGGTATCAAGCAACACAAGCAATAAGAAGGGGGGATGCAGGGCAACGCTATGCAAATGTAAACATTGTTGCAATGACAGCGAATGCCATGGTTGGAGATAAAAACAAGTGCTTAGAAGCTGGGATGGATGATTATATCTCAAAACCAATATCGCAAGAAATATTGCTAGAGAAGCTGATGCAGTGGCTACCGTACACACTTAAAAGCGATTAGCATCGCTGTTATAAATGTGTAATACTGTATAAAAAAACAGTTCTGGTATTCGCGTGAAAAAACAGCTCCCGCAAAAGTATTACCTACATCATTTTAACGAGTTTATTAGCTTTACCAAGCAGCATAACTTGCATTTGCTTAATGACAAACACCGAGCTTTACTCGATACAATTGGGCAATTAACTGAAGATGACTTGTGCTTGCTGGTTAGGCTTTTGAACCGGAAGTCGAGTTTTGTAGCTTGCTCATCGCTTAAATACGAAGAAATTAACGCCATAGAGCAGTCGTTAGCTGTGCTTAATAAGCTTAATTTGATATCGCCGATAGCAGCTCCTCAGTTTAGCTGCTGGATAAAAGTAATCACAAAAGCTGAAATAATACTTCTATGTGAGTCAAGCATACACATAGATAAGCCAGTTCGCACAGCAAAAAAATCGCTATGGATTGAGTTTGCATTAGCACATTTAGCATTCGAAGATATAGCGCAGCACCACGTTTTGCAGCACTACTTGTACGTTTGCGTTGCCCAACAATTTGAATACATTTTATTTCTATTTTTTAATCGGTTAGAAACGAACCTTGCGCATTTTTCAATGCGGGATCTAGGGGTAATGAAAACGCATGAAACCGTTAGCGGCGCGAGTTATTTTGATAGCCTAGAACATGCGCTTTGTGCATATCACTATGCTAAGCAAGCTCAAAGGTTAAAAGATATCAATACCTCGCAAGGTATTCAAATGGCAAAAACACTATTGCAAGAGGAGACTGCTAATGGACTGGGCTACCAAGCACAGTTGAGAAAGGAAAAAGTGCATTTCAAACTAGCATGCTTGCTTGAAAAGTCACACCCTGAATTAGCGATTCAGTTACTTGAACCTTGTGAAAGTGCAAAATCACAAGAAAAGCGCATTCGCCTGTTGTATTCGCAAGGAGAGAGTGAGTACTGTAAGCAGCTTTTATATGCTGTTCTAAAAACCCCAAATGATGAACATTTGTTATTGTTCGCAAAAGATTTCTTGCTTCGTAAATATGGACAAAAACGCACCTCAATTTTAACTGATTTATTAAATGAGAATGAGCAGCTGATAGCGATAGATGAAGCATATAAGGGTAATACTGAAAAAGGAGTGATTGACCATTATTTTAATCGCGGAATTAAAGCGTGGCATACCGAAAATCGGTTGTGGCTGGCATTATTTTCACTCGTTTTTTGGCAAGAGCTTTATGACGAAAAGCAAAGTATGCCAGCCAACGAGTTTGAGCGTTACCCTCAATTACTTAAGTTAAACCGCTTTTATGATGTACTTGGAGACAAAGTTGAACTGAAGCTGGAGTTTGTCAGTCAGTTAGCTGATATTTCTAAGTGGCTGTTAAGGCAAGCCTCTTTGTCTTTTGGCAAACCGAATCCACTATTTCAGTGGAGCGATGCCCTACTTAATCAATTATTTATCCTTGTGAAGTACTCAAGCATAACAGCGATCGTTTCACTTCTTAGAGCAATGAGCAAAGATTTTCAAAACTTAAAAGATGGCTACCCAGACTTGATGGTGCTCGAACGAGAAAATTTACGTTTTGAAGAAGTTAAAGCGCCTGGTGATGCCTTAAGGCGCAATCAACTTGTGTCGATTAATCGACTCAGTGAATGTGGGTTTGCAGTGACAGTGCAACGGACTTCTTGGCAATTTGATCCAAACCAAACATATGTGGTGGTTGATTTAGAAACTACTGGTGGCAAAAAAGAGACTGATAGAATAACGGAAGTTGGTTTGGTAAAAGTGAAGCAGGGTAAAATTGTGTCAAAGTGGCAGAGCTTAGTGAATCCGCAGCGACATATTCCAAAATATATTACGCAACTGACTGGTATAGATAATGAAATGGTTGCCACTGCGCCAAGTTTTGGCGAGATAGCAGAAACAGTAAGAGAGTTTTGTGAAAATGCCATATTTGTGGCACATAACGTGAATTTTGATATGGGATTTTTGAAATATGAGTTTCAACGTTTAAATATTGTGTTTAGTAAACCCAAGTTATGTACCGTGCAACTAGCTCGTAAATATTTACCGGGCTATCCGTCCTATTCTCTCGGTAGCTTGTGTAGCTCTTTGGAAATAGATTTGCATCAGCACCACAGGGCCTTAGATGATGCTATGGCTGCCGCTAAGATATTACTTTTGATAAATAATCTAAGGGGAACCGAGCAAGTCGTAGCGTAGACAAACTAACACGGCGTATTTTGTATAATCAGCTTTTAGTAACTAGAGTTAAGTGTATTGATTAGCGATGTGATGAGGTTGTCTTGCGCTTACTGTTACTCATTGTAGCCGCATTGGTTAGTTGTTCGCTTGCTGCGCGTAGTGTAAACCCTGTAGGTATCATGAACGAGGCGGAAGATTACCTAACAGTTAATCCCGCCCACTCAATTGTATTGCTTGAGCAAATAGAGGCCCCTATAGAACTCCCTGATAACCTATTCTTGCGTTGGCATTTACTGATGATGCGTGCCTCTGTACCCACTAATCAAATGCCACGGTTAATGGACTCACTAGAGAAAGTATTTACAAAAGCGGATATCCCTTACTTTAAGAGCAATATTACGTCTATCACGAGTGCGCTGGGTATTTGGCTGCGCAGAGAGGGGTATTATCAAGATGCGCAAATCAGTTTAGATTGCTCATATAAATATGCACAAAATGACCGCCAACGCCTGACAATCACCAACAGTATGGCGTTGGTAGCCAGAGAGCAAGGTAATTATAAAAAAGCGCGCAATTTGTATAGCCGCTCAAGGCTCCTTGCGCAGCAGATGCAGCTGACTCCAGTACTTGCAATGATTGAAAACAATCTTGGTAGTGTGGCTTTGGATCAAGGTAACATTGACGAAGCAGAGCAATTATTCCGAAAGGCTTTGAGTGATTATCAAGAAGTAGATAAGCTCTCTGGAAAGATTTCTGCGGGGATCAATCTGCTGTTTATATTTCTTATAAAAGAGCAAGTTGTTAACTACCAACGGTTAGTTGAACCGACGTCAAAATTGACGGAGATATTTCCAAATCAGTCGAAACAGGCTTTATTGCTTTGGTTAGATGCACGCTATAAGCAACTGCAAGGCAACGATCCTGATGAGAAGCGAGCGCTAGCGCTTAAAGCGGCTTATGAAGAGTTACAAAGCAACAAAGTAAAAGCGCAAGTACATAAATACTTAGCTTCGAAACTCAATGTAGATGTGAGCAAGCCGCTACTGCCTGCAAAGCAAAGCTTTGAAGCTAGCTGGTTTAGCGCGGTTGAGGCATGCAATTGGGACTAGCGCGCTAAAAAATTTATTATAAACTGAGCTACAATGTTGGCACATTAACCCTTGGCTAGCCGTTTTGTCAGCTCTTTCTGTAAACACTTTATTTAAAGCTTTAAGCTACTCTTTATCTCGATGCAACTGGATACTGATAATCCTTATTGTGGTGTATATAGCAAGTATCGTAAAATTTTCTCTATTCTTTGTTACTGCTATTTTGACTTACTTTTTATTAATAACTATATTTTTCATATGGTTATTTTGGTTAGATAAACGTAGAGCACAAAGCTCTTCGCAAAGAGTGAGTGAAATAAGCTTGTTATGTATGTCTGGGTTAGGCGCAAACATCAGTATGTTTGCGGCGCAAAAATGGCTACATCATAAAACACTAAAACAAAGCTTTAACGCAAAGTTATGTGTATTTACTGCGTTGCAAACTTCCATGCTGATTTCGCTGTGTTATTGGTTATTCCTTGAGTAACTGTGGTGCATACTCGTCAATGAGTGACCAGCGTTTAGTTGTTTTTTGACTTCCTTGACCAAGGATCCAATATTGATAGTTAGCCTTAACTTGTCCGCTTGCTTGTTGAATATCTAACCATGCATTTAAGTAATTGAGCAAGTCGTAGTTGCGTTTGGCTACGGCAAAGCCTGTTGGATATTTGCTAACGCCATCTTGAGGAACAACAACCCCAAACTCTGGGTAAAACATGCTCCAAGCAAAACCTGCTTCGGCGCTTATTACCAAGGCATCGTACTTGTCTGGCTGACTAAAATACGCTTTTAGGTTTGCCAATTGTTTAAATCTGATGTTAGGCCTATCTTTACTGACCTTAGCAAGTAAAGGCCCATATTCAACATGTGCAAACGTTAGATTTTGTTTTTCAATTTGGCTAAGGGTAGTAAATTTATCTAATTGATGGTCTTTTGCTAGTAAAGCTAATTGTAGTTGTAGGACTTGGTCGCTAAAACGGACTTTAGTCAAATCAGCCACGTTTATCTCAAGCCCTGACATGGCAATATCAAAATAGCCCTTATTAAGGTACTCGCTTAGTTGCTGTTTTTTGAATGGGATAAATTCAACTTTTACATCAAGATCGGAGGCTAAGCGATGAGCAAGGCTGATATCAAACCCGACTAGCTCATTCTTTTGGTTAAAATAGCTAAATGGCACATTGTCAGTCAGGTAGCCAATGCGTAATAGGTTACGTTTTTTTATAACGTCAATGTTGGTCAAAGACAATTCGCCACTTTGGTAGGCTTTAGGCACATAACTTAATACATGACTTGGGACTTTATCAGCGACTACCATATTGGCAATAACTTCATCTGCAGCTTGGGTATTTTTGGCTAAATGACTATTGAATGTGTAGCTAGCCAACATAAATGCAGGCAGTAGGGCACTAAGCAGCGTTAGATAATATACTGAGCGCAATCGTTTTAGATGCAGCTGCTTACGACAATAGAAGATGCTCAATATTACAAAAGCAAAGATGTACACCACCGTAGTTGGTGAGACAACTTTTGCGGTTAATACCGACATGGATAAGTACAGTTGATAACTGTCGGCGGGTATTTTTAGGCTATCGAGCATAAATGGAATGGCTAAGTGTACATTTGCAAAATAGCTTAGCATGGCTGAGAGCGTCACATTGGGAATGTCAACAAGCCCCACGGGGTTACCTGTGAGCCACCCGGCAAACATCACAAAAATAAGCGTTGTTAACTTACCTAAGCTTGGGAACGTATAGGCAATGGGCACTAACACCTCTGCTATATGATCAGCCTGCTCATCGGCCCTTTTGATGTGTCGTAAATGATCTTTTATGCCCTCGGTTATAACCGGTAATACGATAAACACATTGCCAGTACTAAATGCGGTTATCCACGCATTGCGCATTACCATAATCAAAGCGCGATATTTTATTGGGGTAAGCGCTGCAACAAGCATAGGTAATAAAACCAGCATCAAGTAAAGGCCAAGACACAACACCAAAACCCAATACACCTGCAGATTGTTAAGCTCCTCAACGCTTAGCGTGCCAGCGGTGCTTGCTGTCATAGCGAATATTCCAATCGGGAAGATACTAATGATTTTTTTCGAGATAACCGTGAGCCCTTGCCCTATTACGTCAAGAAACTCTAACACCGCGTTTTTGCGCTTGTTGGCGATCAGTGCCATACCTAAAGCGATACAAAATATTACGATAGCGGGTACATTCCCTTCGGCCAACGATGCGAATGGATTGGCAGGAATATACTGCTTAGTAAAATCAATCTCATTGTTAGAGGTAACCAAAGTTGGTGAGAAAAACGTGCCAGCATCATGATGTGGCAAAGTAAAGGTAAAGCACCAAATAGCAAATAAACCCACACCCCATAAGCACATCATCACCGTTGCCGCTTTGAGTAAAATGCTGCGTACTTGCTCTGGATTAAACTTACCTAACCCCACAATGAGGCTGACCACAATATATGGGAAAATGGTGATTTGCATGAGTTTGACAAAACCAGCCCCGATAGGCTGTAAAAATGCCACGCGTTCACCAAAAATTACCCCTGTGGCAATCCCTAAAATTAAGGACCACAGCATCCAGTTGCGATTTTTTATAAACTCTAACAGCGCTTTCATAATTGATAATAACGTAACTTATTGTGCTTTTAAGCATAATAGAAAATGAAAAGAGCGGGGATTTTACTCGAAGAAACTGACCAGAAGGTGAATCATACCAATTTTATGCAATTGGTATCAAAAAAAACGACGCTAATGCAATACTGGGAAGAAGAAAGTACCATTTACAAAACTAAAGAGCATGTCCTTGTGATTGGTGCTGTTGTGTAGGCACAAGCGGCGTGGCATAGTTGATTTCGAAGCATGACAGAAGTTTTATTTTGTTCGTATATTTGCGTTTATGCTTTGTTTGCTAAAGCGCAGACTGCCAAACAGCAGGTGTTTGCTTATAAAATAAGGTAACAGAATTTAAAGGGGCCACATGACACAAAAAGTAATAATAAGAGAAGCAAGCGAACATGACCATGCATTTATTTTTAGTCTTTCTTCATATTTGGCCGAGGTAGCGCAATTGGGTTGGCATAGTGATGATGCCGTTCAAAAGATGCAGGATGAATACATTTCTCAAATGCTTGCACACACATCTACGGCCAACAAAACGTTAATTGCAGAAGTTGCGGATCAGCCGATGGGATTTGTACACGTTCGTAAACATCAAGACGGTATTACAGGTGAAAGCTGTGGTACGGTGCCTTTGCTGGCTGTATTACCTGAGGCTCAAGGGCTAGGGGTAGGTAAAATGCTGATGGCAGCTGCCCAGCAGTGGGCTAAAGATAGGGGTTATCGCTTATTGCACCTAGAAGTATTTGCTAATAATGCCAAAGCAAATAGCTTTTATCAGAACCTCGGTTTTAAGCCCGAGATGCTGCACATGATCAAAGTGCTCGATTAATACAAAGCTGGCCTGTTAATGCAGGCCTATGGCTAAAACCACAACTTATCCTTTAGTACCAGAGCTGGTTGCTAACAAAGAGCACGGTAGGTCGGCATAAGCGAAGTGCTATCTAATACCAATCCGTAATAACACTTAATCCTTTTGAGGGATTAAACCTGGCGACAGCTGCGTTAAAAACTTCTCATTTAGAACAACAAAATAACGAAATTTTTGCCTTGCTATCGACAAGGTTTTCTTGCTTCAAAATAGACCACTTAGTTAAGCGGATTGGTATAACGTTTAAACATTGTTACGCTATGGGAAATTATTTTGGCAGATTTGCATTGATTAGAAACTTATTTATCTCAAATTAACGCTTGCGCTTAAGCACAATAATGATTGCGCGTTGAGTTGTATTTACGACTCAGATAACAGATTTTGGATGGTTTGGTTTTGCTACGCATTTGATCTACTCTGCTTAACATGCAAGGTAAGCGAAAGCCATTACTAGCATGTCACCAGTCTTTGCCAAGTAGCAGCGCGCCGCTGCCGTTTTCACCTAATACATCATCAGGGTTATAAATTGGGCAATTTTTCATAGATAAACAACCACAGCCAATACAACCTTCTACTTGGTTTCTGACTTTTTGCATGTAGGCTATTTTTTCATCAAGTTGTTGTTGCCAAGCTTTTGAAAGCTTTGCCCAGTCTTCTTTGGTTGGGGTACGGCTGTCGGGCAGCGTACTCAGTGTTTGCTTGATTTCTTCAAGGGTGACGCCCATTTTCTGCGCCGCTTTAATAACAGCGATGCGCCGCAGCACGTCAGGTTTGTAGCGGCGCTGATTGCCGCTATTTCGCCAACTGCGGATCAATCCTTTTTGTTCATAAAAATGTAAAGCCGACACTCTTACGTCACTGCGCTTGGCAACGTAACCGGGTGTTAGGTTGGCATCTTGTAAGCGTTTAGTGTTATTTGTTGGCATCTTTTTTTACTCGTGTTTTCCAGCCGGTATATTTGCCATGCACGCCACGGGTGAGGTTAGTAAAACTAGATTCTAGTATATCTACACCGTACAAAATGCCCACGACAATAACCGACAACTTTATTGCAACCAAGGGCCCGGCTACCGCAATAGATACACCTATTGCCGCGAGCATCCAAATGGTTGCGGCTGAGGTCACGCCCACTACCACGCCTTCTTTTGAAAGCATGACGCCAGCACCTAAAAAGCCAATGCCTGTGACCACTTGGCCTATAATTCTCGAGGGATCAGCTACTTCATTATTTACTTGAATAGAGAGCATAATAAAGGCATAAGTACCTAGCACGATAAGTGATGAAGTACGTATACCGACCGGTTTGCCTCTAAGCTGGCGCTCTAGGCCTACAATGGAACCTGCGATAATTGCTGCGCCAATATCAGGCCAGCGAAGCGGGGCAATACTAAATAAAGTTGCTAAGTCCATGAACATCAAGTTGTAACAAGTCAAACTCAGAGTTTAATCGAATTTTTATGGCTATGACAGATGCTACTATGAAAAAAGCCCAGTTAGATAAACTGGGCTTGTGATCTTAGGGAGTGTGTTAATTAGAAGCTGTAGCTGACGCTGAATTTTATGCTGCGAGGCATAATATAGCGTCCATTTGGCGAGTTAACGTTACGAGGGTCGCCTTCGGTGATCCCTTGTTCGTCGGTTAAGTTATCCGCTGCAAGTTGCAGCTTTACGCCCTCTGCCGGTTCAACAATCAAGCCCAGGTCAAGTTTCTCATAGCCCTCTAACACAACAGTGTTTTCGTTATTACCAAAACGGTCATCAACTGCTGAGAATGTGCCATAAACGGTCGCAAACATACCTGCAAGTTCAAAGTCATAGCTTGGTGTAATACGCAGCTGCCAGTTTGGTTGGCGTTGGCTGTCATTACCTTGATTGTCCGGGCTGTCGGTTATCTCAGCATCTTGTATGGTCGCGTTAAGATTTACTGATAAACCAGACTCATGGTTATAGTTGTAATCAAGCTCTAAGCCTAATGCTTCATTAGTTAAAACCTCAGCAGGCGCACCAGGGCGGCGCACAAAGGTGTCACCTTTTACTTCGTTTTTGAATACTGTGGCAAAAAAGTCGGTGTTATCACCCATAAACTTATAACCAAGCTCTGCTTGTGTTACTTCTTTTAACAATGGATCGCCAGCTTGGTAAGTGCCATAGTTATCTCTAAAATCATCAAAGTAAGGCATTTTATAGCCTTTGTTAAGACGTGCAAATACGCCCATATCATCGGCCAACTTGTAGTCGGCACCGATAGTCCATGAGGTTTTACGTTCACTGTAGTCAACTACTTTATCAATAGAGCTATCAAGGTTTTCGTCAACGGAATAATCTACTTGGTGGCGTTCAGAGCGCAGCCCAAGATCGAGCGTTAATGAATCAGTTGCTTTATAGCTTTGAGTTGTATAGAAAGCTAAAGTTTTAGCATCACCCGTACTGTTGATATCGTAATTCCACGCACAGCCTTCAACCGATGAATTGCACTCAATGCCATCAAGCATTTCTCCACCAGGCGCAAGTACGTAATAGGCCGCATTCCCAAGGCTCCACCAATCCTTTGCTGACGTTGAAGCACTGTAAATACCAAATGCACTATCAAGTTTGCCAAAGGTTTTGCTAAATGCTAGGTCGTTGGTAAACGACTCGATGTCTTTTAAAACTACCCAGCGGCCCATGCTCTGCACTGCGGTATCTGCAGAATAGGTTTTGCCTGTGACATAACCTGTGGCATCAACGTCATTGTCTGCTACTTCACTTAGAGTCGTTGCAGTTCCTGCTGGTACAAGGCCGTAGGTATTGGCATCGCCTTGGGTAAGACTAAAGCGGTCAATAAAGTGCCAACCATTTTTTAGCTCTAACTTGATGCTACCGCCTGATACGTGGCCTTTCCAGCCTCGGCCTTCGCCAAGGTCGATTTCCATCGCTTGCGCGTTGGTGCCGGCATAAATGGTTGCTTGGCGATTGAGAGTACCCAGTTGTGTATATTCGGCATCTACCCCCTCAACATTAAGTGGAGTAGGCAAATACCATGCGCCCGTATCATCGGTTTGACGTGTGTATAGGTTGATTTCGCCGTTGTCTAATTCTTTGGTGATATTGATGGTAAACTGTTGCCCACGCTCAGATGTGAAACCTGCATCACGAATGCCCGATGAGCGCTTGATGTACCCACCAACCATGTAGTACAAATCGTCGCTTAGCTCGCCACTGACTACCGCGTCTAAGCGCTGAAGACCATAGTCGCTGGTGGTATATTTGAAGGTACCTTCTGTATCTTCATGACCGCGTTTAAGCTGAAAGTTAGTTGTTAAACCAGGTTGACCATTTGAAACCACTGGGTTTGGACCACCTCGCAGGGCTTCCATCATGCTGATGGTTTCGTCTAAGCGAAATATTGAAGAGTTTTCTAAAAATGACAGCGTAGGTGCAGGGTAAACCGGTGAACCTTGTAGGCTTACTGTCAAAAAAGGGGCATCACCACCACCTGGAAAGCCACGAACAAACACATTAGCGCCAGACTCACCACCAGAGCTTTCTACCCAAATACCAGGGACTGCTTTTAACAAGTCGGCAGTGCTTTTAGGTGCCAGTTTATCGATTTTAACGGCATCGATATTGGTCACAGCAAAACCGGCATCGATTTTTCTAATTCCGCGACCACCGGCGGTACCTGATACAACGATAGTTTCGACTTTTTGTTCTTTACTTTGTGAGTCTTGTGCTATCGACTGGTTACTCAAAACTGCAGCAATGGCTGAAGCGAGCAGTGAGTATTGCTTGAGTTTGCGCATGGGAAAGCCCCTTTTGTTGTCATATGGTTCATATCATTGTGTTGCGCCACTCCCCAAAACTTAGCCGTAATAACCAAGTTTGTAACCCAACAGAGGAGAGTTTGCAGATGGCGCTGAAATTAAAATAGAGGTTATTGCAAACGTTTGCAATAATTTTAATGTAACTTTTTTTACATGGTTTGTTTTAGTGCTTTTCGTTTTAGTGGCAATTAAATAACATGTTAAGCTCGGTAATATGCTATTTTCCCAGAGATTTAGTATGCTTTTTAAGTTTTACAAGCAAGGTGATAAAGGGGTTATTTGTGGCGCAAAAAAAATTAAAGCTGGCGGATTTAGCCAAACTAGCAGGGGTGTCTACCTCTACGGCATCCCGCGCGCTTAATGATAATCCGGTTATCAAGCAGGCAACCCGAGAGCACGTACAGCAACTTGCCAAGCAGCACAACTTTAGTCTAAATACCGCAGCAAGTCGCTTAAGATTGCAAAAAACTAAAGTGATTGCCGTGGTGATTAATCTTGATGCTAACACCGAGCAATCGATAGACGACCCGTTTTTGCTTAAAGTAGTAAGTGATATAAATCAAGCGGTTAACCGCCAAGGCTATGAGCTTTTGTTATCAAACTCCTACATGGCAGGTGATGATTGGCATGGTTATTTTATAGATGGCCGACGCGCCGATGGCTTGATAGTTGTGGGTCAAGGTAAGCATCAAGGGCGTATCGAATTAGCAGCCAAGCTTGGTGCCCCGCTGGTGGTGTGGGGCGACCCTAAAACACCCAGCGACTACCCCATAGTGGGAAGTGACAATTACTTAGGGGGATTGCAAGCCACCGAACATTTGATAGCGAAAGGGGCCAGCAAACTGTTGTTTTTAGGCGATCCAGGTCATGCTGAGATCAGCGAGCGTTATCGTGGCTTTAATGCTGCTATTGCGCAATCAGAGCACGTTACTTCACCACAGACTATCAAAATCGATATCACCAGTCACGCGGCATATGATGCGATAAATCAACAATTACGAGAGCAAGGGCTTAACTTTGACGGCATCTTTGCATGTAGTGACATGGTCGCTTTAGGCGCACTTAAAGCGTTGAAAGAGCGATATGTCAGCGTGCCTAATGATGTTCGCTTGGTTGGTTTTGATAATATCGCTATGGCCGATGTAAGCCATCCATCTTTAACTACAATCAAACAAAATACACAATTAGCAGCTAAAATACTGGTCGATAAATTGTTAGCACAGCTAAACAATGAAGTCGTTGATTCGCAAGAAATTGCGATTGAACTATGTTGCCGCCAGTCTAGTTAGTGATGTAAAAAGTTGCATCAGCTTTTGCTGATTTGCCTTTGCAAACGATTGCAAAATGTTTTTTACAAGGCTAGACTAAAATCATTCAAAGTTAACGAGTTCAGCTTATGACAGGTGCACCAACTACATTAACCAATGCATCGCGAGCGCGTATTATATTTGCCATGATGGCATGTTATTTTTTATTTGCTGTTCTGCTAAATAGCGTTGGAACTGTAATTTTGCAGTCGATCAACACCTTTAGTATAAGTAAAACACAAGCGGCCAGCCTTGAGGGGTTTAAAGACTTATCAATTGCTTTGATGTCATTTCTGGTCGCATCAATGATCCCACGTTTTGGCTACAAATTAGCATTGTTGGGCGCGTTAGCTGCCGTTATGCTTGCTTGTATCATGACGCCTCAGTTAGGGCAATTTTATGCATTTAAGTTGCTGTTTGCCGTTGTTGGCTGTGCTTTTGCGGTGGTTAAAATTAGTGTGTATGCGTTGGTTGGGCAGTTAACCGATTCTCCTTCATCGCACTCAGCGTTACTGAATACTATTGAAGGGATGTTCATGGTCGGCGTATTAAGTGGCTATTGGATATTTAGCTTTTTTATCACTGATGATCCGCAATCATTAAGTTGGCTAACAGTCTATTACATCTTGGCATTATTAAGTTTGGTATGTTTGCTTTGTATTGCTGTGGCACCTATAAAAAAACAAGCTTTACCCCCTGACAGTAGTATAGTTGGAGAATTTACCGCCATGCTCAAGCTGAGTTATCAACCGCTTGTGTTGGTGTTTATTATTTCTGCGTTTTTGTATGTACTGATCGAGCAAGGCGTGGGTACATGGCTACCCACTTTTAATAATCAAATCTTACATTTACCAGTTGATGTCAGTGTCCAGTTAACCAGTATTTTTGCAGCAAGTCTGGCGGCTGGCCGATTACTTGCCGGGCAAATTTTAAAGTTTTGTCACTGGTATTTGCTTTTAAATATTTGTTTATTGGCAATGGGCGGATTGATTGTCCTCACCTTGCCTTTAACTCAGGGTGTATCGGCGCAAGATGTTACCTCTGTATTTAATGCCCCACTTGCTGCCTATTTTATGCCGATGATCGGTCTATTTATGGCACCGATTTACCCTGTGCTTAACTCGGTTATTCTCAGTAGCTTGGCCAAGCATCAGCAAGCATCGATGACGGGAATGATCGTTATTTTTTCTGCTTTGGGTGGTACAACAGGCTCCATTCTGACGGGGTATATTTTTGAGCACTTTAGTGGCCAGCATGCGTTTTACTGTGCGCTGGTGCCTTTGAGTCTGCTCATTGTTTTTGTTTATTTATTCAAACAGCGCAGCACGCCTGCGCAAGCTGTTGCTGCTTAAGAGGTTTTGATGAAATTTGAATACTGTACTTTGTTTAAGGATGTGCAGCTTAGTGGCATTTTCAGTGATAGTAAAACGTTCGCGGATGCTATCCCTAAGCAAAGTTGGCAAACAGCGCAGCAAGCCTATGAACAACTCGACTTACCTTTGTCTTACTGTGAACTAAAAGGCTTTGTTGAGCAGCATTTTTCGTTTGCCCTGCAGCCTGAATTGCAAGCGCTTAGTGATGTGAGCTGTGTTAAAGATTACATTGAGACTCTGTGGCCTAAGTTACAGCGCCATGGGTTTTCGCAAAGCAATAACTCTTTACTTGCTTTAGAGCATGATTATGTGGTGCCCGGTGGTCGTTTTAATGAGATTTATTACTGGGATAGCTACTTTACGGCACTAGGTCTTGAAGATTGCGGTAGCATTGCGCTTATTGAGGCAATGGTAAACAACTTTGTTAACTTAATAGAGCGGTTTGGGTGTGTGCCCAATGGTAACCGAGTTTATTATACAAGTCGCTCTCAGCCACCAGTATTGGCTTTAATGGTCCAGTTATTAATGCCTTACAAAAAGTCCGATATTGAGTGGGTTAAGCGTGTTGTTAACGCGATGCTAAAAGAGCACGCGTTTTGGCATCAAGGCGAGCAGCAATTAGCTGATTCCAGTGGCGAGTATAAACGGCTGGTAAAATTTGCCAATGGTGCAATGCTCAATCGCTATTGGGACGATAAGGCAGAACCAAGGCCTGAGTCATACGCTGAAGATGTGACTGATGCGCAGCAATTGCCAGTGCAACAACGAGAAGCATTTTTTAGAAATATTCGTGCTGCATGCGAATCAGGTTGGGATTTTAGCGCTCGCTGGCTAGATAATCCTGCAAGCTTATTGAGTATAAACACTACCAAACGTGTGCCTGTGGATTTAAATGCCTTACTTTATCAGCTTGAAATTACGTTGAGTGAGTGTTTATTACTGCTTGAACAAGCAAGTCACAGTGAAGAACATGCTAAACGAGCCGGTAGACGTAAGTCTGCCATTTTACAGTTACTTTGGAGTAATGAGCATGGTTGGTTTTGTGATTTTGACTTGGCTAAAAATAGTATTTCAAATGTGTTGAGTTTAGCGGGTAGTGTGCCGCTGTTTTGCGCGATTGCAAGCAAACAACAAGCTGATATTATCGCTAAAAAACTTGAAAGTAACTTTTTACGACCCGGTGGGTTAGTTAGTTGCCTGAGCCAAACTTCGCAGCAATGGGATTCACCCAATGGGTGGGCTCCGTTGCAATGGTTCGCTATCAGTGGGCTACGTGATTATGGGCATCATAAATTAGCAGAAAACATTGCCCAGCGTTGGCTTAAAATGCTCGAACAAGACTTTGCAAAACGAGGTTGCTTATTGGAAAAATACAATGTTTGTGAGCCAAATGAAACTGCTGGCGGTGGTGAATACCAGGTTCAGCAAGGGTTTGGTTGGACCAATGGGGTCACTAGTCGTTTGTACAGTCTGTATTGTGCAATGCTTAGTTAAGTTATATTTTTATTGGTGCGGTTTATCGAATAATTTTGCGACGTTAAATGTGACTAGCGCAAGGTGTGAACAATAATAAAAAGGCTGTATAAAAAATAAGCAATCATGGGTCTGCGGTCTATACTCAGCTTTAACGTCTGTTACACGGAGCTGACTATGAACCGCTTTCTGCTGTTTTTATCTTTACTTATTTTACCCTTTACCCTTCATGCCAATAATGTGAAAAGTTGGCAATGGCAAGAGATGAGCGTTAAGTCTGATGACTTGTCGCAAGTAGATTACCTATCACTTTACAGGCTTGATTTTAATAGGGTTAAGTCTGACCTTTTGTCGTTGGCAAATGATAAAACGGCACTCAACGTTAGCTTGCCAAACGGGCAGGGCGGATTTGTCGATTATGTTTTATGGCATGACTCTATAATGGCGCCTGAGCTACAGAACAAATATCCGATGATCCGAAGTTTTGCAGGCCATCAAGTTGGTGCAACGCACAACACGGGCCGGTTTGATGTTGGTCCAAATGGTTTTTTTGCCTTCTATCATATAGATGGTGAAGCGCTATATATTGACCCAACCAATACGCTATACAAAGTCTACAAAAAAACACGTCACAACAGCGCTTGGGAAGATGAAGTTGTGACTTTATCACAAAGTAATATGCCTTTAGGGGATGATCATAAAAGAGGGCCATTAATTAGTAATGGTGGCAAAGTTGAAATGGTCACATATCGATTAGCGGTTACTACAAGTGACGAGTATACCACCTTTCATGGCGGTAAAACTGAAGCACTGAACGGGGTTGTTACAACCATTAATCGCGTTAATCAAATTTATCAAACTGACTTATCGGTAAAGTTTGAGCTGGTTGCCAATAATGACACATTAATTTTTACCGAAAATGATCCATATGATAACGGTAACTTGAATGACACGCTTTCAGTTGTGCAAACACAAATTGATACCCTAATCGGGGCTGCGAATTATGATGTCGGTCATTTAATGGCTACCTCAGGTGCAGGGTTGGCAGCATTGGGGGTCGTTTGTGCTGATGGGGCAAAAGCTCAGGGGATGACGGGGATTGCAAACCCAAAAGGCGATGCGTTTGACGTTGACTATGTAGCTCATGAGTTAGGTCATCAGTTTGGTGCAAATCACACTTATAACGGTTCGGATGGCTCATGTACAACAAGAGTATCTGACTCAGCATATGAGCCAGGAAGCGGGATCACGATTATGGCTTATGCGGGGATCTGTGCCAGTGAAAACTTGGCATCCAATTCTATCGCGATGTTTCACTCAAAAAGTATTGAGCAAATGCATAATCACCTCACTCAAGAGTCGGGTGCTACTTGCGGAACTTTAACCGATAGCGGAAACAACGCACCTGTTGCTGATGCAAAAGATAATCATACAATTCCTGTTAATACACCATTTATGCTTACGGGCTCTGCGACTGATGCCAATAGCGGCGATACGCTGTCATATGCATGGGAGCAATTAGATTTAGGGGCTCAAACATCAAACAGCACAGACTTAAAAGACAATGGTGAGGGGCCTATGTTTAGACCTTACTTACCAAGCGCATCGGCTACACGTTATTTTCCACTACTCGCTGATGTTATATCAGGCCAAGTGACAAAAGGTGATGGCTACCCTACTACTAACCGGACGATGACTTTTCGCTTTATTGTCAGAGACGGTAAAGGTGGGGTGAGTTTTGACACCGCGACTGTGACGACAGTTGCAGCGGCTGGGCCTTTTGCAATTACTGCGCCAGATGAAAACACCAAAGCAGGTAGTAATAATATGGTTACGGTGAGTTGGGACGTTGCTAATACCGACCAAGCACCAGTTTCTTGCGCTAACGTCAATATCATGCAGACCAATAGTGATGCGACAGAAACTCAAATTATTGTTGCTAACACGCCTAATGACGGGCAGCAGGAGGTGACCTTAGTTGGTAGCGAAAACAACAAAGCGAGGGTGATGGTTCAGTGTGCATCAAGCGTTTTTTATGCGCTGTCTAAAGAATTTGAGTTAGCTACAACACTCGCAGTGACGTCACAACAATCTCTTAGCGTTGCTGAAGATACTAGCATAACCCTAGAAGCATCGCAGTTTTCAGTGGTAAATCAACAGGTAGGTTCGGCTCTATCCCTTACGGTACTTTCAGGTAGCAACTACACTTTTGCGGGTAATGTTGTTACACCTGCGAGCAATTATAATGGCGATTTAACCGTTAATGTTACCCTTACAGACGGCACAACAAGTACAAGTTACGCTGCAAAAGTGGTGGTGACTGCGGTTAATGACGCACCACAGGTTGTGTCGCAACAAGCTTTGTCAGTCAAAGAAGATGAGACAATTACGCTTGGAGTTGCATTGTTTGAAGTGCAAGATGTTGACAGTAGCAACTTTACTTTGGCAATTGAAGCTGGCGAAAATTATACTCTAGAAGCAAATGTTGTAAGGCCTACTGCCAACTTTAATGGCTTGTTGCAAGTGCCGATTAAAGTGAGCGATCAGGACGGAGCAAGCGCAAACTTTACCACCCAGATAACCGTTGAACCCGTGAATGATGCGCCTGTCGCAACCAATGACACTGGAGAGGCAACCTCTGGAACTGCAACTACATTTGATGTGTTGACCAATGATACGGATATTGATGGCGATGACTTAACTCTTAGCGACTTGATATATGAGGGTACCGGCACGGCTGCAATATCGGGTAATGTAATTAGCTATCAATCAGCTGATGGTTTTTCAGGACAAGAGCAGATTGTCTATACCATTACTGATGCGGGCGGAGAAATGGCGCAAGCTATGCTCACGATTGATGTGAGTGCGCCACCTGTGGTTGTAACACCACCGCCAGCAAATAACTTAGATGAAACGCCTGATAGTGGATCAAGTGGTGGTTCATTTGGTTATTGGTTACCATTGCTGTTAATAGGTGTTGTATCTAGGCGCAATAGTAAAAGGAATGAGTATGCTTAAATTCAGTATCGGTTTACTTGCATTATGTTTGTTAAGTGGTTGCGAAATGGTAGCAAAAGATCAACCCAGCCCATTGCCAACCGCTTTGGTAAATGAGCAAAGAGCGCTTGAGTGGTTTGTCGATAACCCTGTTGAACAAGTTATTAAAGCGCATGAAGCTGAACAAGTTTTTGGATTAATAGCACTCAACAGAAGAGGTTACTTTTATCCAAAAGTGGGTATGGCACGCGGACCTTTAAGCCTAAGGGAAGGTTGCCAAACTTGGCTTATTGCTGCTTCAGATGACGTGCTCAAAAGCGATAGTGAACGCGAGAAAGCAGCTGCACTACAAGCATTCGCTGCAAAGTTCAATATGCATATGGAGTCTAAGTGTTTACCTTAAAGTGATAAAGTTAAACAGCCAACCTTTGTTGGCTGTTTAACCTTGTTATGTGTTTACTTCCTAAGCCTTCCTGTATTCTATCTGGCTACTTCATATCACTTTTCCACTAGTTAAAGTATGATCTTTCAATACCGTTCAATACTCATGTTTTTTATAATTGCTTGATATAAAAGCTTATAGTTTCACATTGTTTGCCTGTCGGGTAGAAGTCGTAAGCGATTAGAAAAATATGTGCCAACCTGTGAGAAATAAAGTGCAAGGGTATAAAGCATGATTTTAAAACAGCTTCGCTTGAGCAAGCACTTAACTCAAGAGCAACTTGCCAATATGGCGGGTCTTAATGTTAGGACTATTCAACGTATTGAAAATGGTCAAAACGCGAGTATCGAATCATTAAAATGTTTGGCCAGTGCACTTGACGTAGATATTAAACAGCTACAACAGGAGCAATTTATGATAGATAAAAATGAAGACAACTGGCAGACTTTACCACTGTTTTTGAAAATATGGTTTGTGTTTAATTTTTTGCAGGCCAGACCAACTAGACGTTCAGCGACTCGTGTGCAGTTTTTGGCACATATCAGTGGTTTTGTGTTCTGTTGCTTGGGCTTTGTAAGTGAAGCTGCTCTGGCGGGAGGATTGATCATGTTGGCAAGTGGCTACTTATTTAATTTTCTTATCTATCAAGGTGATAAATACGGAATTTGGTATGATATCCATACTGATTAAATACTTAAAGCCTCTGCTAGGCGAGCAGAAGTCCTCGCCTATGCATGACAATGATCTAGTATCTTTTCCCGTTTAAAAATACACCAATAAAGCTGCGTCTAACTATGAGATGGTAACTGGCAAAACAGACAAATAAAGTGCCTAATACACTCAGTATATATTTAACAAAAATTGACAGAGATAAATCTATCAATGGTATTTGTACAACAACTAATACCGGAAAATGAATAAGATAAACCCAGTATGAGGCATCGCTGACATAGCGGAGTATTGCATTCGTGTGAGACATAAATTGATATGCCAACACCACCGCCAATAATGACCAGCTAACGATTGAGATACTCTGTATAACCACAGTGAGCAGGTGATTAGCACCGGATATGTTTGCTTCACCTAGTTGTGCAAAGAGAATAACTTGCTCAATACTGAACGGTTCAGGTAATCGTTGTAAGTATATGCTGTAGCTCACAATGCCTATTAAAAATAAGTATTTAGCGTATGGCTTTAGCTTTTCAAGTAAGGTTAGATTTTGATATAAGCTTGCTCCGAAAAAAAAGAAAACACCATAAAATCCATATGACCACAGCTCAATAGTAAGTTTGTCCGGGGCGCTAAAAGGAACGTATTGAAAATAGAGTGAGCATGAAATAAGCAAAGGTAGCAGAACTATTAATACGAGAGGGTTGTTAAACATATCAAGAATACAAAATAGCACCTTCTTTTTTTGCCAAAACAAAGTAAAGAGCACGCAAAAGCCAAATAGATTCCACAAAAACCAAAGGTGCATAGAGCTTAACTGTGGCTCTTTCATATGGCTGAACAGTTCAAAAATGGGTGGAAGATTTGTGACAATCGAGGCTTGCCACTTGAGAGAAAAGATAAATGCAATGCTCAATAATGGTAAAAAAACAATAAATGGCAAAGCAAGACGTTTTGTGCGATGCCACAAAAATATTTTGCTTCCTTTTGCTGCTAATAGAAGGTGCGCGAAAAAGCCTGCGATGATAAAGAAAGCAGGCATCCTAAAGAGATGTAGCCAGTGGCTGAGTAAGTCAAAAGCATAGTTTGATTTTGGGTCTGCAGTAAACCATAAGTTTTGCATAAATGGGCTGTAAGCTAAAGCCGCATGGTAAATGATACCAAGCAATAGAGCTTGAGCACGCAAGTTATCCATAAAATGATATCTGGCATCGTTAAACATCTAAATCACCTATAAAAATAGAAAGTGCAGCTAGCATAACGAAACCCCAATGGTAAAAAATGTGATGCCTATCACGTTATTTTCTATGACATTTATCACTGGTGCAAAAGGTGGTGGCTTGAGATAATAAATGGGTACACTTTTTACTGGGTTAGAGCAAAAATAATAATGGAACAAACCATACGACACACAACTGACTGGAGTTACTCAACGATTGCTTCTTGGCTGGGAGTAACAATAGCGTGTTTTTATTACGCCGATTCGCAACTCAGTATATTTATGCAAACACCAATCCATTTGGCATTGTTATGTTTATTGTGGTTTATCATAAAAAGACCGAATGATTATGTTAATCATGCTGCCAGCGTCTATTTTATGCTGCTAGTTTGGTTGATGCAGCTTACAACGACGAGTTTAGTGTTTATTCATTTGGTGATGTTTACTGCAATTTTTAGTGCGCACTTTTCTGCGTTTAAAATGCTGCTGTGCGTGATCGCTATTTTAAGTGCGTACTGCATCACGCATTGGCAAAGATGGGAGGGGAGCATCCCATGGGCTACCTTGCTAGTTTGGTTTTTCTTTTCGCTTATGAATTGGTTCGTTAGTCGAAGGATCGTAGAGAGTTTAAATATTCATTATCAATCAAAACAAAACTATAAAGAGCTTAAAGCAACACAAAGCTTGGTGGCGGCAATGGGGGCAGAGCAAGAAAGGTTGAGCTTATCGAGGGAGTTACATGATACGCTGGGGCATAAGTTAACTGCGTTGAGTATCAACTTAGATCTAGCCAAACGACAGGCGTCTAGTGAGACGTTAGACGCAATATCGCTTTGCCATCGTTTAAGTCAAGATGTGCTTGATGAAGTCAGAGAAATCGTTTCTAAGCAACGGCAAAAGCACGCAGTACTCGAGGATAGCTTAGAGCAGGTATTTGCTGCGACCCCGCAACTAAATTGTAAACTATCAATCTCAGATGAGCTTGTAACACTTACACAGCAACAAAGCATATGTGTGGTACGATTTTGTCAGGAAATGATTAGCAATACGCTAAAACACACCAAAGCGACTGAAATTGAATTTACGGTACAAATTGTGCAATTTACTGAAAGTAATAGCAATGCACCTTGGCTCAGAGTGAGCGCGCTGCACAATCAAAAAGAAGTTAAACAACCAAAACCGGGTAATGGGCTAAAAGGTTTAGGTGAAAGGCTAGAGCAATTATCTGGCACGTTTAAACAAAGTATTCTCAAAGACCGATTAATCAGTGAAATTTCATTTCCGTTAACGTTTCAAGAGGCTGATTATGAGTAACGAGATCATAAACTGCTTATTGGTTGAAGACCAAACGCTTGTGCGTATGGGGCTAAAAAGCTTGCTAGAACTTGATGAAGCCATTCATGTAAAGGACTGTGCAGAAAATGGCGAAGTCTGCTTAACGCTATTGGCTGAAAAGCAATATGATCTGGTTTTGCTTGATATGCGCATGCCAGAAAAAACCGGGCTTGAAGTATTGCAAACGATGAAAAGCCAAAACAACAACACCAAGGTATTAATTATCACCACTTTTGAAGATTGTGATGTGTTGGTCAAAGCAATACATCTTGGTGCACGTGGTTACATCTTAAAAAATGCAGAGTTAGAAAGTTTAATAAGGGCAATCAAAGCGGTGTATGGCGGCGAACTTGTCTTACAAGAAACGATAACCCGATATATGTTAAAGCAAACCGCGGCGAAAACGGAGTCATTAACCAAAAAAGAACATGAAGTACTCAAATGTATGTCGCTTGGGTTATCAAATAAAGCGATTGCTGAGCAATTAAACAACTCTGAGGGGACTATTCGTAATCATGTTTCTACAGTGTTGGCCAAATTAAACGTAAAAGATAGAACACAGGCAGTAGTAAAAGCGATTAATGAATGTTTAATATAAAATAACTTATTAAACAAAATAGTCCCTAAACAATCCTAAATTTGTGATTAAGCCCTTATTTAAAGGGCTTTTTTTGGTGGCAATGCCACGTTCGCAAAAATTAAACCAGCGAGCAACGACATAAATATCAAGAATGTTTGTTGTCCGATGTGATCTGCATGCACAAAACTCTGCCCCTCGATAAGGGAATTTAAGCCAATGTATGTTTTAGAGCCCGGTACTAATACTATCAAGCCTTGCATCGCTACAATTGAAGCGGGTGCGTTAACTATGCGGTTGAATAAGTTACTAAATACCCCAACAGCAAAAGCGCCAACGAATGCACCAATAGAATAGTCAAAATAGACTGCAGCACTTATGCTGGCTGCATATGCAATAAAGCCAGAAGCGATTGACCAACTTGCGTGCTTTAATTTTGTTCTAAAAATAACAATCAAGCTTAAACACAGTAGTAAAATAGCCAACCAAGCAGTCCATTTAGGGAGTGGGGTGGGCTGGACAAAATCGGTTATCCCAAACATCGAAAAGCCAATGCTAATACCAAGAAATGCACCAAAGTACAGTTTAAATAATAGCATGAGTGAGTCCATGACACGGGCGGTGCCCGAGACCAAATGCCTTGATGATAACTCTGCAAAAGCAAGCGCTAACGCAAGACCGGGAATAAACACAATGATTGCGGATAGCACCACTAAGCGAATATTAACGCTTGGGTCGATATAGCTACTTATAGCGCATGCCCCAATCGCTGCCACGATTGCAACCAAAGGTTCAAGCATGTGCGTTACACGTTTAGAGCGCGCTGACCAAAGCACAAACAAAAATACCACAATAGACAACAGCCCTGACCAAAGCACATCGTTCCAGCTTGTTCCCATAAGCATTGCGAACGCAGCACCTGAAACTGAAAATGCAAAACCTGTCATAAGCTTGCTGTAGGGCGCCTTTTGTTTACTGATAGCTTCTAGTTCAGCATCGGCTTGTTCAACGGTCAGTTGACCAGACAGCATTTTATTCACTACATCATCGGTGTCTGCTAACGAGCCTAAATCATGATCGCCTGGGTCTACTCGCGCTACATGAGTATATTCTTCCTCGTGGCCCTCGGTCCAAATCACAAATGTCACTGAGGTTGGAGACATGACAAATGACGACTTTAAGCCTAAGTGTGTTGCAACCTCCATAAGATGCGCTTCAAGGCGGTATGCAGGCGTACCATATTTGTGCAACATCTTACCAAGTTTTACAATAAACTTGCGCTTTTGAGTAAAGGTAGCTGTGTTCAACTGTGTGAAACCTAAAGTAAAAGAATGACCAACCATTGACCTTCTGTGAGATTACAGGCGGTGAATGGAGCGATTGGAATTGCTGCGCATTCTAATCGCTTTCATTGCAAAGTCTAGGCTATTTAACGATTTTTATTGACATTTTTTGCTTCAATCCACTGCGCCATATATTGAGTGCTGCGCATAGTATGATGTTTAAGCATTTGGCCAACAAAATTGTGTTGGCGATGAAGTTCTATATCTTTAATTATTAGTGATATTTTTTCAAATAGCTGTTGCTGTAGTTGGGTTTTATCATACAGGTGGTTTAATACGTTGCTGGCAGCTATTTGCGCTTGAGTATAGGCTAGCTCATCATTATATAACGCAACGGCTTTATCTGCGAAATCTTGAGCGCTCGTTGCAATACTGCCTGGCCACGGTAGGTCTAAATGCATACCTTCAGCACCTATTGGGGTAGTAACACTTGGAGTCTGGGTTATCATCGCTTCGAGTAGCTTGCCTTTTATACCCGCTCCAAATCGCAGTGGCGCTAAGCATACCCTGCTATTTTTCATCACTTCAAGTGCATCATCAGCCCAGCCTTTTATTAAAAAGCCTGTTTTTGGATTATTAAGCGCAGTTGCTTTTGGCGGAGGATAAGAGCCATAAATGTGAAGCTCTGCTTTAGGAAGCTGCTTTCGAATGAGTGGCCATATTTCTTGTAAGTAAAGTACGGCATCCCAGTTCGGCGCATGCCTAAAGTTGCCTATCGTCATAAAGTGCTGACGCTCATTGCGCGCAGGTAGCGAACTGGGCAAATCCGTTAGGTCAACCATAAATGGCAAATGATGTAATAACGCTGGGTCAACTTTATATGTGTCTGTTAATAATGCCATTTCATAACTAGAAATAATGAGGCTGAGATCGCAGCGTAAAATGGCCGCGATTTCTCGTTTAGCCAGATCTGAGTGAAGATCGCTTTGCACTAGTGGCCGTTTTGCTTTATGCGCATCATGGCGGGCGTTACGAAGACACTGCAAATCTTCTGTATCGAGAATTTTTAATGCATTAGGGGCAAACTGGTCAACTCGCCAGCCAAATTGCTCTTCCATCATAAAGCGGTCGAACATGACTATGTCAGGTTGTAACTTTTGCACGTATTCATCAAAACTCGCGCAATTAAGTTGAATGCTTTGAGTTGTTATATCGTACTGCGATAAATCAGTCATATGGTCGGTTGGTTGTGCGGGGCTCGCAAATTCAACATGCCATTGCTGAGATTTAAAAAATTTCAGTAGCGACATCATGTGGCTACCAGCAGCTGAAGAGTTGGGTTCTGGCCAAACATAGCCAATAACTAAAACTTGTTTACACACAGTGATGATTCTCACATTTACTACGACACATCTACTAAGGTGTGTACTTCGGTTACAGATTAAAAATACCCTGTGTAACGATAATGTTCAAAAGGGGAGTGGGTCGCATAGCCTATGGCAATTTGCCGCTGTATTTTACACTTTAATCAATATTAAGCATCCAGATATGGTACCGCAAAGCCCTTAATAGAAAAAGCCGCAACTTAAGCAAAAGTGCTAAAGGGGGCTGAAATTTGTGATTTTTAAGTATACTATGTGCGGTTGAAATGAAGGTTCGAACTAAGTTAGGGCAACAAAAATAATGAAGCAAATTTGGCTGTTAGGACTAATTATTGTCACTTTAGTGCCAGCGTTTGGCAAAGCTGAGCAACCAGCGGGTTATCAGGCTCCAAGCCCAGCAATAGCGAAGCTAGTGGATGCAAAGTTGATCCCAAGTAGTTTTCTTAGTGCTGATGGTCGATGGTTGGCTTTGTTAGAGCGTCAAAGAGTGGTGTCGTTAAGTGACTTAAACCGTCCTGAAAAGGCGTTAGCTGGTATCAAGTTTAACCCTCAAACATTTATGCGTAAATCTCGCCACACTTATGTATCGTTAGAGTTCAAACATGTTGACACCGGCTCGGTATTGCGCCCAAGCGGCTTACCAGCTAACGGTGTGATACGCTTTCCAAAATGGTCGTCAGACAGTCGATATTTAGCCTTTGTTGTTGAACAGCAAAGTGATGCAACGCTTTGGGTATATGACGTTAAAGAGCGCGAATCAACTCAGCTAACGCAGTCAACACTTAACGGTGTGATAACTAAAATCCCCTACGAGTGGCTACCTGATAGCAAAGCAATTGTAGTAAATTTTGCAGTAAATCACGGACAACCTGCTTTGCAACCAACAGCACAAAAAGTAGTGCCTATTATTCAACAAAGTCGTGGTGAAAAGGCGCCAGTAAGAACCTATCAAAACTTATTGAGAAGCCCATTCGATGAAGCCCAGTTTAAGTTCTACGCTCAAGGGCAATTGGCAAAGATATCTTTAAATGCCAAAGCAAGGGCAATAGGCAAGCCTACTTTGGTAAAATCTTTCAGTGTATCTCCCGATTCCACTAGTTTAATTGTGGGTATGATAGCAGAGCCTTTTTCATATCAGGTGCCGTACGAGCGCTTTGCAAGTGTTTGGCAAATATGGGGAATGACAGGTTTTCCGCTTTATGAGCTTGCAAAGCAACCTCTTGCAGAGAATATCCCACAAGGTTTTGACAGCGTTCGTAGTGGTCCAAGAGCATTTCAATGGCGTGCTGATGAAGGTGCGACTGTGGTATGGGCGCACGCGCAAGATGAAGGAAATATGAAAAATGACGTTGAACATCATGATTATTTGTATTCAATTAGTGCGCCGTTTAAACGAGAGCCTGAGCTATTTGCAAAAGTTGAACACCGTTTTTCATCCATTTTATGGGCTGACGACGAAGTTGCCTTATTAACCGAATGGCGTTTTAGTGACCGCACTGTACGTACTTCTGTGATCACACCAAGAGCTGCAGACCTAAATCGCGTGGTTTTTTCTGAGCGCAGCTACAACGATGCCTACAAAAACCCTGGCAATTTTATAACTACACGCAGCGATTTAGGCTCTGAAGTATTAAAACTGGTGGGTGGGCGTTATTTATTTTTACATGGTAAAGGGGCTTCAAAAGAGGGGAGCCGACCATTTTTAGACAGATATGATATAAAAACGAATAGTTCAACGCGTATTTGGCAATCGCAAGCACCGTATTATGAACGTATCAAAGGTTTACTCGATGATGAAGGCATGCGCTTTGTGACAATTAGAGAGTCAAAAACGGAGCAGCCGAACTTCTTTATCCGCGATTTGAACTTTAACACCTTAACTCAATTGACTCGCTTTTCTCATCCTTACCCAGAGTTTAATGGTGTTAAAAAAGAGCAGCTTAAATACACTCGCAATGATGGTGTTGAGTTAACAGGGAATTTGTATTTACCTGCAAACTATGATGTTACGCAAGGGCCTATCCCAGTACTCATGTGGGCATATCCACTTGAGTATAAAGATAAAAAAGTAGCATCTCAGGTGCGCGAATCACCCTATGAATTCCCATATTTTGGTTACTGGGGACCTATGCCTTATTTAGCAAACGGCATTGCTGTATTTGACGACCCTAAGATGCCAATTGTGGGTGAGGGGAGCGCCTTACCGAATGATAGCTTTAGAACACAACTAGTTGCCAGTGCACAAGCTGCGGTTAATGTGTTGGTTGATAAAGGGGTTGCAGACAAAAACAAGATAGCTATTGCTGGGCATTCATATGGTGCTTTTATGGTTGCTAATTTGCTTGCCCATTCTGATCTGTTTGTTGCAGGTATTGCACGCAGTGGGGCATATAACAGGACGTTAACGCCATTTGGTTTTCAAGGTGAGGAGCGCGACTTTTGGCAAGCTCAAGACGTGTATGCCAACATGTCCCCGTTTTTTCATGCAGATAAAATTAATGAGCCTATGTTGATGATACATGGACAAGAAGATCCTAACTCTGGCACTTTTCCAATGCAGTCAGAGCGTATGTTTGCTGCGTTAAAGGGGCTAGGAAAAGAAGCTCGTTTAGTGATGCTGCCAAGTGAAGGACACGGTTACAAAGCGCGCGAAAGTATTCTCCACGTTTTATGGGAACAAGAGCAGTGGCTGAAGCAATATCTATTTCCTGAAACACTTGTTGAGCCAAATGAAGCCGTACAGCAAGATATACAAAATTTAGACGAAGAGAACAACGAGCGTCAACTCGATATTGAAGTGCAGTCGGGAACGCACTAAAGCATGCCTTATAAGAGGTTGCTAGCAAAATTCATGATAGTGCTGGGGGTTGCCACAGCACTATTGTTATATGGTTTGCTATTAAGCTCAGTGGCACCCTCAGGCAGCAGTGACATTACACAGGCTAAAACTGCTGCGCCCTATATTTACAAAAGCGACTTGAAAAGCTTGGTGCAAATCACTCAGCTTTCAAAAGCACAGCAGTTTTTGCATGAGCTACAAAGCTCGCCTACGGTTGTTTTATTATTCTTGTTTGCGTTTTTGAGCGTAAGATTACTGCCTTATAAAGCATTGCTGTTTTTACATTTGCAGCCGTGGTATTGGCATTGTCACCCACCCAATAAGCTACGTGTTTCTTTATGGCGAGATAGCAATATTCTCATTCGCCAAACCCGCCACTCGCTAGACCTTTAATTTGTTCTTGAATTTATAGAATTAATTAACCCCAGAGCTGGATACGCGATGTCGCACACAATGATCATTATTGGTTATTGAGTGATTTCAGCTTGCAAAGCATTTTTGTCTCAAAACGCTTAGCCAAATCTGAGGGAAATAACAAATAAAAGGAAAACAAATGAAAACAATTCGATTATTTTTAAGCACTGTATTGTGTGTATGGTGTCTCTTTTTTTCATCAATAAATGAAGCCAATGTCAGTGTTCATTCAGATAAACTCCTCGCCAGCGAGCGTTTAGCTGCAATAAACCAGATAGCCCAATACATTGATAGCAGTTACGTGTTACCAGATGTGGGCACTGATGTTGTAGCGGCACTAAAAAGTGCGCAAAACATCGGTAGGTTTTGCCATATAAACAGTAAAAAGCAGTTTATAGAAGAAATAGGGCAATTCTTGCGTGAGCAAAGTAAAGATGGGCACTTGGGCCTAACATTCATGCGTAGCGATAAAAAAGTCACCCATGTTTTGCAAGAGCATGATGAAAAACGCATCAATAATTTTGCTCTCGAGCAGGCAAAAGTGTTGCCCGGTAACATCGGCTATTTCAAACTTAATAAGTTTCACCCCAACGAGCAGGCTAAACAGATAGCAAGTTTTGGACTTAATTTCTTGAGTAATACCTCACACCTAATCATCGACTTACGCCAAAGCACGGGTGGCTCAATGGAACTGGTGACTTACCTTGTTAGCCATTTTATACAAAAAGACATACACCTTTGGGATATCTATGAAAGAGACGAATTGGCTTATCGTGTACACAGCCACGCTGTTGATAGAGAGCCTCAGCTTTTGAGTATACCACTTACTATTTTGACAGCTAAAACATCGATCAGTGCAGCTGAGTTTTTTGCATATACGTTGCAGCACTTAGGACGAGCGCGCATTGTTGGTGAACAAACCGAAGGGCTTGCTCATGCAACTGGCGCGCGAAAAGTAAATGATTGGTTGGTGTTACGACTGCCGTTGATGCGACCTGTGAATCCCATAACCAATACAAATTGGGAACAAGTTGGAGTTAAAGCTGACAAGGAAATAGCTAAGGAATTAGCACTAGATTGGGTGCTTAATACGCTTTGAGCATAGCTTACTATGGCAGCCTTGCTGTCATAGTATTTTGTAACGCTGTGTGCTTGTGTATATTAATCTAAACAAGGTCAGATATGAGCGAAGATAGTGATGGAACAAATACTAAGTGACACCTATACGTTTACTCTAAGTAATGAAGTACTGCGAGTTTTTGATAATGCAAAAGCGATGTTGTTCCCTGCTATCAGGTTAGACAAACCACCGTGGTGCGTGCAAGCGCATCCCATCGAGCAAAAACTATTAACGCTTTGTTATGGTGGTGCCGGTATTGATGTGTGGGATTTGCACTCAGCTTCGCTCTTATTTTCGGTCAACACACGCGAGGCGCCCAATGAGTTTATTATGTCAAATAGTGGCAGGTACGTGGTTATTAGAGCCTGCTGGGATGCGATTTCTAGTAGTGGTACTTGCCTTTATCTAGTTGATTTACAGCGTAAGAAAAGTGATATCGCACCTTATACCATCGTAGCTATACCGTTTGAATACCCTTACGAATTCGACCCTAAGATCTATTTTAGCGATGATGAACAGTTTCTTTATTTAATCTGGGATGACGAGTTTGAGCAACAAAGTGACGTTGTGAATGTGTGTTACCACTTACCGAATGAAGAGTTAGATAGCCTAGGTGAGCAAAAAGTGTCGCATGAGCGGCTACCTACAAAGCCATATCATCCTAATTACTATCCACAAGATTTAGTTAGCAATTTAAGTGAATTAGCCATTTTAAAGAATGGACAATATTTTTATTAATGTGCTTTGCTCGTTGCGAGCGAACTGCCGACAGACGCAATAATCACCATAAAAATTGCCAACCATTGCCAAAGGCTTAGCAGTTCACCGAGAATAATAAACCCAGCGAGTGCCGCAATTGCGGGCTCTAAACTCATCATAATGCTAAAGCCTTGCGCTGGCATGTTACGCAGCGCTACCATCTCTAAGCTATAAGGTAATGCACTAGAGAGAATGCCTATCATAATGCCCAATGGAATCAGCTCCCAATTGAGTAAAGCACTGCCTTGCGATGCAACCCCAATAGGTACAACGGCAATTGCCGCCACGCTCATGCCCAATGCCACCGTGGTGCCACCAGAACCTTGGTTGCCAGTTTTTTTACCAAATAAAATGTAGCCAGCCCAGCAGGCGCCTGCAATGAGCGCTAAAAGTACCCCGATCGGATCTAGCCCATCAGCGGCGCTCATATCAGGTAGCAATAGTACAATGCCAAGCAGGGCGAAGAGCACCCAGATGTAATCTCGTTTGCGCTTTGACGCAAATAACGCCACTGCCAGAGGGCCGGTGAACTCTAGCGCTACTCCTATGCCCAGAGGAATACGCTCAATAGCATAGTAAAACGTGATATTCATGCCACCGAGGCATAACCCATAAACTAATATAGACTGCTTGTTAGCAGGTATATGACGCCAAGGACGAAATACTAAACACAGAATTAAGGCGGAAAACCCAAGTCGATACGCAGTGGTCCCTTCAGGGCCAACGAGAGGGAACAATTGTTTCGCGATAGAGGCACCCGATTGAATAGTCACCATTGCAATTAGTAAACATAATACAGCAAATAAAAAGTCTCTATTGGTGAGTTTCATTCAGTTTAGGTCTCTGATTGGCAAATCATACGAAGGGGGCTAGTCTAAAGGCCTGAACACTCGCTATCAAGTTTTTTGTATACATTATTCATAGTCTTTACGAGGTGATTTCTTGATGTTTACACTGTGTAACTTTATTGCGATTTTCTAGCTACGTCTGTTGTTAAAATCAGGCCTTAACTGGTTTGATTTAGGCGGTATTATAAATGACTATTTTTGTAACCGTGCAGGTAATCGAGCCAAGCTTGTTGATGTTTTTGCATTGTCTTATGCTTTTTGGCGTTTTGATGTGCAAGTTTATCGGCTTCGCTATGAAACGGCCCCGCCCTGCAAATACTGCAATGGTTATCGCCAAGATACTCAGGGGTCGTTAGCTGTGCACTAATTTTAGGATTGGATTTTGCTGAAAACACATAAGTGATACCACTGGTATCTTTAACGTGTTTATCACGGTCAACATTACGAATTTTATAGCCAGGAAATTGGTCGATATTAAATGGCAGTTGACCTAGATATTGCATCTGTGCGTGTTTGGTAAGCGTGCCTTCTAAATCCCATTCACAGTATGGCTTTACATCTTTTGAAGTAATATAACAAAGCATCGGGCCGTTAGGGTCAAGGGCAAAGCGATAAGCGTTATCAAGAAACTGGCGAAGCAGGGCTCGATTTAATGTATTAACAGTTAATTCAGACTCGGCAAACGCTTTGTGGCTTGAAAATGCAGGGATCAAGGGGAACTGAAAGATTGCTAAATCGTACTTTTTAGGTGCCAAACGCTGCCATGCTTGTGGGTTTTTGACATCGAATTCTGCAAAGTAAGGGACATTTTCTTTGGCAAGCAGCTCAAGCGCATGATACTTGTACTTGTCACGAATCGTTTGTTCACTATCGTAAGTGCTTGCAGTAACGTGGCCATTTGACATAAGAAGGTGCAAGGCGTGTGAAAAACTTAAATCGCCATCGCCTACAGTTAGTACTCGCCAGTGTTTGTCTAAAATCATAGTGCTTCATCAAAATTAAAACACGCGAAGTGTACCACTGATTGCAAACTAACGTGACATCAAAACCGCTGCTTTAGCTAGTCTCTGGACTTATCTCGGTACATTTTTGCATCTGCTTGGCGTAGTATTTTGTCAGGGCCTAGTTTTGGATCGGTTTTAGTTGAGCCTATGCTTGTACTAACTTGGTACTGCTTCATAGGGTCGGTCAGGTTGTCGCGCAAGTTTTCAAGTTTATCCGGTGCATAATTGCTAAAAGCGACAAATTCATCACCACCAAGACGGAACACCGCCTCGTGAGTAAATTGACTCGTAAGTGCTTTGCCAAAGAGCTCAAGTACTTTGTCGCCAATGTGATGCCCATATTCATCGTTCGCTTGTTTGAAGTTATCTAAATCAAAATAATATAACCATTTATACTGCCCGCTTAATTCGTCAAACTTATCGAAACAGGCTTTGCGGTTCCCTAGTTTAGTCAGGGGATCATGGTGTGCTTCATACCTGAGCTTTTCTTCAAGTTGCTGCTTGGCAGCAATCTCTAGGTTTAGTTTGGCAATGGTTGCTTTTTTAGAAGCAAGCAACAGTAGCATGCCATAGCACACTAGAATGAACCCAATACTTTTTAAAGATGTATCGAGCAGTAAAAAGGGGACCGTGAAATCTAGGTAGCCATCAAACACGTCAAGGAGTAAACCTAAACAATAGCATGACCAACCGTAAATTAGGGGCTTACTATTAAGTTGTGGTGCTGCCACCACAACCACGGTGATTGATAAACAGAACCACAACACTTCTTCAATTGTGTCGAGCCCAATATCGCCATGAGTAATTGTCCAGAACAAAAACAACGCACCCAGAGACCATACAAACGCGATAAGAAATTTTTGGATCATGGTCGTTCCTAGTTGCGGTTATGTTTTAATGCTCATTAATTAGGTATAGCAGGTCCTAAGAGATGTTTAACCTCTTGTAAGCTCAATACTTTGCGCAATCATGAATAAATGACAAACAAACACCACCGACGTTAAAATAAAACGCATTTTATGATAATCCTTGTGATGGCTTTGCCAAGCAGGCATCCCACGTTCAAACAGCAACACTATGGGATAGCAGATTGCGAGATAAATAAGGGTGGTAGTTGCAGATGCAACAGCAAGTAACGGAAAGGGGATCACCACCAGTACAGCCATTACAGCATGCGTGTAAGATTGCTCACCTGAGCGCCACAAAGTACCGGCCATAAAAGCAAGGATCCCCATACTGTAAAAACTAAATGCTTCAACCGCTTGAGCTGATGAGCCCAGTAGTAATGGCCAAAATACACATGCCAAGAAAGGGAGCACGCCGTAGTAGCCTAACTGGATGTGATTTGTGTATGGATGCATTAAACCCTCTTTCATTGTTTGTGTTTACCGTTGGGAGTATAACCTAGCCATCGTTAGGTTAATAATTTCTATGGAAAACTATTAATAAAAGATCACTTTTAGTTGTTCAAATAGTGGTCTAATCTAAAAAATGGATTGATATAATCTAAACAATCCATTTTATTTGTTAAGTCATTCACACTATCTTAGTAGCCAAGCAAAGCGAACAGCACGGTGCTGTTTAAATTCACTATTTAATAATGTTAACTAAGAGAGAAAACTATGACTACTTCATTGATTAACACTAAAATTCAACCTTTCAACGCAACGGCATACCACAACGGTGACTTTGTACAAGTGAGTGAAAAAGACTTACTAGGTAAATGGTCAATCGTATTCTTTTATCCTGCAGATTTTACTTTTGTATGTCCAACAGAGCTTGGTGACTTGGCAGATCACTACGCACAGCTTCAAGACATGGGTGTAGAGGTGTACTCAGTATCAACCGATACGCACTTTACTCACAAAGCGTGGCATGATGCGTCAGAAACCATTAAAAAAATTCAGTTCCCAATGATTGGTGACCCAACAGGACGTATTACACGCAACTTTGGTGTAATGATTGAAGAAGATGGGTTAGCGCTTCGCGGTACTTTTGTTATCAATCCTGAAGGTGAGATTAAAGTAGTTGAAACTCACGACCTAGGTATTGGTCGCAGTGCAAAAGAGCTACTTCGCAAAGTGCAAGCAGCGCAGTACATTGCAAGCCACGATGGAGAAGTATGTCCAGCGTCTTGGCAGCCTGGTGAAGAAACGTTAGCACCTTCATTAGACCTTGTAGGAAAAATCTAATGACAAGTGGGTGGCTTTGCCACCCTCAGCTCACTTTTTGAACCTATGTTGTTGTGAGGATGACCAATTATGTTAGACCAAAATTTAAAAAACCAACTAAAAAGCCATTTCAGCGCCTTAAAAGACCCTGTTGAGCTGGTCATTGCCCTTGATGACAGCAACAAATCAAAGGAGCTGGAAACTTTAGCGAATGACTTTGCCTCGTTAAGTGATCAAATCAGTGTTACGAATAACACCGATATTAGCGTTAGAAAGCCAAGTATGACGGTGCACTCGCCCGTACGCGATACTGATATTCAATTTGCAGGCGTACCTATGGGGCATGAGTTTACCTCGTTGGTACTGGCCGTATTACAAACGGGTGGGCACCCAGCAAAGGCGTCAAATGATGAAATTGAGCAGATACAAGCACTTGATACTCAGTTGAACTTTGAAATTTACATTTCTTTGAGCTGTCAAACCTGCCCGCAAGTTGTGCAAGCCCTAAACTTAATGGCAGCACAGAACCCATTGATCAAGACAACCATGATCGATGGTGCTTTGTTTCAAGATGAAGTGAACGAGCGCAACGTTTTGGCTGTACCGGCTGTGTATTTAAATGGCCAACTTTTTTCTCAAGGTGCGGTTACGCTTACTGATATTTTAACTAAGGTGGACGGTAATGGCGCTGCTAAACAAGCACAAAAGCTCAACGATAAAGATGTATTTGACGTGCTTGTTGTGGGGGGCGGCCCAGCAGGGGCATCTGCTGCAGTATATGCTGCTCGAAAAGGGCTAAATACTGGCGTTGTTGGTGAACGATTTGGTGGGCAAGTTGCTGACACGATGAGTATAGAAAACTTTATTTCTGTAAAAGCCACTGAAGGTCCAAAACTGGTTGCTCAGTTAGAAGAGCATGTTAAACAGTATGATGTTGATATCATGGCTGGGCAGCGAGCGGCAAAACTGAGTACCGACACCTTAATTAATATTGAGCTGGAAAGTGGCGCAACCCTTAAAGCTAAGTCAGTGATTTTAGCAACTGGTGCCCGATGGAGAAATATGAATGTGCCAGGAGAGGCAGAATATAAAGGGCGTGGCGTAGCCTATTGCCCTCATTGTGATGGCCCGTTGTTTAAAGGCAAACCTGTTGCGGTTATTGGTGGCGGAAACTCAGGTATTGAAGCGGCTATTGATTTAGCCAATATTGTTGAACACGTGACTGTGCTTGAGTTTGCCGATACCTTGCGCGCTGATGATGTGCTAGTTAAAAAGGCACAGAGCTTAAGCAACATAACCATCATTAAAAATGCGCAAACGACGGAGGTGCTTGGCGATGAAAAGCGCGTAACTGGTTTGCGTTATACCGATAGAGTAACGCAACAACAGCACGAACTGACTTTGGCGGGCATATTCGTACAAATTGGTCTGGTGCCAAATACCGAGTTCTTGCAAGACTCGCCAATCGCCTTAACCAAGTTTGGCGAAATTGAAATAGACAATAAAGGCGCAACGTCAGTGCCGGGAGTATATGCCGCAGGGGATGCCACAACTGAGCCGTTTAAGCAAATTATTATTGCCATGGGCTCTGGTGCTACTGCAAGCTTGGGGGCATTTGATTACTTAATTCGCCACAGTGAAGAAAAAGCAACGCGAGCTGCTTAAACGAAACATTGCATGTTAGCTTGTTAGGTAGCTGACAACACCCAGCAATGTAATACCAATTTTATTAATACAGTGATCATTCTAGCGAGCTAAATAACTCATTAACTGCGTTAAATATTTATCATGTAGAATAACTGCATAGCGAAATATTTGCGTTGTTACTAAGCCATTTATCTGTCGCAATATTTGATCACCAATTTAATGCAATTGGTATAAAGCCACTTCTTGGCAGTAAAGTTATACGTTTTTGATCTGATGAGTCATTTAGAGCAAGCTGCTGAATCTTATCAGTTTAAACGGGTAGCATTGCTTGTGTGGGAGTGGCTTTTTTTTAAAATAAAAATGCCAAGGTAATCCTTGGCATTTGCACTCATAAACTAGAACTTCTGTAGCATCACTATAATAGGCAATGCAAAAATGATTTAGTTCATTAAATTTGTTGTTTGAGGGTATCTTTTACCGTTGGTAATAAGCGCCTACTTACCGGTACGGTTTGATTTGAACTTAAGGTGAGCTCGCTCATGTTACCTTCTTGGTTTAAATTTGAGGTTAACGAAACTACTTCGGCTAAGTTAACCAAGTAAGAGCGATGCACACGTAAAAACGTTTCTGGCAAAAGGCTTTCAAGGTGTTTGAGAGAGCCTGAAAATAGCTTTTCGGATTGGTCGTTTAGATATAGCTCGACATAGTCACCGGCAGCTTTGCAGTAAGCTATGTCAGTTGCGTTGAGGTATTCAGTCTTTCCTGCTACTGATATTTCTAATTTAGTTGGGGCGTTAAGCTGGGTATTTTGTGCAAGCTTGTATTCTAATTTTGCCAGTCTTGTTTGTTCTTGGTGGAGCATTTTCTGTTGTTGTCGCACATCACTGGCCTGTTGAACAAACAAATAACTCAGTAGTAAGCCAATAATGACAAAGTGGACAATTTCATGAAAACTGGCAGCACTTATAACAATGGTTACTACAACTGCAAACTGAAAAAGCAGCCAACGCAGTGTTTGCGTATTTTTGGTATTAATCCAGTAATACAATAACAAAACTAAGCTCACCAGCAGCGGGATAAAAATGCCGGCGGTGGTTTTTGTATCAAAACCGGGAGCAAAAATAAGCGTGATAGCGCTCAGTAAAACGCCAATATACACCCAATGTACCGCATGTTTTCCTGCTAGCTTTCTTGCGCTGTACAGCAAAACAAGAGTACCAAAAATAAAAGATAATGCGGTGATCACAACAAGGCGAATGTCATGCCATTGGTAGCTGTAGTCAAATAGTTTTCGCGATATTTCGGCGGTTAATTGACAAGCGGCGATTAAGCACAGGGCCGTAAAAATTCGGTAAGTACCTGCATCTCGATTACCAAAGCTCAAAACTAAAAAATAAAGTGTGCCTACGGCGAACGCGCCGACCAGAATCAGGCCAACCTCACTGTAGTTTTGAATAAACCTTTTCGGCGATCCAAAAGGTCCCAGTGTAAGCAAGTGCATGGGACTGTCAAGTTCAATGATACTGTTGCGCCCCGAAAGGTGCATTATGAGTTCATTGTTCTTTAGTTTAATCAGTTTGTTGGGCACATAAAATACGCTATCCATTTTGCCAGCCACCTCATCAGTGTGTGCCGACGCTAACGTTGTTTCGGGTTGCCCATTAGTACCCAATAACTGGCTATTCAAATAAACTCTGCTGGCTGCTTTTCCTGATATATAAAAGCCCAGCGGTGGTTTTACCTGTTGCCATTTCTTGGGTACATCAAAATTTATTTTTACCCAGATATTATTTGCTTGAGGATTAATATCTTTGACGGTTAAAAGCTTACAATCAGCATCAGTAAATGAGGGGGCTGCGGGCTCTAGCAACCGAGTTGTTTGCTCAACTGGGCATATAGTAGCTGCATGGTTGTAGGGCAAAAAAAGTAGTTTATCTTGTGCATACACCATAAATGAAAATACATACAGCATCGCTACAAGTATGACATTTACTGATGTTATTTTCGTCATTTAAACATATCCGTAAGCCCGTTTGTCGAAATATTACTACCGTTTAGCTTGTAAGTCAGTGTTTTAAAGCCTTTTAAAGAATATTGCTGGTGGTGCTGCTTAAGCATCGGCTTAATAGGTTGCATACCTAAAGAGGAGATATTCTATGAAATTTAAAGCAGCGGTACTTACAGCGTGTGTCGGGCTAACGGGTTTAAATCAGCTCGCATGGGCCAATACCAACCCATATAAAAATGAAAAAGAAATTGAATTTGTTGCCAACAGCGGTGAAAAAACACAGGCTTTCGAAGGCTTCTATATGGTGCGTGAAAACCGTGATGACCCGCACAGTCGCATGATCAGAGTAAACTATGTGCGCTTTGCAGCAACAGGTAAGCGCAAAGGTGCGCCTATTGTCTATTTAGCAGGAGGCCCTGGGGGCTCAGGTATCGCTACGGCTAAGTGGCGTCGCTTTCCTTTGTTTATGGGGCTTCGCGAATATGGTGATGTAATCGCACTAGATCAAAGAGGCACCGGCGCTTCTGAGCAACCTGAGGTCTGTACCTCAGATATCAAAATAGCACTCGATAAAAAAGCCAGTGCGGTCACAATCGCTTCTAAGTACCACCAAGCTGCTAACCAATGTTTAGCTAACTGGAAGTCACAAGGTATTGATGTTAAAGCTTATAATTCAGTACAGAATGCATATGATATAGATAGCCTGCGTGAGCACCTACAAGCAGATAAAGTGACACTGTGGGGGATCTCTTATGGTAGCCATTTGGCACTGACAGCAATCAAGCTGTTTCCTGAGCGGCTTGATAAAGTCATTATTGCCAGTGCTGAGGGGTTAAATCAGACTGTTAAATTACCTGCGATGACAGATAAGTATTTTGCACAAATACAAACGGTAATAGATCAACAGCCATTAAAAAAGTTGGTGCCAAACTTACCTGCCTTAATGCAGCGAGTACACGGTAAATTAGATAGCGCACCTATTACTTTGCAAATACCGAATAAAGACGGCAGTGAGCGAGCAATATTGTTTCAAACACACCATATGAGAATGTTAGCGAGCATGATGATTGCTGATCCAAACCACTACTTGGCTATGTTGATACATATTTATTTGGGACTGGATGGCGGAAATACGGATTTGCTCGTTAATGTGCTGCAAAGAGGAATATTCAAAGATGAAGCGATTAGTTTTAGATTAATGCCGCTGGTTATGGATGTTGCATCGGGTATTACCGAAGCAAGACTTAATATAGTTAAGCAACAAGCTAAAACGTCTCTGCTCGCTGATAAGCTCAACTTCCCGATGCCGATGCTCAACCGGTTTGAAGCAACTCTAGATTTAGGCGATCGCTTCAGAAAAGCACCACAAAGTGATGTTGCTACTTTACTATTTACAGGGTCGCTCGATGGTCGAACTTACCCCAAAGAGCAACAGGCCGCGGTTGCAGGGTTAAGCAATTTAACCCATATAATGGTAAATAACGCAGGTCATAATTTGTTTACATCTTCTGCCGACGTGCTGGATATAATGAAGCTGTTTTTAGCTGGTGAAAAAGTACAGCAAACGCAGATTGATTTGCCTCTACCCGATCTGTCTTTGAAAAAATAAAAGAAGATAAATCAGATTTTTAAGTGTTTTTCTGTTGCCGTTGATAGATTGGCTGATTAGAGCAAATGGTGTTTTTATACGTCATATAACTGTCATGTGGCTTTACTATGAGGAAAACTACATTGCCTTGTTTAAGCGTTAAATTTATGTTGTATTTTTAATCAATGAAAAAGGAACACACAACATGTACAAGGCAATAATTTTACTCAGCGTGCTGTTTAGCACACCCTTGTTTGCAGAATCTCTTCGTGCTACACACCATAGCGTTGTTTATGAGGGAAGGGTGGTAAAGCAGTATGATCAGGGACATGTCAGTATTAACTGGCCAGGCAGCAATTTTAAAACAAAGCTAACAGGGCAAAGCCTACACGTTACCATGGTCGGTTTAGGTAACCAGTTTGATGTGCTAGTGAACGGACAACCCCACAAAAAAATTGTTACTGACTACAGCGGCCAGCCACAGAAATTTGAGCTATATCGTTCTGACACGCCTAAAACGGTAGAAATTGAAGTGGTGAAACGCTCAGAAGATACTAATAATTTTAGTGAAATTATTGGTTTTGATGTTGAGGGCAATCTAGAGGGAATATGGCAGCAGCAAAAGCATATTTTGTTTATTGGTGACTCTATTAGTGCTGGGTTTGGCAGCGAGTCTAATAAGCGTGAATGTACATGGCAAGAGGTGCAGCAAACCAGTAATGCGCGATTGGCTTTCCCTTATGTGAGTTCACAAATGTTAAACGCAACGTTAACGCAAGTATCAATGTCTGGACTTGGCTTGATCCGTAATTGGAGCGGTAACCAAGCACATCACACGATCACTCATTACCTAGATAAAGCCGGCGCATTATTTGAAGATAGCCGCGAATTTGAAGACCGTTTTCCTAATTTAATTGTTATTGAAGTGGGCACCAATGATTTTAGCACCGATCCGCAACCGCATGAGCCTTGGCAAACCATTGAGGAAGTAAAACAAGCTTGGATAAAGCGTATGGTCGAGTTTGTGACAACCATCCGTGGGCGTTATCCAAAACAGCCTATCGTTTTTATGCCTCGTCCTGCCTACCCTTATAATTTTATTATTCCTGCCACTGAAGAAGCTATCTCATTACTAAAAGCCCAAGGTCAGTCTGATTTATATAGCCACACTTTTTATTCTCAACTGAGTGGTTGTGTGTGGCACCCAACCGAGCAAGAGCATAAAGCTATCGCTCAGCAGCTCGTTGATTTTATTAATACAAATAAAGTTCTTTAGATTCAAAGTGAAGGTTGATTTAATTATTCCCCTGCCGCTGTAGGTAGTAGCAGGGGAGTGAGTTAAATTTTGAAAAATGAAATGTCTTTTTTAAGCTTGGTTGAAAGCTTGGCAAGCGTGTTGGTCGATGCATCGTTTTGTTGCATTGAGTCTATAAAGTCCTCAGACATAGCAGCGATTTTTTCCATGGTAGAGTTGATATCGCTGATCACCGCCACCTGATCCGATGATGCCTGAGCCACTTCTCTTACGCGCTTTAAAGAGTCGCTAGCTTGTTGCTCGATATTAAGTAATAGCTCGGTTGCTTTCATGGTTTTTTCTTTACCACTTTCTACTTGTGGCCGTACGGTTTCCATTGCGCTGACCGAGGCAACTGTTTGCGCTTGCACATCGTTGATCATAGACTCGATTTGAGAGGTGGCTTCACCGGTACGTTGCGCCAGTTGACGAACTTCGTCGGCAACAACCGCAAAACCTCTACCGGACTCACCAGCACGAGCCGCCTCAATCGCAGCATTTAGTGCCAATAGGTTAGTTTGTTCAGAAATACCGCTGATCACATTAATAATGCCGCCAATTTGTTTGGTGTTTTCTTCGAGCTTGCTGATCTGCTCAACTGTTGTATTAACGGTTTGAGATATTTTTTCCATTTCGGTTGCAGTCGCATCGACAATCTCTCTGCCTTGCTCTGCATATTTGGCCGTTAGCTCTGAGTTTTCTTCAGTATGGTGGGCAATTTGCGATACCTGATCGATGCTTTCACGCATTTCACTCAGCTTTGCGGCGGTTTGAGACGTTAATTTAGCTTGATTTTTTGCTGCATTAAGCACGTCTTTTGAGCCTTGTGAAACGTGTTCAACTTGCGTAGCCACGCTATTTGACGCATCAATGATATTACTAACAATACTGATAATCTTTTTATTCATATCAGCAATTGAGCCAATAATGCTATTTGGATAGCGTGAATTAATTGTCTGTGTTAAATCGCCCCCTGCTGTTACATTGATGGCTTTTTGCGCCTCAAACGGCTCACCCCCTAATGTGGCACGCAGGCTGCGCTCAATCAGCAGCCCCACAAAAATAGACACTGCAATTGCAATGGCGCACAAAATCAACATAAGGTTTTGAAAGCCCCCAGCCACAGCACGTGCCTCTGGAGTGGCTTGTTGATTTTGGTTTTCTTGATAGTCAATAAACTCATTAATGGTATTTAGCCAATCAATAAAAGCAGGGCGGGCTTCGTTTAATACTTGCTTTAATACATCTTGCCCGGCTTTTTTTGCAGCAATAATGTCGTTTACCAGCGGCAGTGTTTGGTCTTGTATATCGTCTATGCGAGATAGAATGTTGCGCTCTTGGCTTGCAAACTGACTGCTGTTGTTGCGCAGCATGTTGTTCATCTTTGATTCTGAATCACGATAGAACTTTTCTAGCTCTTTTATTTCTTGTACAAACTGATTTATTTGCGCATTGTTATCGGCAATCGCAATATCGCGAATAGCTATCGCTCTATCGTGAACGCTACCACGGTAATTAATGGCATAGCGCTGCTTTACCGAGTTTATATCTGTAATTTCGCTAAGCGTGCTATTGATAAAGTTTACCTTTTGGATCCCCTGAACGGTCAGTAAAATGAGTAAGGCAAGAATAAAACCAAACCCGGTCATAAGACGGCTTTTTACCGTCATTTTTGTCAAGAAATCCATCATTGTCGTTTTCTCTTTGTTAAGCACAGTTTTATAAAGTCTAGCGCTAAACCACACTAATACAATTAAGTAATTTCAATCATTACAATCACTTTTTTAGTATGTTTAGCTTTTGTTTGATGTCGCGCTGTGTCAGTGACAATGCATAACAGGCACCTTGGTGAGGGAGCGGGGCTAAAAAGGGCAAGCCACAGCTAGTGCATGCTAGCTGGTGGGCATAAGATAACTGATTGTACTCAAATACTCGTCGCCACAGTCAAATACGAAAAGAGTAAACCCACAGGTAATAAAAATGGCGACCCAAGTCGCCATTTTTGCATGAATGAAATTTTATTTTTGGAAATCGATTACTCAGCGGCAGCGCGTCTTTGCTTAAATTTCTCTTTGAGAGAGCGAACTGGGTAAGTACATAGGGCACCGACTGCTATGAAGTTGCACATCCATCCAACGACTTTGTATAACAAGGATAGTTCATGGTAATCGTAATAGCCCCTTGCAATCAGCTGCATACCCAATAGCATCATTTGCACTAGAGTTGCATAAACAATAACTCGTGCAGATGATGAAAAAGTACATCCTCTCACTAAATGCAGGCAGAAGAGCGTTGCGATGAGTGTAAATAGGCAGATAGCCATACTTGTATAAAATAGTTTAATATGCTCTACTTTTTCCATCTGTAGCGCCAACAGAAAGCTTTCCAGTTGCACAGCTACAAAATGGAATATTAGGAAGCAAAAAGCAGTTAAGAAACATGAGTACAGCTCATGATGCTTAACAGAAGTTAGGTCTTTTCTTACTCCAAAAAACAACTTCCACTTCATTTTAGAAAATTTATGTAGCCAAAAAAGTACTACAAGAAGCTCTATACCAATAAGTATCCAACTTACAATGTCTAAAAGTTCATTCATGCTTATTCCTTTATATGCAAAATTGCCTTAACAGTTAATACACGTAACATACGTTGACCAATAATGGGACCCCTGCTGCTGTGGCTCTTTAGTAGTCAAGGCTCCACCACCAACCAACTTTGCTTTGTCTTTCGATAGCTCTTTTAATTTTTTAGCTTTGATATTTAATTTAATTGAGGTTTTCATTATCCAATTCCTTATATCTGGTATACATTCCTCACCTCATTGTGCAATGTTAACTCTTAGTACACAATTTAGCAACAACTTGGGCGTTAAATTTTTGCTAAAGGCTTGGTATGTATGAAATTATTTATATTCTCGTACCTAGTGCGATAACATATTCCGCATGTTGGTAAAGTTATGGTACTTTTTTCGACGGCGAGGAACAAATAATTTAGTTAATTTGTGGTATTTGTTAGATAAGGTTATTAACAAGCTTTTTTCAATAGTAAAGTATATTGTATTCGCTTCTTTGTTAGATAATGCTTGCTCATTACTAACTATCTAAAAGCGCTGTTGTACTAATTTAAGCAATTAAACTTGATAGGTTAGACAGAGCTTTTTGAAGTTTGCTCTACGCCTTTTTGTTATCGCTAAGGGTTGGGGTTGCGAGTTTTTAAAACAAAATAAAACAACGAGCAAGTGAACTAAAAGGCCAAGCCTTAAATTAACTCAGAGTTACAGACTATCTCTTGTAAGTTTTAAGCGTGTAAAAACACAGCGCTTGGGGGCAAAGCCTCTTACTGCTCTCATGTCTTCTGACGAAGACAGGTACAATCCTTACTCGTTGCTTTTTGCTGTGTGCATTATTATATCCAGCGATGCGCTTACAGCGCTTTTACCCACATTACCCCAACGGTTTTTTTAACGACTTTAACGTGGGTGCCTTTGCTAAGAGGTTGTTTGCTTTTGAGCTGCCATTGAATACCTGAGTAAGAATGAAATACTTGACTGTTGTCGTGTAAATCATCTTCTAAGATAAAGTCGATATCTGCAAAGTCGTTGTTGAGTTGCTCATCGTTACTTGGCTGTTGTAAACGCTTTAATGGCTTCCATAATATTAGTGCTAAAGCAAAGGTGAACACGGCATTAACCCAAAGCGCTGTCATCCAGTCGTTTGCAATAAGCCCCGCGTACATCATGGTGCCACTAAATATCAGCGATAGCCCCAAAAATAGTAATACAAAGGTGGCAAAGCCGAGTACGGCAACTTCAATGATTAAAGCAAGAATACCGATAATGATAAGAGATTGTGGCAAGTTATTTAAAACTAACTCCATATGCTTATCCTTTTTGCTGCTTATTGATTGAACTAATAATAGACATACCTTGCGCAACCAGTGAACTGGCATCTGTTCCTGCATCTGGCAGTAGCACCACTGACGACTCTTTTGCGATGGCCTCTTTGGCGGCAATGGCTTTGGTTGCTAGGTCTAATTGAATGGCTTTTTGGCCTTGTTCGGTATTAGCCGCTTCACCGACTTTACGCAGCGCTTCTGCCTGTGCGTCTGCCACTGCAATTATCGCCTGTGCCTCACCTTCAGCGCGCAAAATCTGCTCGGCTTTCTCGCCTTCTGCGGCTAACACTTGCGCTTGTTTTTTACCTTCAGCTACATTGATTGCTGCTTGTCTATCACCTTCAGACTCTAAAATTTGTGCACGTTTTACTCGCTCTGCCTTCATTTGCGCTTCCATTGCTTCCATCACAGAGTTAGGTGGCACTATGTCTTTGATCTCATAGCGAAGTACTTGAATGCCCCATGGCTCAGAGGCACTATTAATTGCGGCAACAATATTGGTATTGAGCAGATCTCGCTCTTCAAAGGTTTTGTCTAATTCCATTTTACCCAACTCACTACGCATGGTGGTTTGCGCAAGTTGCGTTACCGCAAACACATAATCGTCTACGCCATAAGTGGCTTTATATGGGTCAAGTACACGAAAATAAAGCACACCGTCAACAATCAACGAGATGTTGTCTTTGGTAATTGCAGATTGCGAGGGCACATCAACAGCTTGCTCTTTTAAGCTTCTGTCGGCGGCTACTTTATCAATAAAAGGCACAATAAAGTTAAGCCCGGCTTCTTTGGTTGATTGGTATTTACCAAAACGCTCAATTAACCACGCGCGGTTTTGTGGTACAAATTTGATGCTGCTTTTTAAAACAACCAGCACAAAAACCAGCAGTAACACTTCAATATTATACAAAGTTTCAAATAGTTGAGTTACGGGATCCATGGTGTTCCTTAATTGGCTAAATAGTCCTCAAGTTCAGATTAGCACTGTACAGACAGCGGTGCTAGATATTGTTTAACTTAGCTTACAAGAAAAACGTGTTCACTATTAAGATGTGGCGGTTAAGGCGAGCGATAGCCATTGCTTTTTGTCTGTATCTATTTAAAAAAGAACAAATAATTTATTATAAAATGAACCAGTAGTGAGTATATGAGATTTGGTAAACTTTTGAAATTAAATGATTTAAAGCTTTTTGGTCGTGCATATTTACATGTTGTCACACTTTAGCCTTGTTTCTATTTTGGTTTACCAGATAATCTTTTAACAACATTAGCCTTCAGTTAGACAAACAGAGAATAAAAATGAAAAAAACGACCCTAGCGCTCGCTATTGGTGTTGGTATTGCAATGCTTTCTGGTTGCAGCCAACAGCTTAATAGCTCTAACACAACTCAATCAGCGCAAAGCTTGGCTGTAGCAAATACTGTGCAATCTGGCATTGATACTGAAAATTTTGACCAAAGCGTGAGAGCACAAGATGACTTTTTCCGTCACGTTAACGGCAAGTGGTTAAACAGTACAGATATTCCTAGCGATAAATCGGCATGGGGTAGTTTTTACAAGTTAGCAGACGACTCAGACAAGGCTGTTAATGCGTTAATTCAAGAAGCAAAAGACAGCGCAGCACAACCTGGTAGTAGCGCGCAAAAAATCGGTGATTTTTACGCCAGCTTTATGGCTGAGCAGCAGCTTAATGAGTTAGGGTATGAACCTATCAAGCCTTTACTTGAAAAGATTGCAAACGTTAAAAACTATCAGCAACTGAGCGCATTAATGGGCGAATTGTCGCGTTACAATATTCAAGTACCAGTGGGTTTAGCGGTTATTCCTGACGGTAAAGATGCGACCACAAATGCGCTGTATATGTGGCAAAGTGGTATTGGCATGCCAGATAGAGACTACTACCTAAAAGAGGATGAAAAGTCTGCTGAGCTGCGCGCTGCTTATCTTGCAATGGTAACTGAAAAGCTGCAGTTAATAGGGGAGCCGCAAGCAAAGAAAAAAGCGCAAACCATTTTAGAATTAGAAACTAAAATTGCAAAAATCATGTGGGATAGAACAAAAACACGTGAAATTAGCTTAATTTACAACCCACAAACGCCTCAGCAGTGGGATAAAACCTTAGGGCAATTAGATTGGCCTAAGTTTGCACAAGCACTGGCTTTGCCACAAATGGATAAAGTAATTGTAAGCCAGCCAAGCTTTTTTGCTGAGCTAGGCACGTTGTTTTCGCAAGTTTCTGTTAGTGATTGGCAAGACTACCTAAAATATCAAACCGTTAATGAGTTTTCTAATCTACTGAGCGAACCGTTTGCTAAGTCGCATTTTGAGTTTTATTCAAAAACTTTACGCGGTGTAACTGAGCAACAAGCGCGATGGCAGCGCGGCGTTAGGCTAACTAGTGGCACGTTAGGCGAAGAAGTAGGTAAGCTTTATGTTGAAAAGCACTTTTCGCCAGCAGCCAAAGACCGTATGGAAGAGTTAGTTAAAAACCTAATTGAAGCGTATCGCATTAGTATTAACGACCTAGATTGGATGTCTGACGAAACCAAGCAAGCAGCGCAAGAGAAGCTTTCTAAATTCAGATACAAAATTGGTTATCCTAACAAATGGCGTGAATACAACTTTGAAATAAAAGCCGACGACTTAGTAGGCAATGTTATGCGTGCAGCAGAGTTTGAGAGCACGCGTCAAATTAGCATGATAGGCAAGCCTGTTGATAAAGAGCAGTGGGAAATGACCCCACAAACTGTAAATGCTTATTACCACCCATTAAAGAACGAAATTGTGTTTCCGGCGGCTATTTTACAACCGCCATTCTTTAATATGGAAGCGGATGATGCAGTAAACTATGGTGGCATCGGCGCAGTAATTGGCCATGAGCTTGGCCACGGTTTTGATGATCAAGGTGCCCAGTTTGACGGCGATGGTAATATTCGTAACTGGTGGCATGAAGCAGACTTAGCCAAGTTTAAAACCCGTGGCGATGCCCTTGTAGAGCAATATGGTAATTACAAGCCATTTGACGATGCGCACGTAAACGGCCGCTTAACTCTGGGCGAAAACATTGGTGATTTAGGCGGTCTTACTGTTGCTTATAAAGCCTACCAGTTATCTTTAAAAGATAAGCCACGTCAAGTACTTGATGGTTACACGCCAGAGCAACGCTTCTTTATTGGCTTTGCACAAGTTTGGCGTGCCAAAGTGCGCGAAGCGGCATTGCGTGAGCGTTTGGTGACAGACAACCACTCACCAGCAGAATACCGTGCTAATGGCTCATTAACTAACTTTACGCCATTTTATGAAGCATTTGCGCTAAAAGAAGGCGATAAGTTGTATAAGCCAGAGAATGAGCGCGTAAAAATTTGGTAATTATTATTAGAGCATGACCCACCTTGCATGGGTTGTTATATCTAAAAAGGCATGTAATTCATGCCTTTTTTATTGAGTAAAGAGCTTAACTAAATGGGCTAGGTTAAATATTCAAAATCTCTTTTTGATTGCTGGCGGACCAAGCTTTTTTTGCGGCAATCGATTGTGGCAACCATTGATAGTCGGTGTGCTCATTTGGATCTAAGGTGATCTGAATGTTATTAGGCACACAAATACTAAATACATGCTCGGTATTTATTTTGGCACCTTCTACATAGCGGTGTCGCCAACACGGGCGTATTTCGTACTGATTAGTACTGTGATGATCTTTAATCTCAATGCCTAGTGCGCGGGCATCAATACCTGTTTCTTCTTTTAATTCTCTGTAGGCTGTATCTAACAGTGATTCGTTTGGCTCAACGCCACCCGTTACTGACTGCCAAAAGGTTGAGTCGTCAGCGCGCCGTATTAAAAGGAACTCTTTTGCTTTGTTGTAGATAACAACCAACACCGAGATAGGTTTTCTTAATTGCATAGCAAACTAGCTTAACTCTATGTTTATTTTAACGGTTATGATGATATCACTATATAAATATGTTTAGGCAAAAAAAAGCGGGCCCAACATGTGGGCCCGCAGTAATAACAACACCTAAACAGTGTGCTTAAGGAAGATAAAACACCACCAACATCCTTGTTGGTTATAGCGATATCTACTTGTTTAAGGAGATAATGCTTTAAATGCAACACAAATGGTACATCTATGTTTATTTATTGTAAACATAAAACTTAAATTTATTTTAAATTATTTAACATCTTTGAGCTGTTAAAGGAACGCTATTGCTCAAAAGTAAATGTATTTTTTGGGTGAGTGTCTTCATTTTTAATCCACATTTGTACGCTAACTTAACGTAATGCAATGACTTTTCCATTAGCAAAGCTGTTGCAAATCCAATGCTCATGGACGAGCGCTTTAAGCAAAAAATAAGACCATTACTTTGCTCTGCCAAAACCCTGAGTGGTTATGTTGTTTACTCTCAACCTAGCAAACCTTGCTAAATCATCGCTGTAATACCCTGTAATTGATAAATAAAATTGGTAAGTTTAATTTACAAGGTTTTATTACACAGAATGTAGATGTGACAGGCTAAAAATTACCTTTTATGTAAACGCAAAGTGAACTTTCTCCGTGTTTTTTGACGCATATCACTATTAAATCTGTAAAACTTCATGTTAAGTTAAGGACGTTGTAACCCGCCTGTATAGCCACACCACAGCAGCTGTTGCAGTACCCAAATTACGACGGTTAAGGAAGTAACAACCGAAATGAAAGGAATTTTATGCGTTTAAAAGAAGCATTGAGTGTTTTGTCAAATCCGTCCAGTGATATGAATAAATTTATTCTTTTACCTTGTGTTAATGAGCAAGACGTATTCCGTGTTGTAAAGCGATCAAGGCCTTTCACAAATCGTACTATACGTCTCAACATTCAGCGCATTTTTAAGTATTTGATGCCCAATATTACATTGAAAAAGAAAAAGAATTTGCAAGTTCGGTAACTAATACAACTATTGTTTTAGAGTATTTTGATGAAACAAGCAATGAGCAGTTTTTATTACGTGATATACAAAAATAGATTGATGTGCAAGGTGAAGTAACCTAATTGTTGCTAGCAAGAAACCCAGATTATGCAGTTATGGAAGTCAGCGATGAGTTTTTACGGTTGAAAATAGAGCAGGAATGTATGAGAGAGGATATGAAAAATAACGTAAAAAAAGTAAAAATAGACTCGTCTTCCGAACTACATTTAATAGACTTTTCTGCATATTCAGAGGATTTTATTAAAGACTTTGAGTCGCACCTGAGTTCTATATGTGTGGGGAAGCTGGGGAAAAAGCTGAGCTTGATTAAATTGCGATTGAGAGAATTCTTGTACAGTAAAGATGATAATACGAGAAGTGGAGCGATAGCAGAGTTGTTTATAGCTTATTATTTGAAAAATGCAGGCTATAAGCAAGAGTACTTGTTTTTTAACCTTGAGGAGGGTTCTATTAAAAAGGGATTTGATGGTGTCTTTAGTATGAAAAAGAAAAGCTATCTCATGGAGAGTAAATCAACTCTGCCTAGCACAAAAAACAAATCACATAGGTCAAAAATCAATGAAGCTTACACCGATCTCAAAAATTATGTAGAAGGAAGAAGTAAAAAAGGAAAAAACAACCCATGGAGAAATGCCTACAATCATGCCTCCCATTGCGACGTGAAGACCAGCCAAAGTATAAAGAAAAAACTAGACAAGCTGGCAGATAAATTTGATGAACGTAAGTATATAAAAGTAAGATTGGTAAACATCATACCTTGCTCTACTATCTTTGGGCTTACTAAAGATGCCTGTCCAAATCAGGTTGCCGAAGATGACTATGACTATATAAAAAATTTAGAAGCTAATAGTAAAGTTATACTTTGTATTAAAAGTAGAAATATTAATGACTTTATTTCATATTTGGAGAATTGATTTGTTTAAACAATATTTAAGTTCCACTCTATTTGAAAGTTGTATAAAAAAAATTACTCTGAATAAAAGTTTAAGTTCAAATGAAGCTGAATATCTTTACTCTGTAGCGATTGTTTTTCTTAATGTCTACGAGAAAGATAAAAGAAAAAGAACTTATTTTGATTTTTCATACTATATTATACTTTTAGTGTCAATTTCTATTAAAGATTATCGGGCACTTCATCATTTTAGCCTTAGCTTTGGGTTGTACCCAATATCAAGCCACATCAAAAGGTTCAAGCTAATTGATGATGACTCTCTTGAAGAGGTTTTGATTGGTGAGCAGATCGAATGTTACAAATCTGATGGGATTGTTGATACTCATGAACAAAATACAGCTCGAGACTTAATATTGGAAAAGCAGGCTGCAGACTTAGCCTTTATTGCTCCCACTTCATTTGGAAAAAGCTCGACAATTGTCAGCTTAATTAAGAAAAATAATAAAAAACGATTTGCTGTTATTGTTCCAACTAAGTCCCTTTTAGCTCAAACATTTAGAAAGCTAAATGCTGAGTTGCCAGACAGAAATTTGTACTTTCACGATGAAATGTTTGTTAATTGCAATGATTTTGTCGCTGTTTTGACTCAAGAAAGGGCGCTGAGAGCTCTTAAAAAGCAAGGTGTGAGTTTTGATTTTCTCATTGTGGATGAGGCACATAAGATATTTGACTTCAATTCGAGGTCGATTTTACTGTCGAGGTTGATAAAAAGAAATAAAAGGCTTAACCCAAGTTCGAACACCATATATTTGTCACCTTTAATCAGTGATCCGAATAATCTTGCGATAGACATAGGGCAAAGATTTGAAGAGGCGAGAATTGAGAAAAATGTTAAAGAAGTGAGGGCTAAATTACACGACGAAGATCATAAAAACTATGTTTTTAACCGCTATGTTCAAAAGTTCTTTTATGAGAGCGATTCTATTGACTATATGTCATATATTTTGGAAAACAAGAAAGAGAAAAATTTTGTTTTCTTGAGAACACCGAGAAAAATAGAAAGCTTTGCTAAAGAAATAGCAGCCAATTTGCCTGATAAAAACAACGCATACTTAAATGAAATTGCTGAAATAGTTTCGAGATATATTCATGAAGAGCACTTTAGTGTTGAATATATTAAAAAAGGTTTAGTTTATATCCATGGGCAAATGCCAGATATCTTAAAGGAGTATCTTGAGTATAAGTTTGGGGTAGAAGCTAGAGTTAGTTTTTTAATTGCTAATTCTGTTGTTCTTGAAGGAGTTAATTTACCAATCGATAACTTGTATATGTTAGATCTTAGAGGTGTAAACGATTCTGATTTAATAAATCTTGTAGGTAGGGTTAATCGACTTAATGAAGTTTTTAGTGAAAAAGATAAGAATCTAGATAAACTTGTAGCAGAGGCTCATTTTGTACATGCTGGTAATTACACTACTTGCAGTATGAAGAATAAAGTAGAGCAATTGAAGTCTAGATTAAAAAAAGATGAAGTGAAAAATCCACTTTTACTAAACCATGATATGAAGAAAATCGAATCGTTAGCTGAAAAAAGTAATGAGGAAGGTGAAAATGCAAAATTAAAGCTTGTGCGATTAAATCAAGTTTTAGAAAACGAAAATTATTTGGATTTAAATTATCTTGATGACAGTGATATAGCGGTTCATCTAATCGAAAATGGAGTTAGTTCACATTATTCAAATCAAGGAAGTGTATTAGATATTCTTAGAAGTAGAGCACTTGAATTTCGAGGGACAGAAAGTTGGCATAATCTTGACGTCTTGGACAAAGTCTACCATTTTTTTATTAAGGGTCTAGATGCTTATTTGACGAAATGGTTTGTCAGGCTAAGCCATTTCAGATTCGAAAATACGAGGGAGTACTACCGTGCATTTATACGTAATCTGCATCAACTTACTTTAAAAGAGCATTTGCAAAAGCAGATAAGGTATCAGTATCAAATTAAATCCACTGAAAAAGGGCGGTTATTTTTCATTGGAGAATCGTTCGGAGAAATATCAAAAGATGAAGGTAATAAGCTATATGTAGACTTGACAGATAAATCAAGAAAAGAAATGGTTAATTTAGCGTTGATAAAAATTAAGCTAGAAGGGGACCTTGTAGCATATAAAATCAATATTCTAGTTGAAGTGCTTTATCGGTCAAAACTTTTAACTGATAGTGAGTATAATTTGTTTATTTATGGTACAAATAATGTGGTTCTAAACTCTTTTAGCAAGCTAGGAATCAGCTCTCGACTATTGAGAAAACTGGAAGCTGACGGACAATTTAGAAATATCAAAATAGATAACAATGGGCATATCGATATTAATGATGAATTTAGAGATTACCTGTTAAAGCAAGACGATTTTGCTAAGTTTGAAATGCTGAAATATTTAAATGTTTAAATTGGGAAAAAGTGCATTGCTTCTTGAAATAAGCTCTTGTTTTAAAAAGTTACGGAACCCTTGAGCTGCGCAGCTAAAGAGTTCTGTGTTTGCTAAATCCTGCAAAAGTGGATTGTCTTACAAGATAGATAAAGCGAGTTGTTAATTTTTAACCTACTACTATTTTATCAATCCGCCACCATCAATGCTCTGTACGTATCATACGCAAATTGGTCGGTCATGCCGCTGATAAAGTCTTGTAGTAGGCGGCAGCGGTAGTAAAACTCAAATATGGGGTTTTGCTGTTGATCTTCGCTCAACGCTTCTACCGTTTGCTGGTATACCGCCACAAATTTACCTGATATGCGGTTGAGTAGCCGTACCTCTACAGGGTAGTCTTTGCTTTTATTGATGACTGTTGCAAATTGCTCGGCGTTTAAATCCAACAGACGTTGGTATTCGCTTAAAATACCTGAAGTGATTTTGTAGCCTTGTAGTTCAAGCTGCTCTACTTCTTTGTGATTAAATACATGCTTAAATGCCACGTTTTTTAGGGCTTGGGTAATGGCAAATTGATAGCTATCGTCCTCAAGTAAGGCCTGATTAAAACTGCCGTGGTACACGGCCTCTAGGTTGTCAACAAAGCGTTGTGTGGCGTGTTTTACCAAGGGGTGCGTTAAGCTTACGCGTAGCCAAATAAAAAACTCGTTGTTAAAGTTAGCTGAGTTAGCGCTGGCTTTATCAAACGCGTATTGGCATTTTTGCGCAATAAAGTCGGCATACGGCTGTTGGCATTCTGGCAATGCCTTAAGCTGGCTTTGATATTCTTGGTTTAACACCACCATTAGCTTTTCAACACTAATTAAGCCCTTTTCTACCGCGTCTTCAATGTCGGCTAGGCAATAAGAAATATCATCGGCTGCTTCCATAATATACGACACTGGGTGCCTATGGCCTGGGGTTATTTGCAACTTGTCGCACAGCGTATGCACAAAAGTTTGCTCGCTAAAATAGTATCCGACCTTTTTTTGTAGATAGCTTAGTGGCTCGGTTTTATTTGGTTTAGGGTCGGTGCCACAGCGGGTGTATTTTAAAATGCTGGCCGTTTGGCAGTAAGTAAGGTTTAAGCCGCACAAAGTATGCACAATGCGAATGGCTTGAGCGTTACCTTCAAAGTGACACACATCAAACAAAAGTTTGTTTTCTAAAGAGCATAAATTTGGTTGCTCGCTTTGATTGAGCTGCGCGATATTATCGGCATACGTTTTATGTTGTGCTAAGTAACGTTTAAACCAATCGTTTATTGCTGCCTCGCCAAAGTGGCCGAACGCTGGGTTACCAATATCGTGCATTAGGCACGCCATTTCAACAAGGGTTTCGAGTGCTGCGCCAAGCTCGGAGTGTAACTCGGGGGCCAACTGTCTGCGCTGTAGCTCTTTAGTTATTGACTGGGCAATAAAACGGCCGTTTTGTTGAACTTCAAGGGAGTGGGTTAATCGCGAGCGTACTGCAGCATTGCGCTCAAGCGGAAACACCTGTGTTTTTTGCTGTAAGCGACGCAATGCGGCGTTGTTGATGATACGCCCTCGATCACTCTCAAGGCTGCCTTGTAGTGTTTTCATGGGGTTGTGAGGGCGTAGCAAATTAATTTTTGTATTGAAGTTCATACATAAGCTTAAAAAACAATCGTTTTTGTATTGTATGGGTTATGCGCAGGCTTGTAAATTTTATGTGATTTCATGAGGCCTATATGTAAGTGCAAAGTGAGGGGAGTGTGTAACCTCCTGTAATTTACTAATGTGAACGATAGGCTCTATAGTTCACGGTGAATTACGTTATAAGGAATGTAATATGTTACCGTCAAACATTAAGAGACATGCGGTGAGTTTAGTTGTGGCTTCCACTGCGCTTGTCGTTTTTGCTCCCGCAGCCCACGCATACTCAAAAGAAGCATGTAACCTTGAGCCAAGTTGGTTTGCCAACCCAGTTCCAAACCCTAACGAGGGGCCAAATAGCCCGTTTGCGTTTAAAGATGGTAAAGACAATTCAAGCAATTGTGATTTCCATCAATGGTCTTGGAATAAGTTTTTATATTTAACCCAGTCGGCTAAAGCGTCGGGCGGACTGTTTATGTTTGGCAACGGCTTTTGGCAAGTTGATAACGCATTAAAGCCATATTTTGAGCCGTGGAACGACCTACTCAACCCAACTGGTTTAATGCCCACCAAGCATCTAATTTTGGAAGACTTTAATCAGGCTGGACGTGGCGACCCTATTATTTACAGCAAATACGGCGGTAAATCGGTTTACTTTTCAATTCATGTAAACGATACCTTTATGAAATCTGCAATGGAGCATCCAACAGCTGATCCTAACGCTGAGTTTGCGGTGGGCTCTGTTGAGATGAAAGTCGCTTGGATTGATGTTAAAGACTTACAACAAGTATATAAAGGTGTTGATTTATCTAAGCAATTTTATATTCGTAAAGCAGTTTATAAAACCGACAATAAGTATAGCGATCCAACCGATGTAGCGATGATTGGCATGCACGTGGTAGGGGTTGTTGAAGACCATCCTGAATTTATTTGGGCAACGTTTGAGCACAAGTTAACTGCGCCAGATTATTATAAATCGGGTATGGAGTTTCAAAAGAGTGAGGAATATTTACAGCAAGATAAAGTTGTGAGTACCAGCGATAATTACCTGCTTTATAAAGGCGGCACTGAAGTGCAAAATGCCCATTTAAGCTACCCTGCAACCGAAAAGCATACTAATTCTTTTCGTTTATACCAATATGGCGTGCCCAATGGTTACCCATATACCAACAGCAGCAACTCTAGCTTAGGAGCGCCACAATCGCAGCAAGAGCGTGATGTTGAAAACTACAAAAATATCGCGCGTTTAAATAGCGAAGTGACAGCAAAATTGGCCCAATCTAACCCGGTATGGAGCAATTACTTTTATGCAGGCTCAGTTTGGCTAAGTACCTTAGGCTACAACTTTGATAACGGTATTAGTGGAGATATCGTTGGAAAAGACAGAAACGATAAACTACGTGGCTCTTTAGCCGTTGCCAATATGACTATGGAAACGTATACCCAAACGTTCAGCACCACCACGGGCGCCAATCCACAAATTAAGCCAGAGAACTGCTTTGCGTGCCATGGGATCAGTAAAGGCCAGTCGACAATGCAAGTTAGTCATATCTACAACAATTACTTAAAGTGGATTAAAACCGCACAACAATAGTTTTCTCCCAACGATTTAGTGGCACTGTTTCCCCAGCAGTGTCACTTTATTTATTATTATTTATCAATAGTATAATTGTATTTCGGTTCACTCATTACAGTTGAATTTTTCAGCATTATACCAATTGCATTAAATTGGTGTTCAGATATTGCGACAGATAAATGACTTAGTAACAAGGCAAATATTTCGCTATGTAGTTATTCTACATGAGAAATATTTAACGCAGTTAATGAGTTATTTAGCGCGCTAGAATGATCAATGTATTAATAAAATTGGTTTTACTTGTTTAGCTCATTTTCAGCGCTGAGAGCGTGTTTCATGGCCTAGTTGCTATTGGTAAGGTCCAAACTTACATCAATATGATGCTCTGGGAGCATCGCTGCTGTTATGGCTCAGTCATTTTTGTTATTTAACCTCAGCTGCACATAAGAGAATTTGCCCAATAAAGCTATTTCGCTCACTCTCTTCGTTATTCTCATTTGTAATAGCTCGCTATTACTTCACGAAAATGCCTTGATAGTGAGCAAAATATCGTCATTGGATATTGAAGGGGTTGCAATATCTCTCTTCTGAACTATCAAAACTCTTATCCGCAGCTGAGGTTATTTAGCATATGACACTGATATGAAATGCTGGTTTTTCATATTTTGTTAATAAAAGTTTAATTTTTTATCTATAGTGTATTTACTCCAAAAAATACAAAGGATTAAAAATGAAAACGTCGTGCTTTAAAAAATCATTGGCAGTGCTCGCTATAATCGCTTCTTGCAATGCTTCGGCATTACCTAGGTGCGCTGATGCCACTTGGATGGAAATTGACTACGCCAAACCACAGTTACCTGATACGGGTTATCGCAATGGCTTAAATCGTTTTATTACTTGGTTACCTAGCTTTCATATGATCCATGATGTGGTTGTAGCAAAGGGCAATACCGCAACACTCAGTGCTAAGTTTGATTATGGGGCGGTGGCACATAAAGATTTAGAGTACGAAACAGTTAGGTTTTATATTCGTGGTGAGCAAGACAGCCAGTGGCAGTTTTTATCAGAGCAAGTCACTAATAGTGATGGTAAAGCGTTTGTAACTATTCCAGCATTACCCGCTGGTCAATATCGTATTTATGCCGGCGTGCCTGCAGATGGCAGCGGCACTGAAGGGTTTGTAACGGTGGTTGACCCAAATACCCCCGCGGTATTATTTGACATTGATGGCACGCTCACCTTATCAGATGAAGAAGCGATTGGTGATTATACGGGCATAGATAGAGCCGATGCCCGTGAAGGCGCTTACAGCTTAGTGCGCCGATATATGGACTTGGGCTATCAACCTGTTTATTTAACCGCTCGCGTTTATTGGTACGCTAAAGGTACTCGCAGTTGGTTAGATTGGCTTGGGTTACCTGAAGGTATTTTACGTACAACCATGAGTAACGAAACCAGCCTATATAGAACAGCTGAATATAAAATAGAGCAGATAAATCGCTTTAAAGCACAAGGATTAAATATTGTGCGTGCTTATGGCAATGCAAAAACAGATGCCGAAGCCTTTATTAAAGCCGGTCTTGGTAGCCAAAATAGTTTTACAATAGGTGAAGATGCGGGCCATTATGGTACTACAGCGATATTAAATGATGGGTATTCCGAGCATATTTCACAGCACGTTGACAATTTCACTCAAGCTCAATGCGAATAAAGCATTGGTAGCGTAATGGCCTGTGTTATCTGCACAGGCCAATAAGTTTATGACTAAATAGCAGCTTGAGGCGCAGCGTCTTCAGTAGGCTTATGTTTAAGTGCTTTACTAAATATGCGACCTTTTAAGGTGAGCTGTAACATTGCAAATACCAACACCGCTTGAATGCACACCGTTACCACCGAAATGGTCCATATGGTGGTAATGGATAAGGCTTGTTGTGATAAATAATATGCTAATAACAAGCAGAAGCTGCCCACTCTTACCGTAGTGCCTAGTAGCGATGGCCAAGTATTACCAAAAGCCTGAAACATCGCAGAAGCAGAAAAAACCAACCCAGCAGGCACAAAGTTGAGACCGATAAAGCTTAAAAAGGTTGTTGCTGCACGGATCACTTCAGCGTCATCAGTAAATGGACTAAAGAAAATCTGTGGCATTAAAATACAAGGTATCGAAATGATTGCCATCAGTGATACTGTGCACAATGTACTTACTTTGTAAGTGACATAAACACGCTTGGGCTTACCCGCTGCATAGTTTTGGCCAGCAATAGCTGGGGCTGCAAACGCAATTGCCATTACGGGTAAAAACAACGATTGCATAATACGGCTACCTAAGCCAAACCCTGCTTGCTCGGCTGCGCCAAAATCTGCTAAAGCCCAATAGATAACAGCCATATAAAAAAAGGTCAGCATAAACTCGCTACCGGCAGGAATACCAACTTTGAGTAATTGCGTTAACGTTGGCCCATGATGGCTAATAGCGCGCAGGTCTAGTTGCAGCGTTTGCGTATTACTACGTAAATACTTAATGGTTAACAGCAAGGCAATAAAGGCTGAAATAGAGCTTGCCAATCCGGCACCGCTTACGCCCATTGCGGTAAATAGGCCCACTCCAGTGATCAATACAGGTGACAACAATGCGTTGATAACGAGTGCAAACATTTGGATTGCCATAAATGGCTTAACTAGACCCGCACCACGCATTGACGCCGCTATAACGGTCAGTACAAATTGCAGAGCAAGAGCGGGTAAAAACCAATAAAAGTAGTCAATACATGCTTGAAAAGTTGCTTGATCGGCAGCCGTTGCTGCAAAATAGTTATCAGAAAATCCATATCCTAAAACGACACTCAATAAGGTCATTAATAGCGCATAAAACAGCGCATGACTGTAGATTTTATTGGCAAGTGGCTTATCTTTTCGGCCTATGGCATGAGCAACCAATGTTGCACAGCCCACGTTAAATACTTGTGTGAGTGCCATCACAAAAAAGAATAAATTGCCCGCAGTGCTTACACCAGCAAGTGCTGCCCCACCAATGTGCCCAACAAAATACAAGTCGATAATAAAATAAAGCGTTTGAATTAGCATACCTATGGCTATGGGTAGTGCCATCGTTACAATATGTTTTGCTATTGGGCCTTTAGTTAAATCTTGCATCGAGAACCTTACTTTTGAACGAATTTGCAAAGTGTATCGCTATAAACTTATGAATACATGATTAAGATTGCGCTTTGATAACATCAACGAGCATATTTAGCTTGGTGAGCGTTTCATTTGAGGGTCTTAGCCCAAAGTTAATCCGTATACAGTTTTGATACTCATTGGTTGTAGTAAAGTCGGTGCCCGGGCGCACAAAAACTTGCTGTTGCCACAGTAAGCGGCTCAGTTTAAATGCGTTTAACTTGCCCAAACTCAGCCAGATCACCAACCCACCTGTGGGTGAATAAGCTTGACAGGTGTTGGGTAAAGAATCAGTTAAAACTTGGCTGTAGGTTTTTAAGTGTTCAACTAGATGCCGATTTACACTGCTGATATGCTGCTGGTAATAACCTTGTTGAATATATCTGGCCAAAGCCAATTGTATTGGTTGATTAACGCCTAAGGTTCTGACTTTGCGTTGCTCAATGTATTTTTCATAATAGTGACCCGGGCTGCACCAGCCAACACGCAAGCCAGCCGCCAGTGTTTTAGATACGCTCGAACACCACAACACCCAGCCAGATTTATCAAAATGTTTTATGGGTAAAGGGATAACAGGCGAGTGACTTAGCTCTCTAAAAACATCATCTTCTATGATGGGTGTGCGGTATTGTTCAGCCAAAGATGCCAGTTTTTGCTTTTGTTCGGTACTTAAGCTGTGGCCTGTTGGGTTTTGATGATTAGCACTAATAAGACATGCACTAATTTGCTGGCGTTGCATTGCCTGTTCAACTTGTTCAATATCAAGCCCATCAATGGTACTGGGTACTTCAAGCACTTTTCGTTCAAGCAGTTTTAAGATATCTAATAAACCAGAGTAACAAGGAGAGGATACTAAAATTGTATCGCCCTTGTTGCTGACGACTTCCAACGCGAGTAACACGGCGTCAAGGCAACCATTGGTGATCACCAATTGTTCATAGTGGGTTGTAAATCCTTGTTTTAAAAAATGTTCACTTAGCGCTTTTCTGAGCTTTTCTTCACCACGTATATCGGCATAACCCAGTGTTAGTGAAGGGTCTTTGCCAATGTGCTGCCAGCATTTTTGAAAACCCGTTTTGTCTACCAGTGCTTCATCTAATTGCGCTGTTGCAAAAGAGTGCTCAGCAATAAAATACTCGCTATGTCGTTTGTCTAACTGTGTCGTTGTAGCGATAAAGCTGGGAAATTGATAACCGCTATTAGCTCGATAGGGCTGTGTTACAAAATACCCTTGCTTGGGCTTGGCAACGGCATAACCTTGCTGCTCTATATATCGATAACAGTTCAAAGCCGTTGTCATACTGATTTGCTGTAGTTGAGCAAAAATGCGTAACGAAGGTAAAGCATCACCACACGTATACTTATCTGCCAGTATGTCGTCGATGATGTGATTAGCTAAACGCTGATAAGTTGGAGTTTTATTCATCTGTTATCTAAATTAAATAAAAATCTGTATCTGTTATCTTATTCTCTTGAGCATACACTAAAGCTTATTGCTTCACTATTAATAGGTTTATTTATGCAGTTTAACGATGAGAATAGGCAGCAGATTTTTGCGTCATTGCAGTATTTTTTTGAGAAGTTTCATCAACAACTTGATACATCAGCGGTAGCTAGCAAACAAACACAATTGCCCGATATGCCACTGTCGGCGCATCCACGCACTCTAAGCGCGCTCAACAAGATAATTGAAGAACAACTTAGTGAGCATGTATCGGGTAGCAATGGGCCGCGATATTGGGGATTTGTAACCGGAGGCGCTAACCCAATTGCCACTTATGCAGATTGGCTCGTAACAACTTACAACCAAAACTTAAGCAAAGGCGGAGATTCAATTGCTTCAAGTTTTGAGCGTCAAGCGATTAACTGGCTTTTGGAATTATTCTCTTTGCCGGCCCAATTTAGTGGTTTGTTTACCACAGGGGCGACGTCAGCCAATCTACTCGGTGCGTTAGTGGCAAGGCAGTTTGCTGGCAGCCAGCAAGGTATAGACATTGCCAAACAGGGGATGTTTGCTCTGGATGTACAGGTGTTTAGCGCTTGCCCTCATGCCAGTATGATCAAAAGCTTAGGTCTGGCTGGATTTGGTCAAAATACCTGGCAGCCGGTAGCGTGTTTGGCAGATAGTGAAGCGATGGATGTTGAAGCTCTCAGAGAAGCGCTCTTAAACAGCAATGCCAAAAGTAAGATTGTGCTTGCCAGCGCTGCAACCGTTACGGGTACTGATTACGATGACTTAATGCGGATCAGCGAGCTGTGTAAAACACATAATGCTTGGTTACATGTAGATGCAGCATTTGGTGTGTTTGAGCGATTAGTTAGTGGACCAAATGGTAAAACAAAAGGCCTAGAGCGAGCAGATAGCATTACGCTTGATTGCCATAAATGGCTTAACGTCCCTTACGATTGCGGCGTGTTTTTAACGCGCCACCATGCTTTGCTCAAACAAACTTGCCATGTGGGTGCGCCTTACTTAGTGCAAGGTGAAGAGTTTGATGACTATATGTCGTTGGGCATTGAAAACTCTCGTCGCTTTAGGGCTTTTCCAGCCTGGTGTACTTTATTTGCTTACGGCAAATCAGGTATTCGCGAGGCAATTGAAAGTAATATTGCACAAGCAAAAGCATTGGCAAAATGGCTAGATAGTAGCCCTTATTATACGTTGCTTAAACCGTGTGAATTGAATGTAGTGGTGTTTGCGCCCAGTGTTAAGCACCCGTTGAGCTCATCATCTGAGTGCTTAAGGGCTATCAACAACAGTGGAGAAGTTTTTGTTACACCAGGACTTTGGCAAGGCCAAGCAACCATGCGTGCGGCGTTTAGTAATTGGACCACGCAAATGAAAGATGTTGAGCGCTCTGTGACCGTCCTTGAAGACATTTGCAAATGATTGTGCGATGCGCTGCACTGATATTTCGGGGTTGCGTTGTGTCGATTCGGTGATAAATTTGTAGTATCACTGAGTTTTAGGTTTGTACCATTGGCTAAAAAACGCCCCCATTGGTTAGTTTATTGTGCTGTTGTGAGCATTGCATTGCTGTCGATTTTTATATCTAACGGTGAGTTTGTGAGTGTTTATTTGACACCGGCTGAATCAAGCAAGCAGACAATTGAGTTGCACCGCAATGTTGTTGTTAAGCCTGAACTCACACAAGCCACTGCGCTGAATAAACACCCTGTGAGTCACGGTGCTGATCACTACTGTAATATGGACGGATTTATTAAAAAGCAGCAGCAGCGAGCAAAGCATTTGCAAAGTATGTTGAGTGCTGAATTTAAGCAAACGCAACATGTATTTAGTGTAAATTCAGGTCCAACCGTTATTTTATCCGTGTATTACACCCAGCTTAGCGAGCTGGCGCTTGATATGATCATCGAGCGGTTAAGCATGGTGCACGACATGTACTCACAGCTGTTACCTAACAGCCAAGGCAAAACGGTCACACTTAATTTGATTGTGCTATCCGATCGCACTCAGTACGAAGATTACACCTCACGTTATGGGTTTGATCCTCGCACCAGTCAGGGGGTGTTTTTTCATGGTAGCAACTCTGCTTTTGTTGAGTTTAAGAACGATAAACAAGTTATTAAAACCGCAATCCATGAGGCAATTCATGCTATGAATTTGCGTTTAATTGGATTAACACCTAGATGGCTTAATGAAGGAATGGCGCAGCTATTCTCTAGCATTGAGATGCAAAATGGTGAACTTGTCTTTGCAGTTGAAAAAAAGGCGTTGTCGTTAGAGTCTCACGACATCTATAGTCTGCTAGCGTCGGAGTCGCAATGGGAGAGTATAGATACCAATAAGTTGTATTACAGTGGATGGTCTTGGTTGCGGTTTATGATGGGTGATGAGCAAGGAGCAAAAACGATGGCGCATTTGCTTAGGCTCGAAAGCAGCAACCCTTGTAATGTTTTATCCGCAGACGAAACGTATCAGTTGTTACAAGGCGCATTTCCTACCTTTGAACAAGCATTTTATGATTGGCAGCAACGTTTAGACCGCTCAGCTCAGTAAGCGACTGTCATTACCAGATAAAAGCGCTGTTGTTTTCAGACTCTAACAGCTTAGATATGTTTAAATTGCCTTGTAGCCAGCAAAAAAGCGAGTTACAAGGCACCTCTGGGGAAGAGGAATTTATAGCTTTGCTAAAATTTGCTTAGCCGTTGCTCTGGTTAAACAAGCCGCCATAGGAGAGTGCTTAAACTTTTTGTGACTCACTTTTTGCGGTGCGCTGCTGTGTTTTAATGTGTCGCTTATAACGTTAACGTGGCATTCGATACCGTTGTCTAATTCACTGTAATGCAGCTCAACTCTTTGTGCTTTGTGGATCACATTTTTGTAAGGGTAACCCTCAGTTGTATTAATTTGCTCTGTTGCTTGTGTGTTTGCATAAGATGCTGTGGTAAACAAAACAAGCAATAAAGTTGCTAAAGATTTCATGATGTACTCTCTTATCTCGCTGTTGGTGTGCATTGAGTATTAAGATTTTTTAGCAAGCAGACAAACGATAAAAACTTCCTTATAATTAAGTTTTTCTTAAGTGTTGATGATCCTCTATGTCACTACCCCCTTTAAAGAGCTTGTTGTATTTTAAGCATGCAGCCCAGTTAGGGAGCTTTAAACTGGCTGCCCAAGAGCTGTTTGTTACACAAGCGGCTATTAGCCAGCAGATTAGAATGTTAGAAGCACACTTAGGCTGTATGCTGTTTGTTAGAGAAACTCGTAAAGTAAAACTAACCCGCCAAGGGGAGCAATTGTTACCTCATGTGCTGGGGGCTTTTAGTCAATTTGAAGCGGGTATAAAAGCATTAAAACATGACCCATCACCACATACGTTAAACTTGTCCGTTTTGCCCTCATTTGCAGCGTGCTGGTTATTGCCGAAAATCGCTGATTTTCAAAATAAACACAGTGATATAAAACTGCGTATTGACCCAAGCGATAGACTTGTAAATTTTGAGCAGGGAGAAGCTGACTTAGGGATTCGTTTTGGCGAGGGAAACTATCGCGATTTACATAGCGAGTGTCTTGGCGACGATCACATGTTGTTGGTATATAAAAAAGGAATGCTTGACGATAGCGTGTCGCTTAAAGCGCAATTATTAAAGCACCAATTGATTATGGACGTGTGCCCTGATGCTCAGCGTGCATGGCAATTAATGCTCGGCAATTTAGGCGTGTTAAAAAAGCAGCAACCCAGCTTTTTAGAGATAGATAACGCAGCGCTGGTGGTACAAGCTGTGTTGTCGGGTCAAGGAGTGGGCATGCTGCGTCGCAGACTCATAGAGCCGGTATTAGAAAATCAACAGCTCGAGGTTTGGCCAAATTTTGAGTTGCTGTGTGATTACAAATATTATCTTGTTGGACCTGAAAACCACTTTTCTTGGCCAAAGGTTGGTGCATTTAAAAGTTGGCTGCAAACTCATTTTTAGTTTGTGAACACAGCCAAATAAGTTGCTATATAAACGACTCAGTTAAAGCCCTGCTTTGGTTGACTGTGTTAACGTATATAGTTTATCGAGCTTTTCATTACCCGTGCGCGTATCTAACTGTGCGACTGCAGTAGCTATTTTATGCCACGCGCCTTCTTTTTTATATTCGAACATACCATATCCAAACTGCCAGTCTTCGTTAAGCAGAAGTCGTACTTTTAAATTTTCGTATTCTTTTGCTTCACCGTCAAAAAGGACTTTTGACAAACAAGCGCCACTTAAAACAATCAGAATGGAAGGCTTATTTACGGATGGAATGTACTGCCAATCGCCAAATACAGAGGACTGCACACTGGTGCTTGTGCTTGAATAAACTTGGCTAACGCCATTAAGGTGATTTGCTATGGGGTTAATGAGCAGTTGTAGCGTTACAGATAAGTCGCCAAGTTGGTTTGGTTTATTAGGTTTTAGTAGGTATGTGACAGGCAGTAACTCAATGGGTTCATTAGTTAAAGTGTTCATTGCATTTTCCTTTATTATCGAAGTGAGCTGAGCATCATGTTAAGGTAGCAATTAATAACATGACTGGTTAAAACTTATACAGGTTTCTAAAATGTGTAAATTACACTGGATTACACGTTGTGAATACGGGTACCCTTTAGCATTAGAGTATCTTTAATGGCACTATGTTTGCTTAGTTAAACGAGTGGTTTTGGCTACGTGAGATAAGGGGCGCGTGGCGATATATGTTGAGGTATAAAATGCGTAAGCATGTGGTTTTTACATTCCTGTTTTTATTGCTTTTATCGGGATGCTCAAAAGATGTAGCGATAAGCGAAGGTGTTGTGCACCAGTTTGAGATTGAGCCATTGTTGATGGGTCAAATTTCTGACGATGGCAGATTATTGCTTACGGTGAACACCTCAGAGCAAGTTAAAGTGTGGCGTACTGCATCGAAGCAAGTTGAATATCAAGTACCAGAAAAAGAGTTATTGAAACCGGTTAGGCATGCTTTATTGTCGCGTGATAATACATTGTTACTCATGGCCAATTACGATACCTTGGGAGTGTGGTCTGTAGCGGGAAAAGCTTTTATTCATAAAGTGCAATTTAGTGGCGTAGATCCTATGGCTGTCATCAGTCACATTGCACTGTCGCCAAATAACGGTCGAGTGCTTGTTGCAATGACCGATGGCTCACTCAATATGGCCGATATGAATACACGGCTAAACAACCGATTTAAACCACATGAACGCCCAATAGATTTTTTGTCGTTTGGTAATCAGGGTGAATTATTTTTAACTGGCGCTCAAGATGGCAAAGTCGCGCTTTGGCAATTTGGCTCGCCTAAAGCTATGTTTGAGAAAGAATTTGCGCATCGTGTAACGAGCTTAAGTGTAAATAAAGACTTCTCTCGGTTTTTTGTATCTGATGGACTTAATGCTCAACACATAAAAACTCTGACGCAGGGTGAAGAAGTTGCTAAACTTAATTATAGTGCGCGCTTTAAAGTGTTCAGAAAGTCTTTGTTTATTTCCAACGCCGATTTGCTGGCTACTTCTTCCTCAAAATCTCACTTAACCCTATGGCATACCAACACTGGAGATGAACTGGGTACTTGGACGATACAAACGCAGCGAGAGGGCGCAACCATATTGTCGATGCACGCTACACAAACAGGTACACTTTATACGTTGAATAGTGATGCAATTTTAGAAAGCTGGGATTTAAGCGCGCTAAGACAGCTTTAAATGTAAGGTTTTAAAATGCATAGAACCGTGTTAGTTGGACTGTTGATCACATTTTTAATGTCATGTAGTGAGCCTATTTTGCTTGAGCCGACAAATCAATATCAATTTAGTGATGTGCTGGTGCTCGATGGGCAACTTTCTGGAGATGCTGAGCAAGTAATGCTATTGCTTGAAGGCCCTAATTTGGCGATTTGGCGGGTTTTCGACAAGCAAACGGTTATGTCTATAAATGAAACTCAATTGCCGAGTAATGTGCGTACCATTCACTTAAATGACCTCGCTAAATTAGTATTAGTTGCGGGCGATAACATTGTTCAATTTTGGCATTCTTTATCTGGTGAGTTGATTGGAACGTTGAACGTTGCGGGAGTTGATGAGCTGGCAAGAGTTTGCGCATTAACTACCTCGGACGATGGCGACGAGGTGGCTATTGGTTTTACTGATGGTTCAGTGTCTTTAGTAAAGCGCAAAAGCAAAGAAATGAAACAATTTATGCCACATTCTAGTAATATCATCGCAATACACTTTGTAAAAAACAATAGAATGATCACAGGTGCTCACGATGGGGTTGTGAAAGCATGGGACAGAGAAACGGGTGATAATTATTATCAGCGTAAGTTTGACTCTAGGCTAAGTAGCCTAGCGCTATCTGAGGATCATCAACAGTTATTTGTCGCCGATGCCTTAAAGACACAAGAAGTATTATCAGTCAATGATGGTTCAACCCTGAGTAAGTTGCACTATATCACTCGATTTAAGTGGTTTCGCCAAGCGTTGTTTATGCCTAACTCCCGTTATTTAGTAACATCATCCCCCAAAGCTGAACTCACAGTTTGGGATGTGTTATCAGGGCAAGAAAGAATGAGTTGGCAAATAGACACACACAGTATGGGCACTACATTGCTAGATATGGTAGTGATCAACGATCAATTTGTTACCCTCAGTAGTGAGGGAGTAATTGAAACTTGGCCATTAATATCTACATTAACTGACCTTTAATCATTCTATGGATACAAGTATAATTTTTGACATGAAGACTTTAACGATATTGTTCAGTCGATACCTCGACCTTCTAAAGCCCCGCAGAGCAAGTTTACTCTTGTTGAGTATCTGCGTGACTTGCACACTCAATGTGCAAGCACAAGCAACACTTGCGCCTGATGTGTGTCGGGGTTTTGTGAGCGAGGCTGAGCAATTAGTTCGTTCAGGGGCAAATCAAAAAGGGGATCCTTCGTATAATCGGCTACAGCGTTTAGAAGAGCGCTTAAGGCAATTTTGTCCAAACAGTGATTTTCTAAAAGAACCTCAAAAAAAGCCCACAGCTTCAGTAAAAAACGACAATAAACCGGTTCTACAAGTTGCAACAACTCGTTTAAAGCAAATTGTTGAACCTTACCAAAATGCCGATAAGCATAGCGCATGGCTACAATTTTACCAAGCCTCGGAACGCTGTGCTAAAACTCAAAAAACCACGCAGGAACATGTTTATTGCAGTGAAGAAATCGCGCAGCAAAAACGCCTATTTGAGTTGCAATGGCAACAACCCTCGCCAGGCGCTGAATTAACTTCGAACGAAAAAGTAGCGGACTCTGAACAAACAGAGCCGACTAAGCAACTTAAAGTAAGCCCTAATGCGAATAAACCGAGCAACCAAACAACGCCACTTGCAAACCCTCAAATGCAAGGGTATACGCCAACTCAACAACAGACCTCTCCTTGGCTTTATGTGGGTCGTTATGTGTGGCTAATATTGTTGATTGCGAGTATTTTGGTGGTCGCTGTGACTGTTTGGCCTTACACACGCAGAGTACTTTATCATCAAGCAAGCCGGTTGCTTTTAAGCTACGTTTTAGCTAAAGCGTTACCTAAGTCAGCGTATACCTTAACAGGAAAAGTGTATTTTTTTGCTGATGGTAAAATGCACCAAATTGATGAATTGGTTGTTTCAAAATTCGGTATCTTTGTTGTGCAATATCAACGTCAAGCGGGTGCTATTTGGGAAGATGCACACTCTGATCTTTGGACACAGAGCATCGACGACGAAAGATATTACTTTGATAACCCGATGACCGAGTTATCGCAAAAAATAAAGTGGGTTAAAGGGTTATTAGATGTAGAGCACCATGTAGATGGTTGCGTTGTATTTCCAAATGATGTGCACTTTCGCACTGAAATGCCAGAGCAGGTTTGTCTGTATAAGGGCGCGCCGAATTACATCAAGCAATTTAATACTGAGCAATTTACTTCCTTGCAACTTGATATGTTTAAAGAGCAAATTAAGTTGCATCGCAAAGATATGTCTTTGGCGCAAAGAATTGGCCAACTCGTTACCCAAGGGCCATAACAAGTATTTAATCAGCAAAATGTTGTTAGCTATGCGCTAGACGGGTCGTTCAGAAGAGTTTCAAGTTGCAGTATCTTGGCACTTAAACTCGTCAAGCTGCTTAAGTGTAAGTGATGGCGTTAGATCCGACCCTTCTTTATGTCTAAAATAGGTGCTTTACGTCTAAAGCTCTGTGCAACCGTGTCCTAAAAACATAGTGAAGTTTGAGCCTGATATCGGTAATATGTCGCCACTTAAAAAGATAAGAATGAAGAGGCTGTTTATATGGGACAAATGATAAAAGTGCCTCATACCTTGATATTACTTTTGGGTATGATGGTCATTGCACTTGTTGCCACTTGGGTTATCCCACAAGGTTTTTTTGATACTGCAACGACGGAGTCTGGCCGTCAAATGGTGCTCGCTGGTACATATCATTTGGCTGAAAATACGAAGCTACTGACGCCATGGGATTTACTTAAAGCGATACCTCGAGCCTTTGCTGCTGCACAAGATGTGATCTTTTTTGTGCTTATTGTTGGAGGTGTTTTATCGATTGCAAGAGCAACCGGAACGGTCGATGCGCTAATAGGTCGATTGTTAGAAAAGCATGGGGATAAACCTCAAAAACTGATCTTTATGGTGGTGTTTTGTTTTGCGCTGGCATCTAGCACTATTGGTACGGCGGGTGAGTATATTCCGTTTGTTTTGATCCTAGTGGCATTGTGTAAGGCTATGAAACTAGATGCGATGACCGCTGTAGGTATGATAATCGCAGGCTATGGAATTGGTTATGGTGTCTCAGCGTTTAATCCATTTACCGTAATAATCGCTCAGCAGATCGCTGATATTCCAGTTTATTCAGGCATTTGGCTTAGGTTAGCTATCTTTTTGCCTTTTGTTTTAATTGGCTTCCACCATGTTTGGAGCTACACCAAGCGCGTTCAAGCGAACCCAGAGCTGTCAATGATGAAAGGGGTAGAATGCCCGCTGGCAGGTCAGGCTCAACAAAATTACCCATTATTGAATAAACGTCATCAGCTCGTTTTACTGTCGTTTATTGCAACGCTGGTTGTTGCTGTATGGGGTATCGCTACGTTGCATTGGTACTTATATGAGCTGGGCGGGCTTTTTATTGCTTGGGGTGTGTTGATCTCAGTGATTGGTAAGTTATCTGCCGATGAAGCGGCGCATAAGTTTATAGAAGGGGTGTCAGATCTCGTCACAACAGCCATACTTATCGGGGTCGCTCGAGGCATAGCGTTAATTTTAGAAGATGGGCAAATCTTACACACTATTGTTAACGGCCTATCCACGCCACTGTCTTATGTTGCAGCCGAAGTGTCGGCAGTTGGTATGCTGTTTATTCAAACCTTACTTAATTTATTTATTCCATCAGGCTCAGGCCAAGCTTATGTCACTATGCCACTTATGGTACCGGTAGGTGACTTGGTCGGCGTTCCGCGTCAAGTTGCTGTTTTGGCTTATCAGTTTGGTGATGGCTTGTCGAATATGATCGTGCCAACAAATGCCGTACTTATGGGCATTATTGGTATGGCTGGTGTGCCTTACACTCATTGGTTTAGGTTTTGTTTGCCGCTTTTAGCCAAGTTAATGCTTGCTGCAAGCACTGTTTTAGTGCTTGCTGTTGTATTTGGTTATGGGCTAGACGTTCAGCCACAGCTTTAAACATGCTTATGTGTTGGCAGGTGTACTATTTCCCTGTCATCACATTGGTATGATAGAACTAAAAATGTTTTTTAATGCCCAAGAAGGTTGCTCATTAACTGAGGCATAGCAGATGAGTGACGTAATACCAATTTTATTAATACATTGGTCATTCTAGCGAGCTAAATAACTCATTAACTGCGTTAAATATTTCTCATGTAGAATAACTACATAGCGAAATATTTGCGTTGTTACTAAGCCATTTATCTGTCGCAATATCTGATCACCAATTTAATGCAATTGGTATAAGACGCATTTTGGGGTTCTTTAACGGTATTCAGAAAAAGAAATGCGCTGTGTTAGTACAGCGCATTTTAGTTATTTAACTAAACAATGTATGCGGGTTAATAATTCTGAGGGGGGAGTTTGTTTGACATCATTTAAATACTCTTCAAATGGTGGAAAGTCGGCCAGCTCGATTTGATTTTCTGGGATCCATTGACCAAACAGCCAATCATAGGGTTTGTCTAATTCCGTATAATCACCTTGGAATAGCACACTTAGCGCTGTGCCTGCTGGTAGCTCAATAATTTGTAACTGTTCATCTGGTAACTCGACGTTAGGGTTATCAATACTAATGCATGCCATTGACCTTAAGTTGTCGGTATCGACGGTTTTTGGGTCATCATAGTAAATTCCGAAAGAGCGTGAATGCTCATTAAGCAATCCTGCGCTACCTGCTAACATGCCTAACTTCTCAAAAGCTTGACCAATTTGCATGTAATCACCTTGATGCGGTAATCCGATTAATGTCAGTTTGTCATTTTGTATACGTTCTACGTTGTACATCTGGTTATACTCCTTTGGGCGTGTCGGATAAAACACAGATTGTTCAAGTTGCTGGGCACTGCGATTAAGACGGTATTGGTTAGGTGTTTCACCATAATGCTTGGTAAAAGCCCTATTAAAGGCTTCTACGCTGGCGTATTTTACCTGCTTTGCAATATCAGCTTGGCTTAAACGGCTGTGTAATAGTAAAGTTGCCGCTTTAAACAAACGCATTCTTCGTACGGTAGAATTAATTGTTTCGCCAGTAAACTCTCGGTAAATACGATGAAAGTGATAAGCAGACATGTTGGCAAGCTCTGCGAGCGAGTTTACGTCTAAGTCCATATCAGTATGCTGATAAAGGTAGTCAATGACCTTCAGTAACCTTTGCCTGTAGCTGTGCTTTGTCGTATTTTTTAAAGTCATAGTGTATTCCTGAAAGAACGCTTTTACTGGTACAACATATTATATTACCGAATAAAATAATTGTTCGTTATAGTGACAACGCAGATAATGTACCGTAGGTGCGATTGATAATGTTTGCTAACTTTTCTTGAGCAGACAAGTGAGCAGACAAGGGGGTAGGTAAAAGTTACAGCTAGGTATTTAGGTTGGTTTTTAACCGCGCAGCAGAGCTTGTCTGCTTTGAGTGTTGTAATTGGTTTGCGACTCAATACTTTTTAGAAAATTGAGTTTTTCTAAGGGAAGTGCGAATAGGTAACCTTGCCCATAATCGATGTTGTATTTTCCCAAAAATACGAGGTCTTGTTGCTGCTCAATACCTTCAGCAACCACTTTTAAATTTAGGTTTTGTGCAAGCGCGGCGGTCGCTTCAATAATCGCTTGCTTGTCGGTGTCAATTGCACAGTCATGAATAAAGCAACGGTCCAGTTTTAGCTCGCAAAATGGAATTTGGCTCAATTGCTTTATTGAGGAGTAGCCTGTACCAAAGTCATCAATCGACAGTGAAAAACCTTTTAACCTCAATCTTAATAACACATCAAGAGATTGAGTTAAGTTTTCGATCAATAAGCTTTCTGTGACTTCAAAGACAATCATATCAGTAGGTACATTATAAGTACTAGCCAGCTCGGCAAGTCGCTCAGGTAGTTTTAAATCCTCTAGATTTTTTACACTTAAATTTATGTTGAAAGTAAGTGACTTCAAAAGTTCAAAGTGCTGTTCTATGAACTCAAAGGCTTCTTTAACAACCAAAATAGAGAAGTCATGTACGAGATCTGAATGCTCAATTAAATCTATGAAGTAAAAGGGTGACAATACACCAAACTCTGGGTGGTTCCATCTTACGAGGAACTCCGCGCCAATAACCTCTTCATTTGACAGAGTAACTTTAGGTTGCAAATACAAGCACATTTGTTCCGCTTCAATCGCAGTTTTTAATTCTTCCAAATTAAAAGCGCGTTGTGTAAGGTGGGAAGACTTGTGATGAGGCAACTTGAATAAGGACTCTATAAGTTGTTTGATTTGCCCAGCTGTTATTGGTTTATCAATACCAATAATGACATTTAAGTTTCTCATTTGAGCTAGATTTTTTGCCATTTTTATAATGTTGTTATCTTCTCCACTGAGTAACACGATAGATGCAGAGATATTTATATCGGATAAATGCCGAAGTACTTCTATGCCATCCATCCCTGGCATATTGAGATCTAAAAATATCAAGTCGGTAGGATGTTGTTTTAAAAAAGACAGTGCATCTGGCCCGTTGGTGAAACCCGAGAAATTCACATGATATGACTGTGATAACAATAATTTTAGCTGTGTTAAAATTAGTCCGTTATCATCTATGGCAATTATGTTTAATAAGTCTTTATCATCCATTAGCCAGCCTTTGGGGTCATGCATAGATTTGGTTCAAAACAAGTGTCATTCGTTTAGATCCAGTATAGATGTAATTTCAGAACATACCTCATTAAATATAGAAACGCAGCTAGGAAGCATATCGAGTATTTTGTCGCTGTGCTGTGCTTTTGCTGCTTGTTCAATTTCCAAGTAGAGGTTGGCAAGTTCATTGGCGCCAATGGCTTTGGCTGATGACTTTAATTGATGAGCCGAACTTTTTACGAGCTCAAAATCTTTCGCTCGTTTTTGTAGAGCACTCATTAAGGGAGTTGAGTCTGCGATAAAGTTCTTTAAGAATAAATGCTGAATTTTTGTATCGTCGCCAACATAGGTAGCAAGCTGTGATAAATCAAGTACATTTTTGTTGTCTTGATTAGTTTTATTCTCTGGTTTTGCTGTATTATTGCTCGATATTGCAGAAGGCATCCATTTTTGAAGTAAATTTTTTAGGTTGTTTAGTTCAATAGGCTTAGAAATGTAGTCGTTCATACCGCAAGCAATACATTTGTTGCGCTCTCCGCTTAGCGCATTGGCAGTTGCAGCGATTATTGGCAACTCTTTTTGTGCCGAGCTCAGGTGTTCTCTCTCTCGATACTTTTTGGTAAAGGTATACCCATCCATGATTGGCATGTGGCAATCTGTAATGACGAGTGCAAAAGAATGAGAGGCTAAAAAGTCAAGGGCCATCTCTCCATGCTCTGCAATCATGCACTGATAGCCCAATATACTCAGTTGGCGTTTAAATACTTCTTGGTTATATGTGTTGTCTTCCACTACTAAAATAAGTTGGTTTTGTTGCTGGGCTTGCTCAATAGTTGGTAAAGGGTGGTCGTTACTAATTAGCTGTGTTGGCAAAATCTCTGGGCTAATAATACCCTCTCGAATTGCGATATGTTCAATGATTTTAAAGCTGTAATATGGGTTAAAGTAAATCGCCTCACAGCAACTTTCTTTTGGTAAAGGGATAGTGAAGTTATTATTGACCAAAATAATGTAACTTGTTTTTTTATTATCAAGTTGGAATTGGTAGTTAGCGGTGATGATTTGTTGATAACGTTCAAGTGTAACAATGACATAGTTTACGTTTAACGCATGTATATTGTTATCGCTTACATTAACCCAATTAATGATTGAACACTTTGCACCGTGGGCTGTCAGGTTTGCCTCTAAGTCGGACTCAAAAATATCTTCATCCCCCAAAATGCAAACACTCACATCTTTGAATATGATTTCTATTTCTGCTTGTTTGTGTGTCGTCTTTGCACAGGGCAAGGTGATCTTAAAAGTGCTTCCAATATTTTCTGTGCTGCGACAATCAATAGATCCTTGCATCATAGTAACCAGCTTTTGGGTTATTGACAGGCCAAGCCCTGTTCCTCCGTATTCACGCTGTATACTGTCGTCTGCTTGAGTGAAGGGTTTAAATAGCAGTGTTTGCTGCTTTTCGGTTATGCCTTTACCGTTATCTGAAACTGATATTTCTAACTGATGCTGATCGTGCTTTGCACTCGAAATTGATACTTCAATAAGGCCAATTTTACTTGATGATGTTTTAGTAAACTTTATGGCATTGCCAATGAGGTTGAGTAATATTTGCCGTATTCTGATTGGATCGCCTATTTGCCAATATCCAAGCTCAGGATCAAACAGAAAGTACATTTGTAGATGCTTTTCTTTTACTTGGTGAGCGAGCAGCTCGGCTATTTCTTTTATAACATTGTGCCAATTAAAGGGGACTTTATCGATGACCATTTTCCCAGCTTCGATTTTCGAAAAGTCGAGAATATCGTTGATGATCCCAAGAAGCATAAGTGAAGAGTTTTTAGCCACTGAGGTTAAGTGGCTTTGCTCTGCACTGAGGTTACTTTGATTAAGCAAGTCAAGCATGCCCACAACACCATTCATAGGGGTTCTAATTTCATGGCTCATGGTCGCTAAAAAACGAGATTTTGCATCGTTGGCAAGCTCCGCTTTGGCCTTTGCCTCTTCTAGCTGCATCGCATCTTGTTTTCTTTGTGTTATATCATGTTGGTACATCAAAATTGATTTGCCATTATGAGTCTCAAGAGTCGTTATGATCACCTCAAACCATATTGGCCCATCTGTGATTACGTATTCACATTCTAGTTCCGCTAAATAGCTGTCTTGAAATTTAGCCTCTCGAAGAGCATTTATTAAAGGCTTATTTTTTGTCAAAGGTAATGTATTGATCGCATCAATACAGTCATCACCTACATTGAAGAAGGTGTTTAAAAACAGCCCTCCGCTAAACTGATCTGCATGCTGAGTTTTAAACCAGTACTGATTAACTAAGGTTACTCTTGCTTGTGAATCTAGTAGCAAAATGAATGCGGGTATACTATCTAAAGTTTGTTGCAGTAACCGTTCTGTTTCTTTGTTTTCTTTGAGAGCTACTTCTAAGGCGTGGCGCTGCTGATCTGCTTCTTCCATTTTAGCTAAAGCTGCTTCTCGCGCCGCTCTTAGGGCTGCCTGCTGTCTTTGTTGGCGGTTTTGCTCCATGACCAGTAGGGTTACATTTTTGACGATACCCACCAATGTTTTTTCTAAAGGCCCGTGTTCGTCGTGTTCAGAGGCTTGCCAGTTTGCTACCAAATCAACATGTGTGATGTTGGGTAAGTTCTGCGTGGTCAATTGAAGAGTTATTGATTTTAGGATTTTGTATCCTTTGATGGCTTTGATTAATTGATGACGACTTTCAGGCTCGATAAATCTAAGAATACTTCGAGCGGAGTATTGTGATGCCTCTCTCGGTAGGTTGAGCATATTAGAGAGTTCTTTTGAAATATGTATGTGTAACTGCCCCAAGCTCCACTCCCAAGACCCCATATTCGCTATTTTTTGGGCATTGTTGAGTTGGATTTTGTCTTTTTCTAGCTGTTGCTCAGAGTGTTTTAATTGAGAGAATGCGCTATTTTGTATTTTGTATGTGAATAATAGAATTGCTCCACCCAATGACAGCAATATAAATAACTGAATAGAAAATTCTTGTTGCACATTTTGTACAATAGCATCAACAGAGGCTAGTTCGTGTTCTGCACCAACACCAATATGCAACTCATTGTTCCAAACTAATACGCCGATTACTTCCTTATCTAAATAGTTTTTGTATTGACGAGGGGTCTGAGGGCTTAATAGTGGTTCAATTGTATTACTATGACTTTTGCTTGCCGCTTTTTTTAAATTTTTGTAAATGCCCTTGTTCGTTACTATATTACGATTGTCAAAGTAGATGATATTTGAGTCTGACTCTAAAAAAGGTGATTTGAGTATCGATATAAGAGGAGAAAGATCTGTAAGAGAGTACCAAATCTGATAGGGTAGAACGCCTTGCTGACTCACTAACTGGGTTACAAAATGTGCGCTTAGCTTGTTATTTCGATAGACGGTGGTTAAAAGTATTTTTCCTTGCTCAACAGCCTTATATTGACCTTTTATTTGTTCAAGTGCTGTTTTTAATTGGTTATTTTCATTAATCAACCACGCTTTATTTTGTATGTCGTAGATTGCAACATTGGCATTAGAAATATACTTAGAAAGTATCGGTTGCGCTTCTATTTGTATTTGAGTTAGAGGAAATAGCGCTTTTTGAATAGCCATTAATTCGCTTTTTGCCGGTTCATACCAAATCGCCTCAGCGCTTTTTAATGTGTGTACAGCATTATTTTTAAGCTCACTAGTTAACTGCAGTTTTAGTTGGCCTTCAAGCTCCCTTTGACTAACTTTGTGAGCAAGTAGCATAACTAACAATATTGAAAATAGTACGAGAGAAAGTTGCCAATAGCTGACTGCGGCATGTTTGTTCACGCCTTTTGGTTTTGCTAACTGCCATATCGCGTAGAATAAAAAACAGCTTACACATGCAACTGCTACAAATGTGGCAATCATAAGTTGGGATTTGATGTTTGTTGTCCTGACATACTCTTGAGCGAATGACTGGCCGTCGGCAACAATAGTTTTACTTACAAGAGTAAGCATATCAATGTAGCGTGTACTGACCTCCCACCAAGTAGCGGCCGACATATTCGCTTGGTTGTTAGCTCTTAAAGCATTGATCAAGGTGTTGAGTTGCAATCGCTCTTGTGAATTCTCGATTGCTACGAGTGCATCGTTGACTTTTTTTGATGCATGTATATCACTGAGTGAGCTATTTAAGTTAGCGTTTAGGTAAAAAATAGTAGGGGTGAGCTGTGCACCTTTAGTATTTGAAAAGTTTAAAAGTTTGCCTGTTTTTGCTCGCAGTTTTCCTGCATATTCTATTGCCTCTATTAAATTTACATAAGCAGATAAATCTGGGTATGTTGTTTTGCTAGTATTGACTCCAACAAAAGTTTTATGTTTGAAAGCCAAGAGCATATTTAACAGCGAATCAATTACCTGCGTGTATTGAGTAAAGGACTGTTCTGTTGTTATTTCTTTAGATTTGATTTGGCTTCTTATCGTTAAAACCCTTTGAAGAAGGCCGTTAAGTATGTCAACCGTATTGCCATTGGTGCCATTGGTGCCATTGTTGGCTTCGTTTAAAGTGTGAATAAGCTCATTAAATTGAAGCTGTGTATCGTTTTGATAAGTCGATAAGTGTTGGCGTGAACTAGAACCACCAAAGTGAGAAAAAACAGAGGTAAAGCCGCGCTCTTTTTGCAAAGAAAAAATTATCTCTCCTAGAAGGAGAAAGCGCTCACTATTGAGGAGCACCTGTTGATGCATCTTTAGGTTCTCGTTTTCAATATAGTAACGCTTAGAGATCCCATCTAGTAAATAAAAACACCCTAATAAGAGGGGAAAGCATATGAACTTTTTAAAGATTTCTTGCATATATCTATCACTAACAGGGTTTAATAAACTACTATAGAACAAGGCCTATAAATTGCTATTTAACTTAAGATATGAAAACACCCGAAAAACCAGAAAATGAGCCGCTGAGAATTCAAACGCTTAATCAGCTAGGATTGTTAGACACAGAGCCTGATCCGAAGTTAGATAGATTGACTGAGTTCGTAGCTCATGTGTTTTGTGTGCCAGTGGCTCTAATTAGCCTAGTTGATAGTGATAGGCAGTGGTTTAAGTCAAAAGTTGGTTTAGATGCCTGCGAGACATCTAGAGATATTTCGTTTTGTGGTCACGCTATTTTAGGTAACGATGTTTTTGTTGTACCAAATGCACTGAAAGATGTGCGTTTTAGTGATAACCCTTTAGTAACTGGCCCTCCTTACATTCGCTTTTATGCCGGAGCACCATTAATTCATGAAAATGGCACAGCATTAGGCACTTTGTGTTTAATTGATATTGAGCCTCGCACCTTTGATGAAGACGACATTAAAGTACTTCGGGAAGTAGCAAATAAAGTCGTTAATGAATTTTATTAAAATAAGAAATAATTAGAATTACTTGCTGTTCTGCAGGTTTTTGGTGCGTCTTCACTTAAAAATAGTTACAATTGTGACTTTATATCATTACCCTCGCGGTGCATTTCAATTTTAAGGTTTTCCATCTGTCGATGACTGACATCACAACTCACCAAGATTCTAGGCGCAGATTACTCATCGCGCTTGCTATTACCTGCTCATTTATGGTTATTCAGTTAGTTGGCGCATATTACGCTAACTCTTTAGCTGTATTGGCTGATGCTGGGCATTTGTTTGTACATAACAGCTCTTTGTTTATTGCTGTTATCGCGTCTAGTATCGCCGTGTATTTAGCGAAAACCTTCAATGATGGTTACAAAAAAGCCGAATATGTAGGCGGGCTAATCAATGGCATCCTATATTTGGCTATATCAATACTCATCATTGTGGAAGGTGCACAAAGGTTTATGCATCACAGCGATGGTCATCAACTCGAAGTTAACTCATATTTAATGTCAGTTATTGCTGGGATTGGCTTTTTATTTCATGGCTTGTCAACATGGGTGCTTTACAAAGGCCGTAAAGACAGCATCAATGTTTATGCTGTTTTTTTGCACTCGTTCTTTGATTTACTGTCTACCGTATCAACGTTTTTTGCCGGTGTAATGATCTATGTAACTGGGTGGGAAATAATAGACGTGGTATCAAGCTTATTAATTTCACTTTTTGTTATGTTCACTGGTGTTAAAGTGGTTAGAAGTTGTATTAATGGATTGTTTTTTTCTCAAATTGCTTTGCCTAAGGCGACTCATGTCGAGAAAGTGATTTTAGCCACTGAACACGTTGAAAGTGTTCACAATATAACGGTTAGTGAAGTCGAGGGTATGCTCGCTATTGGTGCGCATATTGTGCTAAAGCATCATTGCACGATTGAACTACATGATGCCTCTTGTAGAGTGCAAGTAGAGCAAGCTTTACAACGCCGTTTTGATGCGCACCAGTGTGTGCTTCAGATTGAAAGTCACCAATGCCCTGCCCACTAGCCGGGTTACATTTGAAAAACAGTGCCTAATGCATTGTGATAGGCGCTTTCAAATAGTTTTTTGTTAGCAAATTACTCTAATTACTTGGCATTATGAGCATTTTCTTTTACCTTTAAGTGGTATTTTTTTGGGAATCTTGTGTGCCGAATTATCTTCATAAATATACCCCCTTACTTGTAACGCTCCTTTTAGGTACGTTGGGAGGGGGGGCTAATTTACTGCCATTTTTTTTCTTAGATGCGTCGGAGTTTTTGTTCGGCCAACTTTTCGTATTGTTGTGCCTAGTATTATTCGGTTGGAAATATGCGTGTTTAGCTGTCGCACTCGGCGGATGCTTTATTTTTTATCGTTGGGGACATAGTTGGCCCTCGGTTGTATACCTCTTAGAGATAGTGTGGTTACAGGTATTTTGTGTTTCAAGAGGAAAGCCATTCTTTGCACGGGGCCTTGGATTTTGGCTAGCCGTGGGGTTACCTATATTATTACTTTTTGGTTATTACCTACTGGAGTTGCCCAATCTCGTTATTGCAACTGCATTAGCTAAGTATTTTATTAATGCTGCACTTTACCTTGCGATAACCGATTTATTAAGCTTCTTCTTCATTCGTCATCTATGGAGAGCGCACCCTTTAAGTTCAATATTGAACTATACCGTAAGTCTACTGATAGTGTTGGTAGTGTTAATTACTTCAATTGTATTGACCAATAATAGTTATCGTCGCATCGAATTTGAAGTGCAAGAGCAGCTGCATACCTCAGCTAATAATATTAGTGAGCAACTAGATGATTATTTACAGTCTTACCGTCGAGCGGTTGTTGGTGCCGCAAAGTCGGTAGAGCTTGGGTTAGATGAAGACGCTGTTATCAAATCATTGGTTGATTTACAGCCTGATCTGAAAACAGCGATATTTGCAGATCAAAATGGTAGAGTCAGCGCGTTTTATCCTAGCGTATTTAACAGCAACGCGGTCAGTGAAGTAGTGTCTGTGATTGACAGAGATTACTTTGTGCAAGCCCCTTATTACCCCGATGGTTATATTTCGTCTATTTTTAAGGGACGCAGTTTTGGGAGTGATTTGATTATAGCGATCTCAGCCCCTATTTTTGACGCAGAGCAATTTAAAGGGATTGTTGAAGGATCATTATTATTTGGTTCCTTTTCACGTTTTCAGCCTAATATTCTCGCCCATAAAGGTGATATCGTTTTACTAGATAATGATAATAAAGTTGTTTTTAGTTCATTAGGTGAATCATTTAATACTCTTGATGTTGTTGATTCAGAGGTTTTAGCCAGTTGGTTGGATAACCAATTAGTGTCGTATACCACGAGCTCAGGAGACGTTTATTATCGCCATGCGGTTAAAGTTGAAGGATTAAATTGGACGGTAGTAACACTATTAGAAGGTCATATTATACGCCTAGCAGCAGCTTCTGCATGGTTGAAGTCATTACTATTGGCGCTTGTGATCATCGTTTTAAGTAGCTTTTTTGTCAGTCAGCTATCACGCTTTTTGGTAAAGCCGATTAAAGCTCTGAGTGAAGATATCAATCGGTTTGAGCCAAGCACAATGTTAAAGAACTCTGCGGGAGAGGAGGTCAGTTGTTTAGAGGTAATAACACTACAGCAGCACTTTAATCAGTTGGCGTTTAAGTTAACGATGAGCTTCTCAAAGTTGCAACTGGCAAATAATGAGAATGAAGAGCTGAATAAAAAGCTGACTAACTTTAATCGAGAGCTTGAGCAACAGGTTAACGAAAAAACGGAAGAACTCTTAGAAGCTGTTGCATCTGCCAACAACGCGAACAAAGCAAAAAGTCGCTTTTTAGCTAATATGAGTCACGAAATTCGTACACCTATGAACGGTATTATTGGTTTAACGGGGATTTTGATCGAGCAAAAAAAAGGGGATGAAGAAACGTTAAAGCAATTAGATATTGTACATACTTCGGCAAAAAGCTTGTTGTTGATTCTTAATGATATTTTGGATTACTCGAAAATTGAAGCAGGAGCTTTGACTTTAGATTTGCATCCGACAGACATTTTGAAGATGTTTGACACATTAGCATCATTTTTTAAGCAAGCAGGATTAAAAGACAATGTTGAATTTGAATATCAATTGTCGGCACAACTTCCGCCCTGTTTATTAGTAGACTCACTAAGAGTCACTCAAATAGTCAATAACTTGCTCAACAATGCAGGTAAGTTTACTGAGCAAGGCAAAATTACTTTAAAGGTTGAATATGACAATGGCACTTTGATGGTCAGCGTTCAAGATACCGGGATAGGTATAACCCAAAAACAACAGCAACAGCTATTTAAAGAGTTTACTCAGTTGGATGTGTCTACGACTCGACGCTATGGAGGAACAGGGCTTGGACTGACTATATCAAAGTGTCTGGCGAGTCTAATGGATGGCGACCTAGTGGTTCAGAGCCAAGAGGGAGAGGGGAGCTGCTTTACACTCACAATTCCTGCTTCGATTGCTGAATTACCTATTGAAATAGAGCAAAAGGGTACTCAGCTGAATTTAAGTGGTGTCAGTGTATTGCTTGTTGAAGATAATATGGTTAATCAAATTGTGGTGTCTAAAGCTTTGCAAAGCACGCAATGTAATCTTAATAAAGCGATGGACGGTGTTGAAGCGTTAGCGTTTTTGCAAGAGCATCACGTTGATATCGTGCTAATGGACTGTCAAATGCCCAATATGGATGGTTACGAGTGCACGGAGCATATTCGCAAACAGCCCGATGTTTATGGCAAGCCTTATATTATAGCTATTACTGCCAACGCATATAATGAAGACCGACTAAAGTGTTTGCAAGTAGGTATGGATAGTTTCGTTGCTAAACCCATCGATAAAGAGTTATTGTTCCGAGCGATGCAGCAATACAAAGTTTATTAAGTAAAGTTAGTATTGCCGAACACTCAAGACATTAGTAACCAGACACTGGGACTCAATTGATGAGGTTGAAGCTCAGTGAGTACTCATTGCTATAACGCCCTCTAGCTTTTCTGCGTTCACTGGGGGAGAGAAATAATAGCCTTGCATTAAGTGGCAGCCTAGATCTTTTAGAAAGGCTAGTTGCTCGCTGGTTTCTACTCCTTCAGCTATACACGACATATTTAAGCTTTGAGCAAGCAAATATATCGTTTTAATGATGGACTTGTTACTGCTTAGTACATTCATCTTTCTAACAAATCCCTGATCTATTTTAATAATATCTATAGGAAATTGATTTAGATAAGTGAGTGAAGAGTAACCTGTACCAAAATCATCTAGCAATAAAACAAAACCAGCCCGTTTTAGCGCGTCAAGTGACCGTTTAGCAGAGTCAGTATCTTCCATTAGGGAGCTTTCGGTGATTTCTAGGCGCAGTACGCTGGGACTAAGATTAAAAGCGCGCAGAATGTTAAGAAGGTTTTGAGCTATGTCCGTTTTTAATATATGCACAGCAGAAAGGTTGAGTGATAGATAGAAGTCTCTGCCATTAACAATAAACTGGTTCAACTCATAGAGAGCACGTTTAAGTGCCTGTTCGGTCATCAACTCGATGAGCCCAACCTCCTCAGCAATTGGAATAAAGTCCATGGGTGAAATCGCTTCTCCTTCATGAGTCCACCTCATTAGCAGCTCAACACCGACGACTCTGCCACTAATGATATTCACGATAGGTTGGTAGTTATTGTATATTTTCCCTTCTCGATAGGCCGTTTTTAGTGCATTTTCTAACGTTAACTTACGTGAAAACTGGGTGTTCATTTGACTGGTAAAAAACTTAAAGCCGTTTCTTCCTGATTGTTTAGCATGGATCATGGCGATGTCTGCATTACGGATCAGCATTTCAGGTGAATCTGCATCAAAAGGGTACATGGCTACTCCGATGCTTGCGGATATACTCATGGAGATACCACCAATTTCAATTTTATTGGGTAGACATTCAAGTAGCAACGTGGCCAGCTCACTGAGCTTATGGGGAGAGTGCACATTTTTCACTAAAACTAAAAATTCATCACCACTTTGACGGCCAAGTATACAATTACTCGTTAACTTGCTTGAGATCCGCTCTGTGATTTTAATGAGTAGTTGATCTCCAGTATGGTGACCATAGGCATCATTAATCGGTTTGAATTTATCTAGATCAATAAATAACAATGCGCAATATTTACCAGATAGCTCAGCATTATGTAAAGCAAATTCAATGTGTTGTAGCATCAAAGTTCTATTAGGCAGTTTAGTGAGTGTATCAAAGTTTGCCAGATATCGAAGCTCACTCTCTGCTTGTTTTTGATCTGTCAAATCAGATATCACAATGACGTAATGCTCTATAAGCTCTTCATTTTTTGATATTGCGTTGATACTCAAGTGGATCGGATGCGCTACTTGATGAGAAGTTTTAACTGTTAGCTCTTGTCGTATGTGTTGGTTGGGACCAAGTTCATGTATTCTTTTGAGTAAACTATTTAATCGATTAAGGCCAACGACTTGAGCTAATTTACGAAATGAAAGCTCTTCAATCGCTGTTTCTTCATCTAATTCAAATGCTTTACAAAAGCTTGTATTGACTGATAGTGGATTCAATTCTGCATCTAAGATTAAGATCCAATCGCTGACCTTACTGAAAGCTTCGCCGAGTATACTAGCACGTAAGTCAATGGCTTTTTGCTCTGTAATATTGGTATAAATTCCAGTCACTTGCTCGGGATTGCCCTGTTCATCAAAGTTCAGTACTTGTCCAATGTCATGATACCAACGCCATGGCTCATCACCGCTCTTGACTCGGTACGTAAGAGAAAACTGTTGATTTGTGGCCGACTGGAGTATTTGTTCCCAAATAACGCTAACTTGATGGCGGTCATCTGGGTGGATAAGGTCAAAATAATTTCTTAATGGTATTTTCTCATCTTTTGATTTACTCAAGGAGCAGTCAATATTTCTGCTCTGCGTTATCATTTTTGATGACAAGTCGACTTGCCATACTCCACTGCGGGTGGTGTTTAATGCCATTTCTGTTTGTTGTTTGCTAACAGTGACTTCTTGTAAAGCTGATTCTATCTCCCGGCGCTTTTGCCTACTTTGCCATATTATGATGACTAGAGCACACATGGCAAAGGCAATATACACTCCCCAAGCGAAAGGAGAGCCAAAGGTTGAATGTTTTACCTTGAATGGCAGTGTAATCGTATCAACAACTTTGTCGCTGCCAAGCATTTGCTGTTCAATAGCAAGTGTGTACTTGCCAGGCTTCAGCTGGTTAAAAAACAAGTGGTTCGCCTTTAAAGAGTCAAATTCTATAGAGGTTGGACCGTCTAACTTAGCACGATAGTTATAAACTTGCTGCTGTGCAAAATCGAAATTGCTAAACTTTATGCTAAGTCCTAAATCATCGTGGTTAAGCACCAGAGACTGCGTGCTTAAAAAGCTTGGGAAGTAATTTAAGCTACGAGTCATTAGGTTTATGTCAGTGATTGAAAGGGATGACTCAGAGTTGGAGGTGTCAATAAAGTCTTCTGGAGAAAACCACACCATGCCACTGATAGTGCCAAAGGCGAGCTTTGCGTTTTTAATTGTTGAACTGGCATTAGCGTTAAATTCACTATTGGGCAGTCCATTATTTGTATTAAATTTTTTAATTTGGCCCGTTTCAATATTGTAACGTATGAGTCCTGATTGACTGCTTACCCATAAGTTTCCAAAGTTGTCAGGCTGCATCTGGTATAAAGTTTGAGAGCCATCTCCTGATGCGGTATTTACTTTAAATTTAACTGAGAAGTCATGTTCATTCAGTGCAACTAGACCCTCTATCGAACTTGCAAGCCAAATTGTACCGTTTGGCGTTGCTACCCAGCTATCAATGACTGAAAAACGTTCAGAATCTGTTTTTGTAAATTCGTATATTTTGGTTACTGTGCCTGTTTCTTGGTTGTAACTAATGAGTTGTTGCTCTGTGCTAAGAAGGAGCTCATTGGGCCTTGATGGCAAAGGGGGCAAGAACTTATAAGCGGTGCCAATATCAACTTGTTGTGTTAACTGAGAGAGGGGATGAACTGTTTGAGATTTAATATCATAAATAAAAAAACCTTGTTTACTTATAAATGCAATTTGTTCGCCGTGTAATAAACGCGCGCCCCAGTTTAGTGTTTCGAAAGGGTTATTTGGTAATTGAGAAGCTAAGGGGGGGAGGCGTATATGGCCAGTTGTTTTGCTGAGTAGTTTGAGGCCTGTGAGTGTTTCTAAAAATAGTTCATCTGATTTATTGGTGCTGGATCCAAACACTTGATAAACGGCATTACTTGCATAAGCAGCTTTAATGTCATTATTTTCGTAGTAACGCTGTGGACTAGTATCTGCTAATGAATGATATCTCAAGATGCCATTATCTGTGCCCAGCCAAATTTCGCCTGATTCGTCTTGGTAAATTGACCATATATTTTTGTTTAAATTAGGGTTATTCGCACCGAGTGTTTTAAACCGTAGAGATGGCATTGGCCAAAAATAAGCCCCCTGATTGAGCGTCGCCATCCATATATTACCCTGCTTATCATACATTAAGTCTGTAATGCTTGTTTGTGGGAGTTCATATTTACTTTGTTGTAGTGATAGAAGTTGCTCTGCAGATTTGGTGCTACGGTTTATTTTAAAAAGCCCAAGCTCTGTCGCAATAAGTTCGCCATGAGGGGTTATCTCATGAGCCCATATATTGTAATGTGGCACGAGTGTATAGGCTGCATGCAATTGCAACGACTTATTGTTTATCGGGATCGCATATAAACCTTGAACGGTACCTACTAGCAAGCCTATCGCTGGGTCGACTTTCAACAACTTTATATTACTGTTGAGACTGGTTCTAAATGGTTCATCAAGAAACTCAAGTCTTTCAAGCTGTCCTGACTCGGGGTTTAAGTTGAATAGGCCATGGTTTGTGCCAATCAATATTTGTTTATCAAATTTAAGCAATGCTCGAACATAATTGTGTTTATCAAGTGAGGTGACAAAGGTTGAGCGTTTCGAAGTAAGATCTATTCGGTAAAGATTATTATCAATGCCTGCATATAAAAAATGACCTACTTTGATAGCCGCAGTAATTTCTGAAAATGTATTAGAGTTTGCTGATAGCTTGCCTGAGTATACTTGCTCGATATTTAGCGTATCAATATTAATGAGGTAAGCACCGCTGAACGCTGTCGAAACGAATAGAGTATCTTGGTCTAATAGTTTGAGTAATGAGATATGTTTGGTCGAAAGGTTGACAGGTTTATTGATTACGTTTATTGAGTCGCCATCGTACCTATTTAACCCAAGATGTGTGCCTATCCAAACATACCCGTGTTTATCCTGAACAATATTGCTTACACTTGCTTGAGACAACCCTTCTGCAGTAGAAAGCCGATTTATTGTATCGCTGTTCACTGCAATTGCATTGTTGTGCAAAACAAATATTATGCAAACAAATAAAATAAGCATACAGCGTTGGTACATCTAAATGTCCTTTGATTAATAAGTTATATTTTTGACTGTTCCCTGATTTCTGACACCACGGTAACCGTACTAGATTATATCATTTCACTGTGTAGTAGCGAAGTAGGTTAAATTCACAAATTAACATGATGTTTAATTTTTATCTCAACATAATTAAAGTTTCTGCAACAGGAACTAACTGGCTAATCATCTCTTTCTGTAAAGCCTTAATATACACTTTAGTATAGATTTTACTTAATCACATGAAAGCACAAATGTGATGGCACGCAATGTGTTGCAATGGTTTAAATTTATCGGAATGACAATAATTCTCATTTTTTGTAATTGTGTAGTTGATAACTATTTTTGTTTAGATTAAACTCTGTATCAGTTAATGTTATTGAGATTGGTTTGTATTCATGTACATCTGCATTTGTCACGGTGTGACGGACAAAAAAATTGCCCAAACGATTGATGAAGGCGCGACGAGTATGCGTGAGCTTAGTAAAGAGCTCGGCGTGGGCACTCAGTGTGGTAAGTGTACAAATTGTACTAAAAAGATCTTAAATGAAAAACTCATTGAGATAGTCGATGTGACGGATCAAGTTGCTTAATAACGATTTATATTTGATGCTAAAAGGGCCTGAGGGCCCTTTTTTGTTTCATGCTTATATTTGAGACTGAAGGTAGTTTTCAATACCCATTGTTTTGACTAGGCTTTGTTGGGTTTCAAGCCAATCGATTTGCTCTTCTTGTTCGTTCAAAATATTGTCTAGTGCTTCTCTTGAGATATAGTCACGTTTTTCTTCTGCTAATTTTATGGCTGCCTTCAGATCTATCAATGCTTGTTGCTCAAACGCCATATTTGCCGCAATCATTTCTTCACTGTTCTCACCAATTCGCAGGCGTCCAAGGCTTTGCAGATTTGGAAGACCTTCTAAAAACAGAATACGTTCGATTAATCTGTCAGCATTTTTCATCTTCTGGATAGAGGTTTTATAGTCAGCTTTATCCAGTACACTAAAACCAAAATCTTTAAACATACGGGCATGTAAAAAATATTGGTTAATTCCTACTAGTTCGTTCGCAAGTACTGCATTTAGCGAAGCGATAACGTCTTTATCACCTTTCATATTGGCTCCTTATAATTGCGACTGAATATAGTTTTGCGTACCGATTTTATCCATTAAGCCAAGTTGTTGCTCAAGCCAATAGACATGATCTTCTTCGGTATCGAAAAGCAACTTTTCAAGTGTTTCACGAGACTGATAATCTTGCTCCTCTTCACAAATTGCTATTGCTTCTTTTACACTTTCAACAACCTCTAGTTCGAGAGTTAAGTCGTTTTGCATCATAGAGCGTACGTCACTACCAATTAAAAGGTCGCGACGTTTAGTCATATTCGGCGTACCTTCCAAAAACAATATACGCTTTATTAACCAATCTGCATGAGTCGTTTCTTCTTCCATTTCGTGGTTTAAACGCTCGTACAGCTTATTTAAGCCCCAATCATCATACATGCGAGAGTGAATAAAATATTGGTCGATTGCTGCCAATTCATTGGCTAAAAGTGCATTAAATGCATCAATAACTCGTTGCTTACCTTTCATAACATCTACCTGTTAGTAACTAATAGGGAGCCAGTTTATAGAAAAGTACTATACTGTCAACAAAAAAGCCATAAAAATCATACGGTTAAATATTGATTATAATTCGCATTACAGTTAATTTTTGTATACCCAAAACGCATCGTATGATTTATCAATCAGTAGCACATTTATTATCTGAATTAGGGTGCTACTAATTGATGGTTTTTAAACGTATTTTATTGCCCTCTTTGCATTTCAGTTATTTTGTATGCCGAAAAGCGGTTAAATAGAATGGGCAAAACAAACAAAGTAAGTAAGGTTGAAGATACGAGTCCACCAACGACAACCGTTGCTAGGGGTCGTTGAATTTCAGCCCCAACACCGCTTGATAAAATCATCGGCACAAGCCCTAAAGCAGAAGTAAGCGCAGTCATTATTATGGGCCTTAGTCTAGATAATGCACCGTGATATATCGCGCTATTGCTGTCTTCGCCTGTCTTTATGCGCTGATTGATACTTTCAACCAGTACAACGCCATTGAGTACAGCGACACCGAATAGTGTTATAAACCCGACTGAACTGGGCACCGATAAATATTGCCCTGATATATACAGTGCAAATACACCGCCTATGACTGCCAATGGCACATTTATCAAAATGAGCATAGCTTGTGCAACCGAAGAAAATGCAATATACAGCAATAAGGCTATCAGTATTAAAGACAGTGGTATTACCAAGCTTAATCGCTTTTGAGCACGTTGTTGGCTTTCAAATTGTCCACCAATCACCACAGAGTATCCCGCTGGCAGCTTGATTTTAGTGTCAATCTCAGAGCGTATTTGAGAGACTGCGCTCCCCATGTCTGTGCCTTGAATATTCGCTTGTATTACCACCGTTCGCTGAACGTCTTCTCGTCTGATTTGTGGTGGTCCTGACTTTAATTCGACCTCAGCTATATCCCTAAGTTTTACCCAAGCACCGTCGGTAGTGCGAAGTCTAAGATCGTTAATCACTTGGGCATTCGCTCTAAACTGTTCTGCGAAGCGCACATAAATATCATAACGTTCATTGCCGTTAATGATTTGCCCCGCACTGGTTCCGCCAATGCCATTGCGAACTAAAGACATTATGTCAGCAACAGAGAGGCCATAGCGAGAAAGCTGTTGGCGATTAGGTGTAATAATAAGCTGTGCTTCTCCTGCAATTTGCTCTAGTGCGACATCGGTGGTGCCATTTATTTTCTTGATAAGCGCTTCTATTTGCTTGCCTTTTTCGGTTAGTACTTCAAGGTTAGGGCCAAATAGCTTTATTGCTAGTTGTGCTTTTACACCTGATAGTAATTCGTCTACTCGGGTGGCGATAGGTTGTGAGAAATTAAATAGTAAGCCTGGATGTGCGGCTAACTTATCCAGCATTAAGTTTTGCAATTGATGGCGCGTCTTTGCACTTTGCCATTGTTGTATTGGTTTTAAGCCAATGTATATTTCAATGTTGTTGACCGGTTCTGGATCACCTCCAATTTCAGCGCGACCAATACGGCTCAGTGCATATGTCACTTCAGGAAATGTAAGTAGCTTTTCCTCAAGCTTTGGGGCAACCGAAAGGGCTGTATCTAAGCTCGCTGATGGCGCCAAAGTTACGCGCAAATTAATAGTGCCTTCTTCAAGTTCTGGGACGAACTCAGTCCCAATTTTAGGTGTTATTGTGACTGTTGCGATCAATAGTGATAAAACCGTTAGCAGTATGAAGGTAGGTTTTGCTAATGCTTTGCTTAGTAATTTGCCATAGCAGTGCTCTATAGGTGTAAAAAATATACTTGTTCGTGTTGATAACTTATATTTGAATAAGTAGCTAGCCAGAGCAGGTACAATTATAACTGCAACAAATATTGCACTGACTAATGCCAGCATAATACTCAGTGCCATGGGCTGAAACAACTTTGCTTCAACGCCTTCAAAACTAAATAAAGGTGCAAATACAATTAAAATAATCACAGCGGCAAATATAACCGGGCGAGCAACTTCTTTGCTCGCTTGTGCGATTATCTCAGGATTGGACTGATTGTTTTGGCTTACGTGCTTAAAAATATTCTCTACCATTACTACCGAACCATCAACTAACATGCCAATAGCAATGGCGATGCCCCCAAGTGACATTAAGTTAGCCGATATCTCTAACCAAGACATGAGCATTAAAGCGATTGCAATAGATATTGGAATGGATATGAGTACCAAAAAAGTGGCTCTTAAGCTCATTAAAAATAGCGCGAGTATTACGATGATTAATATAAACGCGATGCTCAAAGCCTGAACCACGGTACTTACTGCCTGCTTAATTAAATTTGCTTGATCATAAAACGGCTCAAAACGTACTCCCTTTGGCAAAGTGCTTTCAATCAGCTTTAGCCGTTGCTTTATACCCTCAATCGTATTGTTGGTGTTGGCATTCATTCGTTTAAGGACAATACCCGTTACGACCTCGCCCATATGTTGTATTTTTCCGTACTCGTCTTTTCGCGTCATGGTCACTGCACCTTGGCGAATCTCACTGCCAAGCTCTACATTTGCAACCTGTGCTATGGTGATCACGGTGCCGTCAATGGTTTTAACCGGGGCTTGCTTGAGCTCTGCGATACCTTGTGCACCGCTGTTAAACCACCCCATGCCTCTTACAACGAGTTGCTCTTGCCCCCGTTGCATATACCAACCTCCCGCATTCTCGTTATTTTGTTTGAGCGCTGCAATGACGTCATGTTGCGACAATCCGTAAGCAATAAGTTGAGTCGGGTCTATATTTACTTGATATTGTTTGACTTCTCCTCCAAAAGACAACACATCGGTAACCCCATCGATGGGCATGAGTAAGAGTTTCACAACCCAGTCGTTGATGCTTCTTAGTTGCATCGTATCAATGTTTGAGTCTGGGTCGCTGATAAGTAGATATTGATATATTTGCCCTAAACCAGAGGTGTTTGGGCCCATTTCTGGGGTGCCTAATCCATCAGGTATTAGGGCTTTTGCAGCCTGCAAACGTTCAAAAACCAGTTGTCGTGCAAAGTAAATGTCAGTTCCTTCTTTGAATACGACCGTGATCCCAGACAGCCCTGTTTTTGACACCGATCTAACTTGTTCGACATTTGGCAAAGCATACATTACGGCTTCAATAGGATAGGTGATCAGCTTTTCTATCTCTTCTGCTGCAAGGCCCGGAGCTTGTGTATTGATGGTTACCTGTACGTTAGTGACATCTGGAAATGCATCTAGGTTGAGTTTTGGAATTAAAACGCTTGCAACGCTTATCATAGCTATAAGCAGCAAAACAACGAGTAGGCGGTTTGTAATAGCCCAGTCAATTAAGCGATTGATCATAATATGCGCCTCGCTTAATGGTTATGAATATCAAAGTTGCTTTTGGCAAACTCAGAGGAAATGAAAAATGCGCCTTGAGTAACCACTTGTGTGCCTGCAGGTAAGCCGCTAATTTCAACCAAGTCACCAAAGGGGCGTCCTCGTGTAACTCTTTGTGGTAAAAACTGGTTGTGGTCATTGAGCACAAATACTTGCCATTCTTCATCGGCATTTTGCATTAATGCCGTTTCAGGCACCGCTAATAGTGGCTGTTTACTTGGCAAGTTGAAATATACGTTCACAAACATGCCTGCATGAAGACGGTCATCTGCATTATTAACTACCAAGCGAACGGTTCGAGTGCGAGTGATAGGGTCAATAGTGTGAGACTCTTGAATCACCTTGGCATGATATGTATCTTCTTTGAACTGCACTTTTGCTGTACTTTTAATATCAATGGATTCATTGTCATTGGCTGATAAGCGTGCTTCAACCCAAAGGTTTTGTTCATCCGCTAAGCGTAACAATGTTTGCCCTGTATTTACGCGTTGCCCTTGGGTAAAGTCATCTTGTAAAACTACTCCGCTGACTTGTGCATAGAGAGTGTATTGACCCAGCTTGATATCGCTTTGTGTTGTCAAAGCTGATATCGCTTCATGGCTCAGGCCCAAAGCGTTTAGCCTCCCAACGCTTGCAAGATAACGAGTTTTAGCAACAACGCGTTCACTTTCGCTGAGCGTCTGCTTTTGCATATTTTGAATGCGTAACCATTCGCTCTGAGAGACCATATAATCGGCTTGAGCATCAGCCATTGATTCGCTGTAAAGCGTGATCAGTTTATCGCCTTGGTTTACTTTTTGCCCCAAAGCGACATGTCGAGTCATGATTACTGAGTCTGTACGAGGGGATACGATATAGCTGGTGTAGCCGTTTTCTTTTAGTACACCAGGGGCATAGTGGTGCTGCATTAAAAATCTGGGCTGTAGCTCAGAAACCTGAATATTCGCCGTCTTTATCTGACGTTGAGTTAAAGAGACTAAGGTATTTTGTGCGTGGTTATCAGAGTCGGTGATTTGTGGCTGCTCGTTATGGTGATCATGATTCTCGCCAGCAGTTGCAATTGTATAAGGTGTAAATAGTAGAGCGACAGCAATCGTACGCACTGCCATAGTATTAAATTTAAACATAGCTATCTCTATTATCCATATGATGAATGGAAAATTTTTATAAAAAAACACATAGCGCAGCGCTGTATAGCAACAATTTATGCGCTAAAAATGTGAGGGTTTAAGTGCCTTTGTGGCTGATAAAGGGTGAGATTAAGCTCTTGGCGGTTTGAATTGTGGTTCGTGACGATATTGCGCTTGTGAGCGCTCATGGTCAATGTCATCACGAGGTTGCTTTACATACAATGCGGTTGTTGATTTGCTGACAAACCAGCTTAAATGGCTGCCACTACAGTGACCACAATGGTGACAGTCTTTTATATTGTGGCCATCTTGGTCATATTGATCGTTTAAACTGCTCAGCTTTGAGCTATGAACATGCTCGCTTTGCAAGTGTTCGATATCAATCTGATGAACTTGTGTACTGGCAGCACTAGCCCCAACAGATTGCATTGCAATTGCTAAGGTGATGATGATGCTGAAAATAGTTTTTAAGTTCAAGGCTATTGATACACTTTAGATTATGTTCGAGCGACAAATTATCAAACATTAGTAAATTGGTCAATTTAAGCAGCCATAAGATTGGGTTGCTTTAGGTCTAGTTCCATTTATGGCGATCGCTATTGGATTTTTGCGATAAACTAAGCCTATTCGACCTTATTTGATTGAAGTTTTATGCTCAGTGCCGCTATCTGCCAAAAAGCCCGTGAAAGTCGCGACCATAGATTTGATGGTTTGTTTTATGTTGCGGTTAAAACAACAGGCATCTATTGCCGTCCGATTTGTCCTGCGCCCGCGGCAAAAGAAGGTAATGTTGAGTATTTTCAATATGCTCATAATGCCGCTGATGCAGGCTTTCGACCATGTATTCGTTGTCGACCTGACGCAGCCCCCGGTAGTTATGCATGGCTTGGTATCCAAACAACGGCGGTTAGAGCGAAAAAGATGATTGATGAGGGTGAACTATCAACACATACGACAGCCCAATTAGCTGAGCGTTTGGGTATTACGCAACGATATTTAAATAAGTTGTTTAAGCAGTTTTACGGTACGAGCCCGAAGCAATATGCGCTTTATAGACAATGTGACTTCGCTAAACAGTTGTTGCAACAAACCACGATGTCAATTGCAGACATTGCCTTTGCAAGTGGCTTTAATTCATTACGCCGTTTTAATGACGCTTTTGTAAGGTTATATCAACTATCACCAAGTCAATTACGGCACAAAAAAGCGCAGTCGCAGTCGCACATAACCTTATTCTTGCCTTTTAGACCTCCATATAATTGGCATGCTTTACATGAATTTTTATCAAAAAGATTGATTGAGCCGGTTGAATGGTTAACAGCGAATAGTTATGGGCGTACCTATTGTTTAGGTGATTACGATGGCTCTTTTGAAGTTGAGTTTGAACCAAGCAATCATAGGTTTAGAGTAAAAATTTCGATTAATGATGTGGCTGGATTGCACCTGATAGTCGGTAATATAAAACGAGTGTTAGATTTGGATTCGGATCCTACATTTATAGAAGCACACTTAAAGCGGGTATTACCAGAAACTTTTAAGTTAACAGAAGGTTTGCGTTTGCCGGGTCTTTGGTGTGAATTTGAAGCAGGAGTGCGTGCCATTTTAGGGCAACAAGTGAGTGTTAGTGCAGCGAGAAATTTACTTAAAACTCTTGTGAGTGAGTTGGGAGAGGGAAATCATCTAGGCCAACGACTGTTTCCAAAACCAGCCGCTATGAAAGACAACGGGTTTTCGTTTTTTAAGATGCCAGCACGGCGTAAGGAAGCATTAGCAAGTTTTGCGACATACTACAGTAAAAAAAGTGACAGTCTTGATTTAGATAAATGGTTGTGTATTAAAGGGGTGGGGCCATGGACCGTTGATTATGCCAAGATGCGAGGACAAAGTAACCCCGATATTTATCTTGCAGGAGATCTAGGCATAAAGAAAGCATTTGCGCAGCATGGTGAATTGGAAGTACAAGCTTGTGCGCCATTTCGCAGTTACTTAACTTTTCAACTTTGGCAACAATTATGATTTACCAACATACTATGAATACACCCATCGGTGTACTAACGATTCAATCATCAAGTTACGGCCTAACATATGTCGGGTTTAACCCTAAAAATGAATATGAAGAAGTGTGTAACGAACATACCAGACAAGCAAAGCAGCAGTTAAAAGAATACTTTTTAGGAACTCGGCGCGACTTTGATATTGCCTTAGATATCAATGGCAGTGTGTTCCAAAAATCAGTATGGCAACTATTAAAGCAAGTAGGGTATGGGCAAACTAATACGTACGGGTGGATGGCTAACTTTTTGGGAAAACCCAAAGCGGTGCGCGCAGTCGGTGGGGCGAATGGCAAAAACCCGATCAGCATTATTATTCCTTGCCATAGGATCATTGGTGCAAACGGTACTTTGACGGGCTACGCAGGTGGAGTAGAAAAAAAAGCTTGGTTGCTTAAACATGAACAGCAAAATAAATTAAATTAGATATACTTATTTGGCACGCACATAAAAGACTTGGAGTAACCTCTGTTGTTACAAAAGCTGTTGGTATGTTTTACCCTAATTTTGTTCGCTTTACCTGTTTGCGCGACAACACTTACTTTTTGCTATGAAGATAAGGAATTGGCACCATCGTACATGGGAGTGGGGTTAACTGTGCCTAGCGTTCGCCCTGGCGTGAGCATAGAAGTTTTACAAATGATGGAGCGACAAATCGAAGGGCTCAATATTCAATTTGTTCGCGAACCTTGGCAGCGGTGTTTGCATGATATGAAGCGTAATAAGGTTGATGCCGTGATCGCAAGCTACCGGCCTGAAAGGTCGCAGTATATGGTGTTTCCTACCACTGAATCGGGAGAACTGAATACATCACTGGCCCTTAATCAGTTTGGTCGATGTTTAGTTGGAGACAAAGTGTTTATTGATGAACTAAAAACCACGAAAGACAGCTTTAGTTTGGCTATCCCTCGTGGATATTCATCAGCTAATAGCCTCAGTGATACACGATTTGTAAAAGTAGATACACTCTCTCAGTTGGATGCATTTGATTTAGTAAATAAGCGAGTAGTAGACGCAACGATAGGGCTATGCATGATAAATGGCAAAGCTGTCAAAGCGTTTCCTTATGCAAAGAAACTTCATGCTTTTTACCCGCCATTTGATACTAGTTTTGGTTTCTTAACATACTCTAAGCTGTTTTTTGAAAACAACGAGGGGCTAGCAAAGCAACTTTGGCAACAGCTTGCTCAATTTCCGTTTGCAGACGTATATATGGAGTACTTGGCAGCGGAACATCAACAAATTAATAGCCATGTGTCTGACATGCCGAGTTCAAAGTAAAATAGTAAACGTAGTTAACTTTAGTTAGACTACTGCCATTTTTAGCTCAAAGATAATTTTATGGCACAACTTTATTTTTACTATTCAGCAATGAATGCTGGAAAGTCAACAACTTTATTGCAATCTGCTTTTAACTACCGTGAACGTGGCATGACACCTTTTATTCTTACCGCTGCGATAGATAACCGAGCTGGTGTGGGTAAAGTGGCATCTCGAATCGGCCTTGAGGCAGACGCGCATGTTTATGATGTCCAAAGCGACATAATGCAGATAATACGAGATGAACATCGTGAGCAGAAAATTGACTGTATTTTGGTTGATGAGTGTCAGTTTTTAAGTAAGTCTCAGGTTAATGCTCTAACAGACGTAGTGGATGAATTAAAAATACCGGTACTTTGCTATGGCCTTAGAACGGACTTTAGAGGCGAATTGTTTGAAGGTTCACAATATTTATTGGCGTGGGCTGATAAATTAATTGAGCTAAAAACGGTATGTCACTGTGGAAGAAAGGCTAACAGAGTGCTCAGGACTGATGAAAATGGGGTTGCTATTGCCGATGGCGCGCAGGTTGAAATTGGTGGGAATGACCGTTATGTATCGATGTGTCGGGCTCATTACAAAGCACAATTAAAGCAGGCAATAAAAGCAGCCGAGTAAAGCCTCGCACGACATGATAGGGCCGCATCTTGTTTTTGCGGCCCAGTACAATATAACTTGTTCTAGATTAAAAAAGTTAGTCACAATAACGCCAAGCAATAAAGCGGCTAATTTTTTGACCTTGCGCCATCTTAATGACTTTTATCTCTGCGGGTTGTTGCTTTTTTAAGTAGAGCTTGAGGGGAGATAAATTGTCTTTGTTTGAGACTAAGCATGTAAACCATCCCACCTGTTGGGCATAATTTTTACTCTCTCTTATCATAGTTTTGATGAACTTTCGCTCACCACCGTCACACCAGAGCTCTTGGCTTTGTCCACCAAAATTCAGTTTATTATTTTCTTGCTGCTTTAAGTTTTGCCATTTTCGACGTGTTCCCTTTTGTGCTTGCTCTTTACTTGAATGAAATGGAGGGTTGCACATCGTTACATCAAAAAAATGTTTTTGTTGGATCACACCTTCAAAAATAGTGCTGGGGTTATTTTGTTGGACCAAAGCAATATTTAGTTTGTTTGCATCGATAATCGCTTTTGCACACTTAATTGCGTTGGGGTTAACATCGGAGCCGGTAAATTGCCACTGATACTCAGCATTGCCAAGCAAAGGGTAAACTAAGTTTGCACCAGTACCTATGTCTAAAACGCGGATTTGTGGATTTGGTTGTTGTTGGTTTAGTAGATCTGCTAATGCATGAATGTAATCAGCTCGCCCCGGAATAGGTGGGCACAAAAAACCGTCTGGGATAGACCAAAACTGAACGTTATAGTAATGCATTAACAGGGCTTGGTTAAGACAAACGACGGCGCTTGGTTTTGCAAAATCGATACTTTGTGTGCCTTTTGGTGTGGTAATTAGGTGCTCACTCAGCTGAGGTAAAGTTTTACACAAGGCTTTAAAGTCGTAGCCATGGCGGTGTTTGTTTCTATTATGCATTGATAATCGTTCAATTAGTGTTGGCATACCATTATATCGTTTACTGTTGAGTTGTGCCAAACTCAGGCGATTGCGAGAGATTAAAACTACTGGTAGGATGAGTTGGTGAGTTCATAATAAGAATCAATAATGATAAACCAAACCTCTTTGTTTGTTTGTCTGCGTGAGAGCCAGAAATTACATTTAAGATATATTGCTCAGCCCAATAGCGATGGGCCAATAGTGTTTTTTATGCATGGTGCGGTAGAAAATGGCAAAATATTTTATACCAAAAGTAATAAAGGGCTTGCACCATTTTTAGCATCTCAAGGATATCGTTGCTATGTTGGTGACCTGCGTGGCAGAGGGGATAGTGTGCCTCTCATATCTGCGCAATCAAGTTATGGACAAACAGAGGCTATTGTGGAGGACATCCCGGCGATGCTTGAGTTTATTTACCAGCATGGCGGCAGTTTTCCACGATATTGGGTTGCTCATTCATGGGGAGGAGTGTTAATGAATAGCTATTTTGCGCGCTTTCCCGACGATGTATCCAAAGTTGATGCATGTGCATATTTTGGTTCTAAGCGCTCTTTACATAATCATCACTATAGCAAGTACTTGCAAGCAAACCTGATATGGTATGGACTAGCGCCTTTATACACAAAAAAATATGGATTCTTACCCGCTAAAAAGCTCCGCTGGGGAAGTGATAATGAGACGAAAAAGTCTCATGAGCAAGGAATGGAGTGGGCAAAGCGCAAACCTTGGATGGACTCAGATGATGGCTTTGACTATGCCAAAACATTAAAAAATATGAAATTGCCACCTACTTTGCACATCGCGGGTGTAAAAGATAAAGCACTTGCTCAACCTATTGACATCAAAAAATTTATACAAGAATCTGGCGTGGGCGTCCAAGAGTTGAAAGAATATGGCCGAAAACATGGACATCAACATAATTACGGCCATATAGATATGCTCACTCACAAAGCGGCTCATCACGATCAGTTTAAAGACTTATTGGATTGGTTTGCTCGATATGATCGATTTGCTCACCACTGTTAAACAGTTCAATCATTTTTTCTTGATAATTTTGCCAGTTGGTTAGCGGAGCTTTGCTAATGGGCTTGCGAACCTGAGCTTTACTTAATGTACTCACAGGTCGATGATCCTCATAATACTTCATGCATTCCGGCTCATACTTCTGGCCCAAGAACTTTAAAGTGCGGCTTATCACTTTCTCAGGTTGTGCAACCAGTGATTCATAGCTTAGGGTAAGGATGCTGTCAGGTATTTGCTGTTTAAAATGAGCCATTAATTCATCTTCTGCTTCTGCATAAAGTTTAAACTCACTTAAAGAACAAAAATAGGGCTCATCGGCATTAAAGTGATTACTAAATACTGACCACGCAGTAGCACCAAAATCACGTGTTAGATGGATAAAGCGAGCATTAGGGAATAACCTATAAATCATGCCAATGTTCTGAAAGTTGGCGGGTAGCTTGTTAATGACTACTTCATCAGGTACTCGTTGCTTTTTAATTTCATCTACGTATAAGTTACGGCAATAATCCGACGCCGAAGTGCTTAAGTTACCAAAGCAAAATGGAAAAGGTAACTCGGAACGTTTAACTAGAAATGGCACAATTTTATCGCTTAGAACGGTACTTTCACCTAACGAGCCTATACAGCTGTGCTGTACTAACATTTGCTCGAGCAAAGTCGAACCTGTTCGTGGTAACCCGATAATAAATGTTGGCGTAAACGTCGTTTTTACACGATCAGTCGGCTTTTGGAAAAACTCAGCATTAAAATGTTGCTTTATTTGTGCAAAAAAAGGCAGCATGTGGTGAGTTCTAAAATCACAGAATTGTAATTGTAGATCGTTTGCGAGCTTAAAATATTCAAAAGCTTGCTCGTGGTTACCTAGGCGGTGATGACACGTTCCTAACGAGTAATAATTGACAATATTCATTCGCTTATCATCATATTCTTCGAGTAGTTTTTCTAACGGCTCAAGGTAATCTGGTAAATCTTGGCTGGGCGCTAATTGTACTAGCTCTCGAAATATGTAAGGAGTAACTTCTTGATGAGCACAATGAATACCTTGCGAAAATGTGGTCCTTGCTTGTTTTACGAACCCATAGTCTAAATAAAATTGCCCTAGCTCATAATGTGCCCTAGCACTGTGTTTTGCCACGCTCAAGGTATATTCTAAAACGGTTTTGGCATCAACAGGTGAGCCCACTTGTATAAAGCAAAAAGCAAGGGTAAATAGAGGTTCTAATTGCTTGGGAAGGTGTTCACATGCTCTGCGTAAATAGTAAATTGCGCTGTCATAGTCTTCAAGCTGAACGCATATACGCCCTAAACCAAATAGTGCAGAGCCATTGTGGTTGTTTTCTTTTAGTACGGCCTTAAACATAAACTCAGCTTCTCTGAGTTTATTTTCATCCATTAATTCATTGGCTCTTTGTATTAATAACATGTGCGGTTGGGTATTTAATTCTGATATGTAGATGATAAAAACAAAAAGGCGAAATAGCCAATGCCATTTCGCCTTTACTGCTGGGTTACAGTAAAAAATTAGAAGGTATAGGTTGCCTTCACGTAATAGAAGCCACCGTTGATACCATACGGAGACGTCTCATAGTATTTACCACCCCAATTGTTATTAGGAATACCAGTTGCCTTTTGGAAATCGAGCTTCTCTGCTTCTTGGTCGAAGATGTTATTTGCACCTACAGTTAAACTAATGTTTTCCGTGGCGAAGTAGGTTAGTTCAGCATCAAATGTAACAGACGGATCTGCCATAATTGCTGTAGCATCATAGTCTACGTGCACACCTTGATACTCACCAAAGTAGTTGTAACGAACAAAGCCTGTGAAATCTTCCCACTGTTGCGTCCAAGTAAATGTTGCACGGTGGTTAGGTAAGTCTTTTTCTAAACGCTTAACTTTGAAGTCGCCTGTGATTGCTGAGAATCTATCAACTTCAGTTTCATTCCAGTTATAAGCGAACGCAAAGGTAGAGTAACCACCTAGCATATCCATTGAGTAGTTCGCTACTACGTCAACACCCTGCGTGGTTGTATCAAAGTCGTTAGTAAAGAAACTTACTTGTGCAAGACTATCTACGTTGGGTACACCATCTGCTTTAAGCGCCGCTTTTTGAGCGAGTGTTAGGTCAATTTTATTTGATTGACTAATACGGTCTTCCACTTGGATGTTGTAGTAATCAATCGTCATGAACAAGTCACCTGATTGATAGACCGCACCAAATGTGTAGCTATCAGACTCTTCTGGCTGTAGCTCTGTACCACCTAAGATTTTAGACACTGGGTTTGTTGGTGGTAATAGTGCAGAGTCTACTAACACACCGCTGCTAAGGTTAGTTTGAACGTTACTGACGTTTGCTTGACCAACAGTCGGTGCGCGGAAACCAGTACTGATTGAACCACGGAAAGATAAATCATCGGTTGCTTGGAACTGAGCGGTTACTTTGTAATTTGTTGTAGAGCCGAATGAATCGTAGTCTTCAAAGCGAAGTGCCCAACCCATTAAGAACTCTTCAGTAAATGGTGTTTCAACATCAACATAGGCTGCATAGTTACGGCGACTATACTCTCCTGCTGCTGAAGGTTTAAAGCCTGGGAAGCCGTTTGAGCCGATGCCGAAGCCTTGCTCAGTTAATGGACCAGCAATAAACGACGCTTCGTCACCAGCGATTACTTCAAAGGTCTCTTCATGCCACTCAAGACCAGCTGCTACGTTTACATCGTACGCTAAGTCGAAATCGTAGCCTTTTGAGATATCTGCATTAAAGTTTTTCTCTAGTTGGATGTATTTACCTGGGCTGAACTCCATTGGGGTTTCTGCGCCCAATGAGGCATTTACTGTGTTGGTAATAAAATAGCGAGACTCATTGCGACCAACTGAACCGCTTAAGTCATATAAAGCGCCTTTCATAAAGCCTTCTGTGATCTCACCCTTAGTACCAATTGTCAGTGATGTATCTGTGATATTACCACCGAAGAAAGGTGTAAAGCCTGCCGGTAGCATTTCGTTAAATGCAAAGCAGTTAGAGGCTGATAATGAGTTGAGTGCATCTGGATCTGGTAAACCGTTAGATTGTATCTCTACTACTGGACAGTTTAGCTGAGCATCGTAACCGTCATTAGAGCCAACAAGTACTGTAGGAGTCGCGGCATCCCATGCTGCTTGCAATGCTTCATCAGTTGGGTGTCTTCTGGTTGGTACACCATCAACCAAGCGAATGTTACCACCGTAAACGCCTGGTCGAGTTGTTGGATTACGATAGTAGAATCCACCTTTTACATCACGTTCTGAGTAGTTACCGAACATATAAAACTGCGAATCATTTGATAAATCAAGGCCAACGTTACCGAATAAGCTGATGTCGTCTTTTATCTCTGGTGCACCCCAAACTTGAGCTGGGTTTCTGACACCTTCTAAACCAGCCGCTGTGAAGGCTGCGGCATCAGGGCGCTGTACACTGCGGCTTGTCGGATCGGCATTTTTATATTGGAAACTTAGGTTAGCAAAGCCGTCGTCTGAGAATGGTAAACCAACGTTACCTTCAAATGTTGTTGTATCACCATCGCCTTCAAAGTACTGGCCTTGTTTTACTGAAAAACTGCCACCTTCGGATGCATCTTTTAAAACAAAGTTAATTACACCTGCGATAGCGTCTGAACCATACTGAGCTGCAGCACCGTCACGCAACACTTCGACTTGTTTAAGTGCAATACTTGGAATAACTGAGATATCAGGACCTTGAGCACCATCGTTGATACCACCACCTAGGAAGGCGATAACGGATGAGCGGTGGCGACGTTTACCGTTAAGTAGGATCAATGTACTGTCTGCTGGAAGACCACGAAGGTTTGCAGGACGTACTAAAGACGCAGCGTCACTGATTGGGTTTTGGTGTACGTTTAGTGATGGAACAGAGCCTTTTAGAAGCTCGAGCATGTCATCGCCGCCAGCTTTGCTTAGCTCATCACCGCCGATAATGTCGACTGGTACTGGTGAGTCGCCTACTGAACGAGGTGCTGCACGCGAACCAACGACCGCTATTTTTTCAATCTTTTCTTTTTTAGCACTATTCTCTTCCGCCATAGCGGTTGTTGAAAATAGACCAACAGATGCAGTTGAAGCGATAGCATAAGTAATTGCACGACTAATCGCGTTTAATTGTAGTTTCATCCTGTTTCCCCAGTTTGATTTTTGTTGTCATAAGCTTTTAAACAAAACTCATGTTTGCTTTTTATTGCAACTTATATATACATATCATTAACTTGTGATGCAAATATTCTTTGCACCCGTTATAACCGTAGCAGCGATTTAAATAAAGGCAAATTTTTAAATAATTTTTCGTTAAATCCAAGGGTTAACGGTAAGTTACAGTTAAAAAATGGGTAAAAAGCGCAGGGAAACTAAATTTTTAATGCAATTTGTTTGCTTGTTATTTGTTCGAAAGGGGAATCTTTTGTTGGTTTTTTAACCACTCTTTTTTTGCTGCTCTGTATGTGTCCCAAACGCAGGGGCAGCAACTTCCGCCACCACAACATTCATCAGATTTCGGCTTTTGAGGTTCGCTTATTTGCTTTTTCGGTAGCAGTGTCATCTCGGTACATCATTAAGACTAAAATCACATAGTAACATTAAAGAAAAGTTTGCTAAACTCGTTATAACCTATTTGGATAGTGGTAGTGCATGAGGCTGATAAAAGTAGTTCACAAGGCGCCGATAAGGGTTGCAAAAATTTCAAAAAAAAGACAACAAATACGGTTGCGCCGTGCGATGATCGAGCTCAAGCTTGCTTTGTCTCAAGAAAAGCAAGAAACCAAAGAGATGTTAGATATTTATAAAAGGTATAGTTCAGGTAAAGCACACAAAGCAGAGCTAAAAGTAGCAAATAAACAGTTTGTTGATTTGTTAAAAGGATTAGGGCTTGGTGTATTTGCTTTATTACCTTTTGCGCCAATCACCATTCCGTTGATAGTTAAATTGGGTCAATGGGTGGGGGTTGACGTGTTGCCAAGTTCATTTTCACCAGGAAATAAAGCTGCGCGTAAATAAGTGATTTCAAGCTCGTAACTTGTTATTCTTAAATTAGACTTTTAAAAGTACGAGAAAAATTATAATGCGCGGATTACTTGTTCAAGCCAGTACTGGCACTCCCATTCACTTCATTTTGAAACCTCAGCTTGATAACTGGTTGAAATCTCAGCCTGCTCTAACGCAAACGTTGGTCAGAGCAACCAAAACTGCTAATACGAAGTATTTTCTGGTTCCACAAGAAAACAGCGAAGAGCTGGCTGCCGTGATCTGCTTAGTTGACTCTTTAGATTCTATGTGGTTAGCGGGAGAGCTTGCTAAGCAACTACCAAAAGGTGTTTACCAACTCCAAGGCAGTGACGAGTTTGTTGAACAGCAAGCGTTGAGTTTTGTATTAGGTGCGTACCAGTTTTCCGCCTACAAATCTATGGCTAAGGTTGAGTCGCAACTCGCTGTTGCTGATAGTGCTATGTTAGAGCGAGTGACGCGCTGTGCAGAAGCTATTTATTTAGTGCGCGATTTAGTTAATACACCAGCAGCCGATATGATGCCACAGCATCTTGCTGAAACAATGGATGAGTTGGCGCAGCGCTTTGACGGTCAGTTTACGCAGTTTATTGGTGATGAGCTTTTAGAGCAAAACTATCCGACTATTCATATGGTTGGCAGGGCCAGCGATAACAAACCGAGATTGTTAGATTTAACATGGGGAGATGAAAAACACCCTAAGCTGACTTTGGTTGGCAAGGGAGTATGTTTTGACTCTGGTGGTTTAGATCTTAAGCCTGCTTCAGGCATGCGAAATATGAAAAAGGACATGGGCGGCGCAGCGCATGTGATTGGATTGGCACACATGGTGATGGCGGCTAATTTACCAGTGCGTCTGCGTGTGTTGGTTCCTGCCGTAGAAAATGCGGTGTCTAAAAACGCATTTAGGCCGGGTGACGTTATCAAAACGCGTAAAGGGATCACAGTAGAGATTGATAATACCGATGCTGAAGGCCGACTAGTGCTGTGTGATGCTTTGGCAGAAGCGCAAAGTCAATCGCCAGACTTATTGGTTGACTTTGCTACTTTAACGGGTGCTTGTCGCGTGGCGCTAGGTACAGAGCTACCAGGCTTTTTTAGTACCGATCCCCACGTTGCGGCAGGGCTAATTGAGCAAGGCGCAAATACGCAAGATCCAGTTTGGCAGCTGCCTCTATTCGACCAATATAAAGAGTTGTTCAAAAGTGATGTAGCAGATATCGCAAATTGTGGTTCAACACCATTTGGTGGTGCCATTACTGCCGCGCTTTATCTAAAAGAATTTGTAGAACCACAGCAGACTCCTTGGGTGCATTTTGATGTGATGGCTTGGAATGTTCGCTCATTGCCAGGTCGTCCTGCAGGTGGTGAAGGGTTGGGCTTAAGGGCGACGTTTAGCTATTTAGCCAATCGCTACGCAGGCTAGCATAATAAAAAGAAAAGCGGGTTTATCATAACCCGCTTTTTAGTGTCATTATTTGTGAGGGATATTGGCCAAGATGGCTTTCATTTGTTGCCAATATAAGCCAACGCTAGCAATGTTTACTTTCTCATCAGGAGAGTGAGGAAATTTAATGGTTGGGCCAAACGAAATCATATCCATATTAGGGTACGGCTCTTTAAATAAACCACATTCGAGTCCTGCATGGATAACCATAATGTCAGGCTTTTTGCCATAGATGCCTTCATATACATCGCGGAAAATATGAAGTATTTGTGAATCGGGATCAGGCTTCCAACCTGGATAGGCGCCCGATAATTCAATATTAGCGCCGGCGAGGGATGCTAGAGAGCGCAATGAACCAGTTACATCTTCTCTTCCTGAATCAATCAGCGAACGTACTAAACATAGTATCTCGACATGCTCATCTGATGTTTTAATCACGCCCACATTGAGCGATGTTTCAACAACGCCCTCGATGTCGTCGCTCATGCGAATAACACCGTTGGGGCAAGCGTTGAGTAGCGCTAATAGTTGGCTTTGAGATGCTTCGCTCATAGGAGCGAGCTGAGAACAATCTTCTTTTATATTCAAGCATATATTAGTTTCAATTGATGCTAGTTCAGTTTTTAATAGTGCTTCAAAATTGTTCAGTTGGCTTTCAAAAGCCGTTAACTCAGAAGCTGATAAGGCAATTTTCGCGTAGGCTTCTCTTGGAATAGCGTTACGTAATGAGCCCCCTTTGATATCAATAAGGTGCCAGTTAACATCAGTCACATGATGTTGTAAAAAGCGCGCCAATAATTTGTTCGCGTTTGCACGCCCAGTGTGAATATCCACACCAGAATGCCCGCCTTTGAGCCCTTTGAGTGATATTTCAAAAACTCGCATATCAGCGCATGGTTGACGCTCAACAGCAAGCTTTAAGCTTGCGTCTACGCCACCGGCACAGCCCATATAGATTTCGCCTTCTTGTTCAGAGTCGGTGTTGAGTAGGATGTCTGCATCAAGCCATCCTTTTTTGAGCCCAAAAGCACCAGTCATACCAGCTTCTTCATCAACAGTAAGAAGGACCTCTAGTGGGCCGTGAGGGATGTCGTCTGCTGCAAGCACAGCTAAACATGATGCCATTCCGATACCATTATCGGCCCCCAAAGTAGTGCCTGTTGCGGTGACCCACTCTCCATCTACATAAGGTTTTATCGGGTCGCAAGTGAAGTCATGGTCGGTATCATCATTTTTTTGCGGCACCATATCAATATGAGCTTGTAACACTACAGTTCTGCGGTCTTCCATGCCTGACGTTGCTGATTTTTTAATAAACACATTGCCAGTTGGGTCTCGACGTACATCAAGCCCTTTATTAGTCGCCCATTCAACAATGAACTTAGCTAATGCTTCTTCGTGTTTAGATGGATGTGCGATTGCACAAATTTGGTCAAAAAATTGCCAGATTGCTGTTGGTTCTAACTGACTAATTTCTGTATGTGGTTTAAACAAGATGTTATCCCTACTTGAATGAATAAGTGAAATTTTATCATTCATGTAGGGATAATGGCGATACCTTTATTGGCAAGCTTTCACAGCTGGAGTGATCAGCTCAACGCCACTTTGCGTGCAAGGTGCTAATGTTGCATCGCTTTGTGCTATCGGGGTTACTCTATCACCCCATTTAATGTAGCTTGCGGCCCAAGTTAAGCCTGCGCCAAAAGCTGCTGACATGATATTGCTATGTGGCTTAATAAGCCCATTTTCAACGGCTTCACACAGAGCAATCGCAATAGTTGCCGCTGATGTATTGCCATATTTGTCGATATTAACCATGACTTTATCATCTTGTATGTCTAGACGCTGTTGAATTGCCTGAATGATACGTAAGTTTGCTTGGTGTGGAACTAAAACATCAATTTCACTTAGTTTCAAATTGGCTTTATCTAGCACTTCATCGCACGCTTCGCTCATGCCTTTGACAGCACGTTTAAATATTTCACGACCCTCAAACAGAAGATCAGAGGGGCCAGTTGGTTGATATTTATCCATATCAGTACCGTAGTTGGCAATATGAAGAATATCTCTATCGGTACTGTCACAGCCTGTTTTTGTGCCAAGTAAACCACAAGGTTCTTCACTCGCTTCTAGTACAACCGCACCTGCACCATCACCAAATAACACTGCACTGTCTCTTTTTGCCCAGTTGACATACCAAGTCATTCGCTCTGCTGCCACGACTACCGCACGTTTGATCATACCTGCTTGAATCTGAGCTGTTGCATTTTGTAATGCGTACAAAAAACCAGAGCAAGCCGCGTTAGTATCACAAGCCGCTGCACCTGTTGCACCGATATTTTTTTGCACAAGAGATGCGGTATTAGCAACCATAGTCGAAGGGGTACAAGTTGCTAATAAGACTAAGTCGATATCTTTGCCTGTTAACCCAGCACATGCGAGCGCGTGCTGACTTGCTACAGTCGCTAATTCTGCTGTGGTGGCGTGGCTAACTCGGCGTTCTTTTATACCCGTTCTGGTGCTGATCCATTCATCATTAGTATCAACAATTTGACTTAATTCTTCATTAGATATTTTGGCAGGGGGGATACATTTACCCCAGCCAGTAATTTTTGCGTAAATCATGCGGCTCTCTTATTCTTGTCTGACCAGTGGCCAAGTTAGGGCATTTATAGCAAATATCTAGGGTGATCACCAGTTGATATTGCCTATAGGCATCAGTGTAGACTAGACTCATCAGTAAGGTACATATTGATTTGTAAGGTATTATGACCAATAAAATTAACGCAGAATTACTTGAGCTCCTTATTGATCAAGAGCGGCAATTATTAGAGCCGGGTGTACGTCAATCATGTGACATGCTAGAGAGACTACTCAGTGATGATTTTTATGAAATTTCGGCAAATGGCCTGATGTTTGATAAAAAGCATGTTATTTCTCGTTTGCCTAATGAAAAGGTTCCCCAATTCTATAACCAAACGTTTAAAGGCCGAATGCTTGGCCCCCATCTTGTTCAGCTTACGTATCAGGCTGCTTACAGACGCAGTGTTAAGTGTCAACTCAATTACTCTGTTCGTATGTCCTTGTGGCGATTAGAACATGACTTATGGAGGTTGGTATTTCATCAGGGGACACCATGCGCAGAGTTTAAATTGCGCTTAGATGACTGATCTGTATTGTATATATTCTCTTCAACTTAAATGTTTAAATTAAGCAGATTAGATTATTTGCCGTAAATTATCTTAAACAGTTGAAACTCTGTTTTTGTTCTATAAAGTCTATAGTCGGTCTTTCAAAGCCACATTGCCAAAAATACTTGTGTTAAAATAAACGATAAGAACGCTTGCTCGTTAAGTGATAGCTTAGTGCTGGAATATGAATACCCGCTATGGCTGTAAAGTAAGTTTGTGTTTTGGTCTTACCTGCAAATTTGCTCAAGGTTCAACTATTGCCTAAATTTAAATTAAAATAACAGAAGACGCCTTTATGCTGATTTTTGATTTGAATTACTGGGCTGTATTATTGGCAGCTTTGTCATCATTTATGCTTGGTGGGGCATGGTACTCTCCATGGCTATTTGGCAAAAAGTGGATGGAGTGTTGCGGACTAACCGACGTAGATCTCCAGCAAAGCGACCCTAAACTCATTTACGGTGGTGCATTTGTTTTAGCGCTCATAGCTGCATTTTTTATGGCTGTCTTATTGGGTAAAGATCCGCTATTGATAGATGCGATTATCTTGGGCGGCTCGATAGGCGCAGGGCTTGTAAGCACAACATTAGGGATCAGCTATATTTTCGAGCAGCGACCATTGACCTTATTTTTTATTAACGGGGGGTATCATACTTGTCAGTTTGTATTAATGGCATCAGTATTGAGTATTACGGGATAGATTATAATGGCTAAACCAAACAAAAAAGGGCCCGTGCGTACAGTTGATATTTATTGCTCCAGCTGTGCGGCGACTTTATTTAAATACCGTAAAGGCGGTAAAGGTGCTTTGGTTAAATGCTTTTTAGAACGTATCGTTAAAAACCATACGCAAAATAACAGTCACTGTCCAAAATGCGAGCAAGAATTTGCTCGTTCTACTTTGATCCGCGGCACGCCCGCCATTAAATTTATTGGTGGCAAAGTTAGGTTTAAATAAATAGCGGACAATTATCCTGTTTCAGTATTTTTCAACTGATAGTATTGCCACCGTTTGTGCTGTTTCAAAGATTGAAAATTACCCTCCCCATGGAACGGGCCAGTGTGTTTGGGTGAGCAAAAAGCCAAATTTGGCACTTCTAATGGACAAAAACATGATCGATATTCTTTTTGATGTAATAGGTATGAGCGGAACGGCTTTGGTTGTAGGTGCGTTTTTTATGCTGCAATTAGGAAAAGCCTCACCAGAAAGCTTAACCTATAACCTGATGAACCTTTCTGGTGCGATACTATTGTTGATCAGCTTATGTTACAACTTTAACCTAGCCAGCTTTGTTATTGAGTTGTTTTGGATAGCGGCTTCGATAATAGGTTTAGTGAAGTATTTAAAAGCGAAGCAAAGTAGCGTAGCCACATAAATTTCAATAAATTACACCTAAAAGCTTGCACGGCTGCTGATCATTTGTATTATTAATATAATGTGAAGTTTGCTGTGCTGTCCTCATTCTATAGATTTGTGTATTCAGCCAGTATATGTAGCCAGGCTGAATAATGATAAATATCCCGATAAAAACAATACCCTTGTTTGCTATATGTCTGGCTTCTAGCGTTTGTCACGCGAAAAATGAATCAGATCTTTTTGCCCTATCCTTTGAAGAACTTCTCGACGTAAATATCAACTTAGCCACTAAAACTGATGAAACAAGAGCCAGTGTGCCCTCGAGCATCACTGTGTTCAATCGACAACACATCTCGCTTTTAGGTGTAACAAATGCCTACGAGTTAATGAACTATGTGCCAGGTTTTCAATCAACTCGTGGCGACTGGGTGGGAGCAGTACCCAAAGAGCATACTCGAGGTATATTTTTAGACAGTGGTAATGTGCTTGTGATGCTTAATGGCCATCGTTTGAATGAGTCGTCATTTGGTAAAGCTTCGGTGTATATGCCCCATATTTCGGTAGATATCATTGAAAAAGTAGAGTTTATACGTGGCCCGGGCTCAGCGCTTTATGGGAGCAATGCATTTTTAGGCGTAATGAATATAGTTACGTCGAAAGATCACAATCACATGAGTTTGGGCATAGGCGAGCATGGATTTACTCAAGCAGCTGTCGGTTTTAATAAAGTACTCTTTGGTGATCTAAATATATATGGCAATGCTTCTTGGCAAGGACAGCAAGGTGAGCGTTATGTTGAAGGAGTAAGAGATCCTCTTGCGAGTTACTTTATTGAACTTGGTGGGCAGTGGCGAGATCTGAAGCTGTCAATGTGGCATAACCAAACTCAACTAAACGGTTTTGTTAATTTAGCCGGTTGGTCGGATGAAAATAAACATAAGAGCCAAAATTTAGCGGTATTAATTGGCTATGATTGGCTTAGAAGTGCCCAATGGGATGTGAGCTCGACTGTTAAGTATATTGAGCATGATATCTATTCCGCTGGGTTAATTGCATCGGCTCAAGACTTAAGCCTACAGAATGACTTTTTTGTTGGACCTAGTTGGCAATCAAAAGACTTAACGTTGAACTTGGATGGCGCCTTTAGAGTAAATAATTCGTTGGCATTGAATTTTGGTGTTGAGTATTCAGAAGAAGAACAATCTGAAGCTGGAATTAACACTAGTTATTATGACTTTGCTCGCGGTGATGTTTTTTTAGGGGAAGAGTTTTACCAAAATGGCATTATCACCGTGAACCCACATCAGCCGTTTAACACTTTATTGCAGTCTTTTGACTCAACGGCAGTATATGGGCAACTAAAATACACAATGAGCGAGAAAGCAACACTCTTTGTGGGTGCCAGATATGATGATGTTAAGGACATAGATAGTAAGTTTTCGCCAAGAGTCGCTGCTATTTACTCTTTATCGGAGCAAAATACGATTAAGCTTCAATACGGAGAGTCATTTCGTACGCCTGTTAGTAACGAGCTAAACTCTAATGATGATGTAACTGTGGGCAATCCAAACTTGACCTCTGAGTATGTAAAAACAACGGAGTTGGTATGGCACAGTAAATATCATAGTTGGGAACTGGATCTTGTGCTTTTTGATAACCAACTTAAGGACTTTATAAATCTTGTACCAATTAATACTAGGCAGTTACCTGTAGAACAAAGACGCTTTACGTTTTTAAATACGTTTAACACCGATATGCAAGGGTATGAGGTGAGTGGTAAGTTTAATATCACCCCTAGTACTTGGCTTGAGATGGGGTACACCCATTTACTAGATGAACCTTTTAATCCAAGCTATAAGCGTTTTGCATCACTTGCTGTGACGCATAATATGGATCCGCTACAAATTAGTTTTAATGCATTGTGGAGAGACAGTGTATTTGTAAAAACACCGGAGCCAGGCGTGTTAGATAACTATGATCAGCCGGCTTACAGTCTTTTGGGGGCATCGTTGTCATGGCGCTTAGGTAATAGCCAATCTATTGTAATGAAGGTAAAAAATTTGTTTGATAAGCAGTACGTAATATTTGAACCGCGCATGAGCGATGGCAGAATACCTGGCACGGGAAGAGCAATTCACGTGCAGTATGTACAAAAGTTTTAACCAATATCAATCCGCAATAATACATAAGCATTTTTAGAGACAAAACCCAACATTAGCTGCGTTAAAAATTTTTAATTTAGAACTACTAAATAGCGATATTTTTGCCTTGCTATCGATAGGTTTTGTCGGCAAAAAAAAGATCACTTAATTAAGTGAGTTGGAATGAAAATAGCTTATTCATCACCCAATCGGTTTTACATTCGCTTTTTGTGAAACTCCTACTGCGATCCTTCTGCTTTTAAAAATTGCGTTAATTTAGTAATTACTACAGTATCAATAAAATCATAAATATACCCCAATATATGCGTCGTGATTTCTTGCTTTAAGGGTGTTTCCTATTTGGGTGTGTAAATCTAAATGAAAATAGTTATTGAATGCATCATTGTTATTCGATAACATGCCCAGCGCTATAATAACCTTACAAAAATTGGGATTACTGTGAAAAACATAAAAAATATTGCACTTTCGCTCGTATGTGTAGGCGTTTTAGCTGCCTGTGGTGGCAGCGATAAAAAGGTGGCTGCACCTGTTGATAACTCGCAAGGAAATGGTCAAACAACGGGTCAACAAACTGAAGTTGTGCATCCTACTGCGACGTTTGAAAGTGTCGTATCAGCCAACGCCAATTATGCTTTTGCCGTTTATTCTGATGCTTTAAGCAGTGCTAAATCATTACAAGAAGCAATAAATACGTTTGTTGCGACGCCTAGTGAGGCTAATTTTATGCTCGCAAAGCAAGCTTGGTTAAATTCACGCGAACCATATGGACAAAGTGAAGTGTTTCGTTTTCGTGAAGGGCCAATTGATGCGCTAACTAAAGATGAGCAAGGTAATTGGACGTTGCAAGACGGTCAGGGTCCAGAGGGAGCAATTAATGCATGGCCGCTAGCTGAAGCGCTCATTGATTACACTCAAGATATGGATGGTAATGAAGCGCGTGGTAATGCGGCTGTATATCAATCGGGTGGCAATATTATTCAAGACAGCTTCACCTTTGCCCAGATCACTGCGGATTTAATTCGTGAAAAATTTGAGCTAGACGGTGAAGAGGCAAACGTAACCTCAGGCTACCATGCGATTGAATTTTTACTATGGGGTCAAGATCTGAATGCCGATTTAACCTACACAGCACAACGTGATTACACCGCGGGTCATCGCCCTGTAACAGATTACTACACGAGCAGTAATCTACCGAGCAGTGAAGCTAATGGCCGCACCTGTACATCAGGTGAGCAGGGTGCACAAGATGAAATTTGTCAGCGTCGTGGTGATTATTTAAAAGCGGCAGCAGCATTACTTGTGCAAGATTTACAAGCGGTGGTTGATGCATGGCATCCTGAAACGGGTTTTCATTATCAAGAATATACCAAAGCCGACAATGCTGCGGCTAACTTAGGGGCCATGCTTGAAAGTATGGGGCGCTTGAGTTTTGGTGAATTGGCTGGAGAGCGTATGAGTATTGCAGTGCGCACTGATAGCCAAGAAGATGAACATTCGTGTTTTTCTGACAATACGCACCGAGATATATTCCTAAATGCGAAGGGCATTCGCAATACATATTTAGGTCTTTACACTGATATTAATGGCTTAGAGCAAAGCGGACCGAGCATCCATAATTTATTGGTAACAAAAGGTCATGAAGCGCTAGCGTTAAAACTAAAAACAGCCCTTGATAACACGATGGCTAAAGTACTCATTATTGACCAGACAGCAAAAGCAGGTATGTCTTTCGATGTGCAAATACAAAAGGCTGAAAATCAAGCTCATATCTATGCTGCAATTACTGCATTAGCAGAGCAAACTGATCTGATCCAAGAAGCCATCGACGCTTTAGGCGTGTCGGCGGAAGATCTTAAACAAGATACAGAAGAAAATATCTAACAACTTGTAATAATTATTTAGGCTGGCGCAATGCCAGCCATTTCAGTTTCTGACATATAGAGATATATGGCAGATCAGGGGCACTGAAGTGACACATTATTTAAATAAACTACTAACTTATATATCAATATTAACACTAAGCGCTTGTGGAGGTGGTTCAACAAACAACACTAACACCGAAAAGCAAAATACTAGTAATGACACAGTTGATCATGTTGCGACAGATAAACCGGCGTTTAGCATTTCAGTCACTGATGGGTTACCCCCGCTTTTAACAAATAAACCTGATGATGCTGAGCACTTAAGTGCAGGCTTGGCGACCACCCACATCCTTGACCAAAATGCATATAGTAAAGCTATCCCGGCGATTGTAGACTCACCCCAATTAGATGCGGTGTTTAAAGCTGGCGATCACACCTTTCGCAGTAACCATGATGGACAGGGACCGTTATTTAATAACACAAGTTGCCAAGGTTGCCATATAAAAGATGGCCGTGGGCAAGTGCCTGCAAATGCAAACGAACCGATGACTAGTATGTTCTTAAGGGTCGGTGATAGCTCAGGTAATGTCGAGCCGACCTATGGTGATCAGCTTCAAGTATTTGGCACCATTACAGGACAAACAACTACTCTCGCTAAGTATCGTGGCGCGTTAGATGACGGATTAGCATACGGTGAGGCATATACGTGGGTTGAGTATGAGACGGTTATCGGCAGTTTTGCGGATGGTGAAAGCTATGAACTTCGTAAGCCAGTCTATAAAATTAAAGATCTCGCATACGGTGACTTTATTGACGATGTGCAGTTTTCTGCCCGAGTAACCCCCCATGTGTATGGTTCAGGTTTACTTGAAAGTATTCCTGAGCAATCTTTATTAGCGTACGAAGACCCCAATGATAGTAATAATGATGGGATTTCTGGACGCGCCGCATTTACAAATCATCCACTGACTGGTGAGTCACAAATAGCAAGATTTGGACAAAAAGCAGTCACAGGTTCGGTGCTGCAACAGATCTCGGGAGCATATCGTGGCGATATGGGAATTACCAATACCGTCAATCCAGGTGAACCATGCACGCAAGCTCAGGATGCTTGCTCCGCCCAAGCACAATTAGAAAATAACAAACACCACAACGGCGTGGACCTAAACAATGTTGACCTTGCACAGGTTGAATTTTACAACCGAACTTTGGCTGTGCCTAAACGACGTGGGTTTGATGAAAGCACTCAAACTTGGCAAGCCGACGTTTTGGCAGGTAGAGAGCAGTTTTATGCGGCTAATTGTCATAGCTGCCATGTGCCCCGTCATAAAACAGGGGCGGCACTAGGTAGCGTGTTGGGTGATGTTGATTTAGTGACGTTATCTGAGACACGGACAAATATTACGGCGTTGGAGCATCAGGTTATTTACCCATACACTGATCTGTTGCTACATGATATGGGAGGTTCATGCCGTGTAAGTAGAGAGCTTGCAGATGGTCAGACTTGTTCACAGGGTAAAGAATGCATTTATGTGCAACGCTGTGAAGGTCTTGCAGATGGCCGCCCTGAGGGAGATGCAACAGGAACTGAGTGGAAAACGCCTGCTTTATGGGGGATTGGCTTAGTTCAAACGGTTAATCCAAAAGCAACGTTTTTACATGATGGTAGGGCAAGGACCATCCAAGAAGCGATTTTATGGCACGACGGAGAAGCTAAAGCATCACAGCAAGCGTTTGTTAACATGGACAAGGCACAGCGTGTTGCATTACTTGCATTTTTAAGGTCGCTCTAATGTATGTGTTGCGTATTTTAGCTGTCGCAGTATTGAGCAGTACGGCGGTTGTGCAAAGTGTTTTGGCGCAAGTCAGTGCACTGACGTCTTTTGAAAAGCAAGCAGTGCCCAGCTTTTCAGAGCGAGAACAGCTTCCTGGTGGAAAAGCCACGGCAAAGCGTGTGGCAACAAGAACGTTTATTCATCCAGCAGGTAATATTCCGACGATTGAGCAACTAGATTTTTGGGATGGGTTTTCTTTTTTTCGAGATCCCTGGGTTGCTTCTCCTGCTATTACTTCTGATAGAGACGGATTAGGTCCGCTTTTTAATGCTCGCTCATGTAAAGCTTGTCATCATGATGGTGGGCGGGGGCGCTTGAATAATAGCGGGGAATTTGCCTCACCCGCTCTTTTATTTCGATTACTAAAACGAGATGGTAACGGTGTTGATAAGCACTATGGCGGTCAGCTACAGCCCAATGCGGTAAGGTTGTCTCATCACAAGCTACCGAGACCGGTGAAAGGGGAAGGTAGGGTTCGGGTTAATTACCAAAATATATCAGGTCGATACCCAGATGGTTCTGAATACCGTTTAAGAAAGCCAATTTATCATCTAGATAAGTTGGAATATGGAGAACTTGAAAAAAATACCGTGTTGTCGGCACGCTACGCGCCTGCTATTTATGGAATGGGCTTACTCGATGCCATTAGCGAGCAAGATTTACTCGCGCAGCAAGATGTTGATGATATTGATGGCGATGGCATACGCACACAATATAATAGGGTCAAAAATGTTCAAACTGGTCAAATACAAATAGGGCGGTTTGGCTTTAAAGGCTTACACCCAACGCTTGAGCAGCAAGTGGCGGGCGCATTTGTAAATGATATGGGCATAACGAATGCAATTTTTGCTGATGAAGTGTGTACTGATGTGCAGAAAATGTGCGCTAAAGCCGCGAGCGTTGACCCTTATGGAACACTGGATATACCAAAAAAACTCCACGATTTAACCGTTTATATGAATCAAACGCTGGGAGTCCCTAAAGCGAGAGATTTAACCAGCGAACGAGCTCAGCAAGGGCGAACCATATTCTTTCAATTGCGTTGTAACAGTTGCCACACACCAAAATATATCACCCGAGCTGATTACCCCATTAAAGCACTACAAAGTGTGCACATTTATCCTTACTCAGACTTAGCTCTTCACGATATGGGGGAGCAGCTAGCAGATCAAGGATCTGAGAATCTCGCTAAGGGAAGTCAGTGGCGCACCCCGCCTTTGTGGGGTATCGGGTTGCAAAAGCGGGTACAAGGATTTGAGGCATATTTGCATGATGGTAGGGCCCGTACCGTGGAAGAGGCCATTCTATGGCATGGCGGCGAAGCACAAGTTATAAAACAGAACTTCATGCAGCTATCAGCCAAGCAACGCAACGCATTAATTTATTTTTTAAAACAAATATAAGCTTAGTGAGAAATAGAATGTTAAATACAGATAGTAAAGCAATGTCATGGGCATTTATTGCAATGCTGAGCGCGGTGTCATTAGGTGGATGTGGCTCAGGTGGTTCAGACAGTAAACAGCTTGATAGCAACCAACAAAATAATAGTAATGTAGATAGCAACTCTGGGGGTACACCTAACACCCAGGAAAAGCTAACCGCAGAGCAAGGATATGAGAAGCTAACATCTAACTTGGTTGATAACGTGATTATTCCAACCTATCAACAGGTTCGTGAGCAAAACTTAAAATTGAAAATGCATACCACGCAGTTTTGTAATAATGAACAGCGAGATCAAAACAGCCTCTCTCAATTACAGCAAGCGTGGCAGCAGACGCACTTGGCATGGCAACAGGCAAGAACAATAAAGCTCGGTCCTATCGCTGAGACGTTTCATTATTCCCGTATCCAATTTTGGCCAATTTCCGCCAATAAGCTTGCCAACGATGTGGAAAGTTTAATGGCTGAGCAAGTGGATCTATCTGGCGGTGTGAGCGCGATGAAACACCAAGTACAGGGTCTACCAGCTTATGAATACATTATTTATAACTCTGATGTGCCATTGCTTGAGGCTGTTGATTTTACTCGCCGTTGTGCGTACTTAGGTGCGATCACTGAGAATATTGATACGATGATAGTTAACAGCATTGAAGCGTGGGAAGGTGACTATGGCAATAACTTCAAACATGGCTTGGGGGTGTTTTCAAGCAAAAAACAGGCATTAGAGAAGCTTTTAACGATTTGGTTTGAATATCTAGAAATTATTCGAGACAACAAAATCAACGGTCCTTTGGCGCTTGAAGCACCAGGAAAGCTTGAGTTAATAGAGAGTGTATTGAGTCAAACATCGATAACTAATATTAAAGCGAACGTGACAGCACTTGAAAAACTTTACCTTGGTGAACAAGGTTTTGGTTTTGATGATTACTTGCAACAGGTTAATCAGCGAGAGGATACTGTTACTGAGATAGGCCTGCATTTTCAAGCGGTGTATGACGGCGTTGATGCCACACAATACAAGCCGATGCAAACACTTATCACCACGAGTGAAGGGCGTGCTCAGCTTGCAATGCTTGCAACGTCAATAGCAAATTTACGCAGTATTATGAGTAGTGATTTTGTGCAAATAACAGGTCTTGCTCCTGGGTTTAATACCAATGACGGAGATTGATAGTGTTATCTAATGTAAATGCTATGTCGCGTCGCGAATTTTGCAAGCGCGTACTGGCTATGAGCGCGAGCATATGCGTTATGCAAGCTTTAAGTGGTTGCACTGTGAATGTGCTACCACGATTTGCTAGTGCTTATACAGATAATCACGGAGATCACTATGTTGGATGGTTTAATGGCCAAGGTGAGATTTTAGGAAAAGTTGCTATTGATAGCCGGGCACATGACTTATGCTATGTCCCAGACAATGATTCATTATTGGTTTTTTCAAGACGTCCAGGACGTGTAATGTACGTTATTGATGTTAATGAGAATAAAATCAGACATCGCATAGATAGTGCAGAAAACCAACATTTTTTTGGGCATGGCACATTGAGCCTGGATGGTCGGTTTTTGTATACCACTGAAAACAAATTCGATCCTTCCTATCATGCATATGAAGGCTTAATTGTTGTAAGAAATACCCATAATTACAAAGTTGAAGCGCAGTTTAATAGCGGTGGTATTGGTCCCCATCAGCTGGCAATGCTCAGGCAACAAAATACGTTGGTGGTAGCCAATGGTGGAATTCATACTCATCCTGCGCGCCCCCGAACCAAGCTGAATATTGATAGCATGAAGCCAAACCTAAGCTATATAGACATATCGTCAGGTAAGGTTGTAGAGACGGTATTGCCACCAGATAACCAGCTCAGTACCCGTCATTTGTGTTTGGCTAAAAACGACACGGTTTATGTGGGTTGTCAGTATCAAGGTCCCGCGCACTATGTTAAACCTTTGGTGTTCTCCCATAGTAGAGGTGAGCAGCTTCATGCTTTGCCTGCCAGTGATGAGCAGTGGCGCTCTTTTAAGCAATATATAGCCAGCCTGGCTGTATCTCATGATGATCATAAACTTGCGGTTACGTCTCCGAGAGGTGGCGTTGTGGGGGTTTGGGATAGGCACTTACAAAATTTACCGGTAATTGAAAACAAGATTGATTGTGCTGGAATAGCACCTTATCAAGATGAGTTTATCGCAAGTACGGGTAGCGGTATCTTGTCTAGTTATAAACATCAGGTTAAGCACGAATTGCACTGGGATAACCATATGATTTATATGTGAATCTTTAGTTTAAATACGTATTAATGCGCAGTAAGCTCAAATTTACTTGGTTTACTGTGCTTTTTAATGGAAGAATTGTGGGTTACTAGGTGTAGCATGTTTATTGGTTTTTACGTTGTTACATTTGTACCTAGCTATTTTGATTAATAGCTCTACGTTGTTGAATCGATATGTTAAGTGCTTATAGATTTTCAATGCTCGCTTTGTTATTTTTACGGTTTATTTATGTTTTTTTGATGATTGAGGTATATTTGAGTTTTAAATTTTGTAAATTTATGTAACTTAAAATTTACACTTTCGGTTGTTTTAGTTCATTTTCATCCCTTCATATATCCTTAATTTAATGAAATATAAGTTTATATTTGTTATTGCTCTGATGTTTATTTATTGTTAATTTTCGTTGTGCTTTTTTTGTGCGCTCAACTAAGCTGGATTTAGCGATGAGTCACTAATTTGAATCTCTTCGCTAATAAAAGTCAGAACGACTGACGGATACAACATAAATAACAATTTGGAGCGTAAACGTGAAATTATCAAATATCACTTTAGCCACACTTTCAGCATTAGCTTTGGCTCACATGAGCTCAGCGGTCGCTGCAAACAAGCAGTTTTTAAATCAAAACCCAACTATTAATACCGCGGTTAACTCGCAGGCTGTATCAGTTCTCTCTGATAAACCGCGAGATATTATTGGATTAAGTGCCGACAATGAGCTGATCTTGCTTAAAGAGTTCAAACAACCTAATGGCGATGTGACGCGTCGTTATCAGCAGATGTACAAGGGCGTGCCTGTGGTTGGAGATACAGTGATTTTGTCATTTGACAAAAATGAGCAGTTGAAGTTTGTACACGGTGCTGCGGTATTTGATATTGCTGATGATCTATACTCGGTAACACCAACCCTTAATAAAGACATGGCGATAGCGCGTGCTGAGCAAGCGCATGGCATGAAAGCACTAAGTGCTAAAGGTGATAAACTCAAAAAGCATAATGAAACTTCAAAGCTCGTTGTGTGGGTTAACAAGAAAAATAAAAAGGCTTACTTAGCCTATGAGGTACAATACGTTGTATATGGCGACAACCCCTCACGTCCTTATCAAATCATTGACGCCCATACTGGCGAGTTGCTGTTCAGTTATGAAAATCTGCAACACGCAGATGGCACGGGCCCCGGTGGTAACCAAAAAACAGGGCGCTATGTATATGGTACAGACTATGGTTATTTAAACGTAAGCCAGTCTGGCAATACTTGTACTATGAATAATGCCAATGTTAAAACGATTAACCTAAATCATGGTAGTTCAGGTACATCTGCCCACAGCTTTACTTGCCCAGAAAACACAATAAAAGAAATTAATGGTGCATATTCTCCGTTAAATGATGCTCACTACTTTGGCAACGTCGTATTTGATATGTACAACGAATGGCTAGGGACTGCGCCATTATCATTCCAGTTAAAAATGCGTGTTCACTACAGCAGCAACTATGAAAATGCGTTTTGGGATGGCAGTGCTATGACATTTGGAGATGGCAAAGATAGATTTTACCCTCTAGTAAGTTTAGATGTGTCTGCGCACGAAGTGAGCCATGGTTTTACTGAGCAAAACTCAGGGCTTGTATATAGCGGCAAATCAGGCGGTTTGAACGAAGCTTTTTCAGATATGTCGGGTGAAGCGGCTGAATTTTACATGAAAGGCACAAATGACTGGTTGGTAGGCCAAGAAATATTTAAAGCTGAAGGTGCGCTTCGCTATATGAACAACCCAACTCAAGATGGCCGCTCGATTGACCATCAATCTGACTACACATCTGGTATGGATGTTCATCACAGTTCGGGGGTTTTCAATAAAGCGTTTTATAATCTTGCAACCACGACTGGTTGGGATACCAAAAAAGCGTTTTTGGTTATGGCCAAAGCAAACCAGGAATTTTGGACAGCAAACACCAACTGGGATTTAGCTGGTAATGGCGCAATTGACGCTGCGTGTGCGCTTGGGTTTGATACCGATGACGTAAAAGCGGCCTTGGCAGCAGTAGGAGTTAACTCAACGGCAAGCCCAGGTGGTAATTGTGGCGGTCCAATTACAGATGAAGAAATCTTCAACGGAGTGCCTCGTACGGGGATTTCTGGCGCATCAAAAGCGCAGCAGTTCTTTGTGCTAAATGTGCCTGCGGGCGCGACAAACTTGAACTTTGCGACAGCAGGTGGAACAGGGGATGCTGACTTATATGTTAAGTTTGGTGCTCGTCCATCGCTAGATACATTTGATTGTAAGAGCACAAGCTCAACCTCTACAGAGAGCTGCGCTATCAACAATGTTCAAGCTGGTACTTACTTTGTAATGGTGGAAGCGTGGAATCAAATTTCTGGCGTAACGCTAACGGGTAGCTTCTCTACAGATACAGGGGGTCCAACGCCGATAGACCGCACAGAATCAAATGTGTCAGTAGCGCGTAGTGACTGGGCGCGCTTCACTCAAGACTTGAGTGCAGGCTATTCATCGCTAGACGTGACTATCTCTGGTGGCACGGGGGATGCGGACCTTTATGTGAACTTTGGCGCTGCGTCTACGACGACAACTTATCAATGTCGTCCATACAAAAATGGCAACAATGAAACGTGTACTATCGCTAATCCTCAAGCAGGTACTTGGCATATTGACTTACGAGGCTACAACACTGCAAGTGGCGTAACGCTTAGTATCAAAGCAAATTAAGCTACACAATGGTAAGGGAGCAACCTGTTGCTCCCTTTCTTATGCAACCATAAAGGAAAACAACATGTATAAAGCAATAACGTTGCCCTTAGTTGGAGCCAGCTTAATCGCTGGCTTTGTGGCAAAAGCAGATATGCAAAGCGATGAAAAAATTTGGGTGACCATTGACCCACATGCTGCTAAACATTACCAACTGAAAAGCATGATGAGTGGCTTGTCGGTAAATACGCAGGCAAGTGGGCAATTAAATGCAGATTTAATGCACATAAATCAGGGGATGGTTGGGGAGCTAAGTGCGTTTATGCACGATAACTACCACCGCTGTGGCGGTTTTGTGGCGCATAGCTCATATCAAGAAGCGCAACAGTATTTAGCACAATTAGCTGAAGTAGATAAGGGCGCTATCACACCATTACTGGTCGATTATACCATTGATAATCCTGAGAGAGTGAATAGCCTACTGGGATATGTTTTTGCAAGCAATCTAACTAATACCGTTAATACGCTGACAGGGTTTCATAACCGTTATTATACGCAACAAACCGGCGTTGATGCGGCGCAATGGATAAAGGGTCACTGGGAGCAACTTAGTGCATCTAGAAGTGATATTACGGTAGAGTATTATAATCACAGCTGGTCTCAGTCATCGGTGATTGTCACAATTCCAGGCGCTGAAAAACCAGATGAAATAGTTGTAATTGGTGGCCATTTAGATTCTATCAATTCATCAAGTCCAAGCTCTGGTAGAGCGCCAGGTGCAGATGATAATGCCTCTGGTATCGCTGTTTTATCCGAAGCTTTGCGCGCTATTGTAGCAAGTGACTTTAAGCCAAAGCGTACCATTCAAATTATGGGTTATGCAGCTGAAGAAGTGGGTTTAAGAGGTTCAAAAGCCATTGCACAAGCATATAAATCGCAAAACAAGAACGTGGTTGGTATGGTGCAATTTGATATGTCTGGCAGAAACGGTAGCACGCAAGACATTGTAATGATGACCGATTATACCAATGGCGCGCAAAATCAATTTTTAGGCCAGTTAATTGATACTTACTTACCAACGATAAGTTATGGCTTCGACCAATGTGGCTATGGATGCTCAGATCATGCTTCATGGTACCAACAAGGCTATGCGGCATCGATGCCATTTGAATCGTCTATGTCTGACATTAATAGAAAGATCCATACCGTCAACGATACTGAGTTTGATGCTGAGCATTCAGTTAAATTCGCTAAATTGGCAGTGACATACTTGGCTGAGTTGGCAAAAGATGCGGGAAGTGTTGATCCCGAACCAAATAACAAACTCAAAAACGGAGTTGCAAAAACAGGTATCTCTGGTGCTGCAAAACAACAGCTATTCTTTACGCTCGATGTTCCTGCAAATAGCACTGGGCTGAAATTCGTTACCTCGGGTGGTACTGGCGATGCGGACCTTTATGTTAAATTTGATTCAAAACCAACTTTGCAAAGTTATGACTGTAAAAGCACAACGTCATCGAGTAACGAAAGTTGTATCATCTCAAATGCACAAACGGGGACTTATCATGTAATGGTTGAAGCTTGGAACCAAATAAGCGGTGTTAGCCTTACGGGAAGTTATCAAGCCATTGGTGATGGACCAACTCCCATTAATCGCAAAGAGACTAACTTGAGTGTTAATCGCGGTGCTTGGCTTAACTTTGAGCAAGTTCTAGAGGCCGGACATTCTAACTTTACAGTAAGTACCTCTGGGGGCACAGGTGATATAGACTTGTATGTTAAGCATGCAACCGCGGTATCAGACAATGTATATGACTGTCGCCCATTCAAAAATGGCAATAGTGAATCATGTAGTTTTGATGCCCCAGCATCGGGTACTTGGTACATTGGCCTTAAAGGCTATAACGCCAGTAGCGGCGTTACATTGACAATTAACGCTCAATAGCTGCGCACGGTTTGTTTATTAGGATAGGGCGCTTTTGGTGCCCCTATTCTACTTAACGATTTATTTACCTTACATCTTGTTGTCGTTCTTGCTCTGCTTCATACTCTGTCCAAAATGTTAAATTACCCTATAGATAAGCCTTAACTCTTTTGCGATATATATGAATAAAACAATCAATAATAATTCTAATACACTGTTACTGTTATTAGCGCCAAGCTTATTTTTAATTACCTGCCTAACAGAAGCGCCTGCTGGGTTACCTCCAGAGGCTTGGCGAACTGCGGGGCTAGCGATTTGGTTAGCAATTTGGTGGGTGAGTGAAGTGGTTCCTATCCCTGTTACCTCGCTAGTACCCATTATTGCTGTTCCTCTAGCTGGCATTAATGATATTAAGTCAGCAACGAGTTTGTACGCGCACCCTTTAATATTTTTGTTTCTAGGCGGATTTTTAATTTCTATTGCGATGGAAAAGTGGCAATTGCATCGGCGAATTGCGCTTCATACCATGTTACGCTGCGGTAACAATGCCAAAGTACAAATATTAGCCATGATGTTAGTTAGCGGTTTTTTATCTATGTGGATAAACAACACCGCCACTACATTGATGATGCTACCGATTGCTTTATCTGTAATACATGTTCTGCGTGATAATGGCGGAAATTGCGAGAACTATGGTAAAGCCTTGCTGTTAGCCATTGCTTATAGCGCCAGCATTGGTGGCGTAGGCACTATTATTGGCACAGCTCCCAATGCCTTGATGGCAGCATTTTTGTGGGAAAGTTACCAAATCAAAATTGGTTTTGCCCAGTGGATGGTATTGGCAGTACCGTTCTGTGTGCTGATGATAGTACTTTGCTGGATATGGTTAGTGCGGTTTGCGTTTAAAGTAAAGGCGACTTCTTCAGAGGCTGATCTAGAGTGTCTATTTAAAGGGCAACTGAGCGCTTTGGGCAACATGTCCATCGCAGAAAAAAACGTGTTTGGGGTATTCGTATTTGCAGCCTTGAGCTGGATATTGCGCCCTTATTTAGCTATGTGGACAGGTTTAAATATTACGGATACCGGTATTGCTGTTGCAGCCGCATTGCTGTTATTTGTATTACCGTCAGGTCAGCCTCAACAGCGTATCATGGACTGGGAGTCAGCAAATAAGCTCCCTTGGGGCATATTACTATTGTTTGGTGGCGGGCTTACTTTAGCAGCTCAAATTAAAGGTTCGGGGCTTGCAGACTATGTAGCAAACTCTTTGGCAGGTGCATCGCTCGTTCCAATCATTGTTGGCGTATTATTGGTTAGTGCGTTAATCTGCTTTTTAACTGAACTAACTAGTAATACAGCCACTGCGGCGGGCTTTTTACCGTTGCTGGGACCTATCGCTGAACAAGTTGCGGGCACGCCTTTGATTTGGGTTATTCCAGCTGCAATGGCAGCGAGTTGTGCGTTTATGATGCCGGTAGCAACGCCCCCCAATGCGATTGTTTTTGGCTCTGGTGAGTTAAAAATAAGTGATATGGTTAAAGCAGGATTTGCTATGAATATTATTGCGATAGTATTGATCACGATACTAACAATGACCGTTGGAGCTTGGTTGTTTGGCTATTAAAACTATGAGGCTCTTCATTCGGCTCAAGTATGTTGCGTGATAGTGCTCGCTTGATATATTAATCCAATGATTAAAAAGGATATGTATTCGATGCAAGTTGAACAGCTCAGTGAATTAAACAAGCAGTTGATGGCACTGCAGGTGGCTTTTTCACAGCAGCCGTATCAAGACACTCAAACGCGAGTCAAACTGCTTAAAACACTTCAGCAGGCTTTGGTCGCACATCAGGATGAATTGGTTGCTGCTGCTCGAAGTGACTTTAATGGTCGCACAGAGTTTGACTCTGTATTTGGAGATATCATTCCTACGGTCAATGCACTGAAATATATGTGTGGCCACTTAAAAGGTTGGATGAAACCCCAAAAACGTAGCGCTGGAATGATGTTATGGCCTTCAAAAGCGTCGGTGCACTATGTACCAAAAGGAGTAGTCGGGGTTATCTCGCCATGGAATTATCCAATTCAGCTAGCATTATTGCCAGTTGCTACTGCGCTGGCTGCGGGCAACAGAGTTATGCTGAAGCTTAGCGAGTTTACGCCACAGGTAAACCAAGTAATAAAAAAAATGTTTGTTGGGCTCTGTGAACATTGCGTAATTGTTGAGGGAGACCATCATGTAGCTAATGCGTTTTCACAGTTGAAGTTTGACCATTTGTTTTTTACAGGTGCTACTGAAATTGGTAAAAAAGTCATGGCTTCAGCCGCACAAAATTTGGTGCCAGTGACTTTAGAGTTAGGTGGCAAATCTCCTGTGATCATTGCTGATGATGCTGATTTGAAGCACGCCGCTAAAGCAATTTTATTTGGTAAACTTCTCAATTGCGGACAAATATGTGTTGCACCAGATTATGTAGTAGTGACTAAACCGCAGTTTGAAGGGTTAATTAAAGAGCTAAAGGCGCAATATACGCTTAACTACCCAAACAAAGAGCATGACGAAAAAATATCCAGCATAATTAATTCAAGGCAGTTTGCTCGACTAAACGAGCTGCTGGTGGATGCAAAAAGTAAGGGAGCGACGATATGGCCATCGTTACCTTCGCAAGATGCACCTCAGCGCATGGGGTTGCACCTTGTGATCAATCCAAGCTCGTCAATGCAAGTGATGCAAAGCGAGATCTTCGGTCCTATCTTACCAATAATGGTCGTTGATAATGTAGACGAAGCAATACAATACGTTGAGTTGCATGAAAGGCCATTAGCGACTTACTTATTTAGCGATGATACGTCATTGATAAATAAAGTGAGTAAAACGCTGCGTACTGGCACATTGGCTATTAATGAAACGGTACTTCAAGTTACTGCAGAGGATATTCCTTTTGGTGGCGTAGGGCACTCAGGAATGGGTCAGTATCATGCCAAAGAGGGTTTTATACAACTCAGTCACGCAAAGAGCATACTGCACAGCAATAAAAAGACCAGGCTTCGTACCCACTTGATGCTAAAGCAATCTAAGGTCCTTACTTATTTGGTTAAAAAGCTTATGCTGAAGTGAGCGTATATCCACTTTTCGTCACATCCTCATGAGCTCATAGTGCCTTGAAGTTCGAGCTCATATCACTATTTTTGTAAATTTATAGAGCAGCCAAAATGTTTAAGATATATACAGCTTAACTTTATTGACAGCGGTGTCATTTTTGTTAATCTGATATTCCTGCTGGACGGGTTAGGATGTACCTACGTGGGAATAGATAAAGTAAAACAAGGAAAAAGGAGAAGGTTATGAAAAAAGCTTTATTATCAGTTTCAATGCTCTTTTTATCGGGCACAGCTGTCGCGGATGAATGTGGATATTGGGAAACATATTATGTAAAAAACTGCTCTGTTGAGCAAAGTTACCCTGTGACTGTTTGTCATTATTACACTGATTATCCAAACCAAGGTGCACCAAATAGTGTGAGTAACACGTTAGACGGCCATGTCTCGTGTCCATCTACTTACCTTTGGTGGGATTTAGACCGCACAGAACATACAACAAGAACTAGAACAGTACAAGATCCAAATAGATGTGTATGGGAAGCAAGACGACGTTGGGTATGGAATGAAAACCCACCCAGTTATTGTCGTTAATTGTGCTAGCTCATCTCAATTTCTTGTTTTGGCGTTGGTTAGCCAAAATACAAAGCTGATATGAGCTAGCCTTTAATGCAACGCTTGGGCTTTAGTAAGCAGCTTTACGAGGCCTTACTTCTGGAATATACTTACGAGCTTGAATTTTATAATATATTTCAGTCGCTTTTTCAGTTGCGCGCTCTATTTGTGACGGAGATAGCTGTTTTTCATCGAGCTGGCGACTTTCAGCGGCTTGTTGGCTGCCATTATATTCGGCAATCGTGTTCCATATAAAAGACTTCTCGATATTTTTGCTTACACCTAAACCCTGATAGTACATTAGCGCTAAATTGAATTGTGCTAGTGTGTAATTACTTGCAGCCGCTTTTTCGTACCAATCCATCGCGGTATGATAGTCTTTAATTACCCCATCACCATTGGTATACATTACACCTAAGTTAAACTGAGCAGCTGCCAAGTTTTTCTTTGCAGCACGGGTATATAACTCAACGGCTCTTTGCTTGTCTTGTTTAACCCCATTTCCTTGTTCATACATGACGGCTAATGAAAACATTGCGTCAGCAACACCAGTATTGACAGCATCTTGAAATAGCTGGGCGGCTTTTCTTAAATCTTTAGGCACACCGTAGCCACCTTCATACATTTTAGCTAACTCGTAGATCCCAGGACCATACCCCATGTCTGCTAGGTATCTAAACTCCTTCAATGCAACTTCAAAGTCACCTTTATTGGCAGCTTCGATACCTTCTTCTAAACCTGCGTTACTTGGTAATGCCCATGCCAACATACCGACACATAGGGCAACTTTTAGTTTTTTGTGCCACATGTTACGTCTCCTATTATTTGACAATGTTTGGTGCTAAGTGAAACCGCTTAAACCTCATGCTAGTGTTAAAGCGATAAATAAAGCTAATGTATTACATTGGACCATTATTAGTAAACTAAGTGCAAGAAAAGATTGCTATTGCTAAGAGTTATATTTTTTATGCGCTTTAATCGGCAGTGTTTGAAGTGGGTTGTCGACTTTAGCGTAGCTCAACCGAGTAAGGCCTGACGTTGTGTGATATCTATCAAGGCCACTAATGGCCACTGTTTGTAACTGCTCTAAGTCTAAGAACCCATCGTGGCAATACGCTGCGTCGTCTTCTAAATAAATATCAGTTATCTCACCAATAACGAGTTCGGTTTGATTCAGCTCGATTGTTTGAGTGCTTTTAAGTGTTACCGCAATTTTTAATTTGCTCTCTTTCACAAAAGGTGCCATGCATGGTTCATGGTATTGTGGCGTTAGCCCTACAGCCGAAAATTCTGAAATCGCTTTGTCATACCGCGCTGATGTTTGATGCGCTTTTTCAACAATTTCTGTATGTATATGGTTTATGGTGTAATGGCCAGTTTCTAAAATGTTTTCTAATGTGTGTCTCGGTACTGAGTGTGGCCGCATAATCATGCCAATCAGAGGTGGGTTGGCACCAAGGTGAAATACCGAGCTTACGATAGCCAAGTTCTCTTTACCTTGCTTGTCGGCTGTGCCAATGAGATTCGCGCTTTTAAACCCTGACAAAGAGTTAATCAAATGAACACGGGTTTGTTTGTCTAATGCGTCGATATGTTGTTTTGAAAAGTGCATGCGATACCTTTATGAATTGAACTCATTACCAATTAATTGTTTTTCCTTGCCAGTCGATGTAGTCAACTTGCCCATCTACCACTCTAGTTGTAATTAAATGACTAAGCTGCTGTGCAACAAATTGAGGCGTGAATAGCTTGCCTTCGGGTACATTTTTTTGAAATGGCTTAGATAAGCTGCTGTCGGTAGTACCCGGATGAAATAAAACACATTTGCAGTGTTTCGCTCGCCTAGCAAGCTCTATAGATACCGTTTTGACTGCCATGTTCAAAGCAGTTTTACTGGCTCTGTAGCTATACCAACCACCAAGTTGATTGTCGTCTATACTTGCCACCCGGGCACTTAATACGGTAATGACGCAACGGCTTTGGTTGGTCAAGCGTTGTCCTATGGCTTTTAGCCAAAGCATGGGAGTGATGGTATTCGTTTTAAAAAGCCAAATTAGATATTGCTCACTCATATCTTCTAGGCGTTTTTCTGGTACAAACTTGTCATTATGCAATTGCCCATTGAAAATGGTCACGCTTTGCGCGTTGGCTATGTGTGATTCTATTTGGGGTGCTAGGTTGTTGATGCTTTGCTCTGAGTTGTCGCATAAAAAATGCTCATGATGAGCATCTAGTTGCTCAAAAGGCCCGCGACTGATGGTTATCAATGTGTGGTGAGGGTACTTTATTCTTTGCTCATGCATAAACGCTTTGGCAATTTCACCGTTAGCGCCAATGATGATAATTGTTGTGTTACTCATTGATGTTACACCCAGAACGCGCACACTGGTTAGGCATTAATACTTTCGAAATTGCAATGCGATGCTTGGCAAAAAATAGATAACACCAATCTGCTGCCCAGCGGATGGGCACAATACGCAATACTTTAAGCCATCGGTGTTTGCCAACAGCTTTCCATGCTTGATAGGTGGCGTCTAAGCCGAACCACACTGTGCCTTCGCAGTCTTGCAGATGAAGTACTTTAAGTGCTTGGTTTCTATCGATATCAGGATATTGCTCGGGAAAGCGCTCATCATGCAAATCAACAAGCGTAATGCAGCCCTGTTGATCATAGGATTGCAAGCTTTTCATCTCTGCTACACACAACGGGCATTGGCTATCATAAAATATTTTCATGTCACGTCTAACTTTAACTTTGATACATTAGTTTACGGTTAACAGATAAAAAGAGATCGCTCGTAAATCGAATTAATCTCGGTATAGTGAGTAGTATAAAATCTAGACAAAGGATGCATCATGACTGAGCAATATCAAACGTTACGTACTAACGTCAGTATGTTAGGTGAACTGTTAGGAAAAACGATAAAACAGGCCCAAGGTCAAAAAGTGCTCGATAAAGTGGAGCAAATTCGTAAATTATCTAAGTCATCTCGTAATGGTAATGAGCAAGACCGCGCCTTACTTATTGATACACTCCATGGCTTGACCGATGAAGAGCTATTGCCGGTCGCTCGCGCTTTTAATCACTTCTTAAATTTGGCCAATGTAGCTGAGCAGTTTCATACGATATCAAAGCAAGGCGCGCCAGATGGAATGCTAAGTACTTTAAAAAGTACGTTAACACAGCTTAAAGCAAACGTAGACGATGGCTCGCTGAACTTGAACCAAGTTGCGCAGGTTATTGCAAACTTAAAGATGGACTTGGTACTTACAGCTCACCCTACCGAAGTTACTAGACGCACCATAATTAGTAAGCATGTTGAATTGAGTGAATGTTTAGAGGCGCTAGAGCTACATGTTTTAGATGATCACCACCAGGCCTACTTGCTTGACAGAATTGAGCAGCTGATTTGCCAAGCTTGGCATACCAACGATATACGGGGCAAGCGACCTACGCCATTAGACGAAGCAAAGTGGGGTTTCGCTGTTATTGAAAATAGCCTTTGGCATGCAGTCCCTGAGTTTATTCGTCAATTTCACAGCTACAGTGAGGAGATATTAGCTCTTAAGTTACCAGAGGACTTTTCACCCGTCGCTTTCACGTCATGGATGGGCGGAGATCGAGATGGTAACCCTTTTGTGACAGCACAAATCACTCAAACCGTACTTGACCATGGCCGTTGGATGGCGCTGGATCTGTATTATCGAGATTTAGATAAGCTGGGTGCTGAGCTGTCAATGCATTGCGCAAGTGACGAGCTTAAGGAGTATGTTTCAGAGCAAAGTGAACCGTATCGCTATTTACTAAAATTACTCAAAGCGCAAGTTAGCGAAACAATTTTTGCACTCGAACACAAAATCAAAAATGAACCAACCAAAAAGCAAGATAAAATTACGCAAGTTTCTCAACTTAAAGCGCCTTTAGAGCTGATATATCGATCTTTGTGCAATGTGAACATGCATGTTATTGCCAATGGATTATTACTAGATGTGATCAGACGCTTAAATTGTTTTGGTATTAATTTATGTAAACTCGATATTCGTCAAGATTCTGCGCGCCATACGGAGGTGTTTAGTGAGTTGACTGGGTATTTAGGGCTTGGAAAGTACGCTGATTGGTCGGAGCAAGATAAACAAGCGTTTTTATTGGCAGAGTTAAACTCTCGCAGGCCTTTGATACCAAAACATTGGCAGCCCAGCAGCAATGTGCAAGAAGTATTAGATACATTTGCAGTGATAGCCAATCAAGATGAACATGCATTGGGTATATATATCATTTCAATGGCGCAAAATGCGTCTGATGTATTGGCGGTTGAGTTATTACTGCAAGAAAGTGGTTGCAAATTTAAATTACCTGTTGCGCCTTTATTTGAAACTTTAGATGACTTAAATCGCAGTGCACAGGTAATGACAGAGCTGTTTGCTCAATCATGGTATCGACAGCATATAAATCGCAAACAGTTTGTGATGATTGGCTACTCAGACTCTGCAAAAGATGCGGGAATGATGGCCGCTGGTTGGGCCCAATATAGTGCCATGGAGAAACTAGTCGACATTTGTGAGCAACAAGATATCGAGCTTATTTTATTCCATGGTCGCGGCGGTACGATAGGTCGTGGTGGTGCGCCAGCAGCGCAAGCTTTACGTTCTCAGCCTCCTGGTTCATTAAAAAATGGTTTGCGAGTGACTGAGCAAGGTGAAATGATCCGCTTTAAATTTGGTTTACCAAAAGTAGCGATCCAGAGCTTAGCTATATACAGTGGTGCGATTATTGAGAGTAATCTATTGCCTCCGCCTCAACCAGAAGCTAGCTGGCAGGAGGTTATGGAGCTGATCAGCAGCGCTTCGTGCGAACATTATCGCAGTATTGTCAGAGAAAACCCGCAATTTGTTCCGTACTTTAGAATGGCAACGCCAGAAGTGGAGTTGGCCAAGTTGCCATTGGGCTCCAGACCCGCAAAGCGTAATCCGAATGGGGGAGTGGAGAGTCTACGTGCAATACCTTGGATTTTTGCGTGGAGTCAAAACAGACTCATGCTGCCTGCTTGGTTAGGTGCTTTACAAGGTTTAAGTGCCGCTGTTGAGACTTATTCAGAGCAAACATTAAAAGAAATGAGTGAGCGTTGGCCATTTTTTAGAACTCGGCTAGAGATGCTAGAGATGGTATTTTGCAAAGCGGATAGCTGGTTAAGCGAACACTATGAGAAAGGGTTAGTCGATGACGATTATAAACCTTTGGGCAAAAAGCTTAGAGATGAGTTGAGCCAAGCTCGTGACCTCGTTCAACGTCTTGCGCCTGACTCAACGTTGTTGTCTGCTCAACCTTGGATAAAAGAGTCTATTGCGCTGCGAAACCCTTACACCGATCCACTTAATGTGCTGCAAGTTGAGCTACTCAATCGAGCTCGCTCCGGACACAGTGATGACATTGATAACGCATTAATGATCACGATGACAGGTATTGCTGCAGGTATGCGAAATACTGGTTAGACGAGCAAACAAAAGCAGCTTTAATGTTCACTTTGGCTGTTTTGCTGATAGTAGAGTAAAAACCAATCCTTTAGGGTTGGTTTTTTGTTTTTAGTAGGTGTTTTTGATTAATTTTATTGACTTCGGTCTGCATTTAAATAAAATCGTTCGACTGGTTATACCAGTTGGTTGTTTTATGTTCGAGCTAGCGAAGCTAAGCTTTTTTGCAATTATAATTGAGGTCCAATGTCAACACTGTCTACTAGTATCACATATGATGATACGACATCGTTAATCTTAATGACGTTGCGCGGTTGCGTTAGCGCCGATGATGTTGTGAGTGTTTATCGAATCGCCAATGACTACGCTAAAGCTCATAACAGTTCAAAAATATTAATTGACTTGAGTGAGGTAGAGCACCGCTTTGCTGCGATTGATATTGTTGATTTTATGCCAAAGGTTGCACATTATTTGCGCGATTTCACTGTAGCAAGAGTAGTGGGTTTCGAGGGATACATGCACGACTTAATTTTACAAAAAGCAAAGCGTTACAACGTCAATGCAGAAAACTTCGAATGCTTTAAATCTGCAAAGCAATGGTTGTGTAATTTATAGATTCTGCTTAAACTGTGCTGCCATTAATCAATTATGTTCCCAATAATGGCAGTATTTAATCCGCAACAATTAAAACAATTACAACGCCAAGCAAAGCATACACGCGGTTATTTTTCAAAAGAACAACTAAGCGACCTACAACAGCAACTAGATTGCGATATGGATGCGTTGCTCAAAGCCTTACTTCCTGTAGCCGCAACATTTTCTGTGGCACCGATCTCGCATTTTAATGTTGGCGCAGTCGCCTACGATAAAATTAGTGGAAATGCATATCTAGGTGCCAATTTAGAGTTTTCTCATCAGGCCTTATGCCTCGTCGTTCATGCTGAGCAGTCAGCAATAAATAATGCATGGCTAAATGGTGCAAAAGAGGTCAGTGCGATGGCAATCACTGATGCACCGTGTGGTCATTGCCGTCAATTTATGAATGAACTATCCACAGCTAAACAGCTCAAGATCATGTTGCCAAGCTTAAACACACACTTGCATGAGTTATTGCCAAGTGCATTCGGCCCGCAAGAGCTTGGAAATTCTGCGCGCTTACTTGACAGCAGTGCGTTAGCAATCACTGATTTGTCGAGTGAGATCAGTGAGCAGTTAAAGTCTCACTTACAACGCGCCTACGCTCCTTATTCTAAAAACTTATCAGCAGTTGAAATATGCACTGCATCTCATGGTAATTTTTATGGTCGCTACGCCGAGAACGCAGCCTATAACCCTAGTTTATCACCAATGCAAAGTGCATTAAGTCAGCTCGCACTTGCAGGACTAACTGTAGAGCAGGCGGGTATATGTGAGGTTACTTTAGTGCAAAGCGATGGACTTGAGAATCAAACAGCAGTTGCTGAGGCTGTTTTAGCGAGTTATAACGCAGACATTAAGCCTAACTATATTACTGCAAAGCTTAACTAAATGCTGGTCATTGTGTTTTTAGGGCCTCTGTATACAGAGGCCTTTAACTTAAAAGTTATTTAAGAAGTAATTCAGCAGCTTTGATCACGACCGCAACAGAGTCATGTTCGACTTTTGCGTGGTCAACTGTTGGGATCTCCTGACGAGTTCTGTTAACAAGTACGCCCGCCACACAAGCCGCTTTTAGGCCTAAAGCCGCGCACATCGTAAATAGTGTCGCTGACTCCATTTCATAGTTCATGACATTTAACTTTTGCCACTCTTCGCAACTACCTTGAAATGCTTTGTTTACATAGCCTGAGTAGGTATCGTAACGTTCTTGGCCTGGGTAAAATGTATCACTAGAAGCAGTTATACCGATATGGTGCGGGATATCTAACTGTTCACACGCATTCACCATTGCTTGTGTACAGTGAAAGTCTGAAACAGCAGGGTAACTTAAAGGAGCAAAATGCTGACTTGCACCGTCTAACCTGACGGAAGCTGTGCTAACTAAAACGTCGCCCTCATTTATATGGGGTTGTATTGCGCCTGTTGTACCAATGCGTAAGAAAGTACGAATACCTAATTGAGCCAACTCTTCTACAGCTATGGAAGTAGATGGACCACCAATACCCGTTGAGCAAATTACAACAGAGTGGTTGTTAAGTGTGGCTCTGTAGACATGAAATTCACGAGTTTGGGCTAAACAGATAGGGTCGTTTAGCTTGTGCGCAATGCGTTTTGCACGCTCAGGATCGCCCGGTACAATTGCCAGAGTTGCGCCGTTTAGTGCCTGTTTATCTAGCCCTAAATGAAATACCTTATCCATAGTAAACCTTATTTTTATCTAAAGCGTAATGTTTATTATTACTGGACTCAAAGTACAGGACGGATGTCCTATTTTTGTCTCAGTTCTGCGCTTACTTGCATCTTTAAGTTTGATCTTCTAAACCTTAAGTGTAGCAATATAAGAGGACTTATTATGCCAGCATCTCCACCAATTGATAAAAATACAGAATTTGCGCGTTGCTTTGAAAGTAACAAAATAGGAACATTTGCCGCTTTTCATTGGCTTGCTCTTGCATTTAAAGACATGACTCGAGCGCCAATCTTGAGTTTGGTTTATGGTTTAGTTTTTACTATTATCCCGGCCACAATAATGTGGCTCGTGTATCAATCAGGCACTCATTTAGTGATTTTACCAGCAGCGGTTGCTTTTGCATTGATTGGTCCAGCCTTTGCTGCGGGCCTTTATGATGTTGCATGGGAATTAGAAAAAGGCCACACACCAACGTTTAGACACAGTCTCAAATCAATGTTTAGAAATCCCGCTGGTGAATGGGGCTTTGCTATTTTACTGATGGTCATCATGATAATTTGGATGCGCTTGGCTGCGCTGATCCATGCACTGTACCCCAATGTAACTGATCCTACATTTGAGCAGTTATCGGCATTTTTAACCTTAGGTACGCTGGTGGGTGGCGTGCTGATGGCGGCTGTATTTGCAATTTCAGCCTTTACCCCACAAATAATGATGGAGCGTAGAGTCGATATTATGACGGCGGTGATTAGTTCAATGCACGCTGTTAAAACGAATGTAAGCGCTATGGTTGTGTGGTGTGCGTTAATAGTGCTGCTTGTGCTGCTAGGGTTTTTAACAGGCACGGCTGGCTTTATTATTATCATGCCATTGTTGAGCTATGCGAGTTGGCATGGCTATATCGCTATTATAAAAACTAAAAAGCCAAGAGGTTACGAATAAACCGTAACTATTCATGAGTTATGAATATAAAACCACGGTGTTGCAGGCGACCCACTGCCACCGTGGTTGACATTAACAACCACGATGTTATACCTCCGTTAAGTTTGGATTTATTACTGCGCGATAGATACTTTATGAACTAATTACTATTCATAACGTATTGTTTATTATTAAAATTTATTTTTTGTTCATAAATTCATTAACCCTTTACATTCAAGCTAGTGTGCGTTGATTTATATGGGAATGACGCAGAGTAAAAAAATAGTAAAGCGCATTAATATGCAAAAGTTATTATCTTTGGAGGCTTCACATGGCGAGTACAAAACAACAATTTATACAAAAACTTGAGCACTGTTTGTGTCCCCCTGGAGACGGTGTTTTTACTGTCAACACAGCCAAAGAAAGAAAAGACGCATTGAGGACTAAGCTGTACGGTCAAACTGAAGGGGTTGATGCTCTGTGGAAAGCCTCGTTGGAAAACTTAGAGCAAAGTGAGTACAAGGCGGCAATACTTGGGATCAGTTCTGACTGTGGTGGCGGTATTTTAAGAGGTGCCAATTGGGGACCACTCTTTTTGCGCTCAACCTTGATAGAGCAACAGCCACAAGTAAGCGCGTTTGACCTAGGTGATGTTCGCGTTATCCCTCATTTATTACATGATAAATACTTAAATGAAGCGACCATAAGTAACTGTCAAAAAGCACTTTACCACAATGAAAACAGTGAGTATTACGTATCACCATTATCAATCACTGAAGATGTTTGTGATGGCTTTTATCAACAACACCCAGATAAAGGTATATTCGGAATTGGTGGCGACCATTCAATTAGTTACCCTTTAACCAAGTCGTATTTAAAAGCCAAGCGTGATAGTGGCAAACGTACTGCTATAATCCATTTTGATGCCCATACTGATTTGTTGGTGGAGCGCTTGGGTATTGACTTATGTTTTGGCTCTTGGTGCACACATATTCTAGAGTTTTTACCTGCTCCTCACCATCTGATCCAGTTTGGTATTCGCTCGAGTGGCAAGGATAAAGCACATTGGGAGTCAACATTTGGGGTGAAACAGCATTGGGCTCATGAAATTCGTGAGCAGGGTGCACAAACAATTGCGCAGCAGGTGATAGCACAATTAAAATCCGACAACGTTGATGAACTATATGTAAGCTTTGATATTGATGCATTAGATGAAGAGTTTGCCTCTGCAACAGGCACGCCAGAGGGGAACGGTATGACACCTGATGAGGCATTGACGATACTCAATGCGCTTAGAGCAGAGTTTCCAATCACAGGGGCTGACATGATGGAAATTGCTCCGTTTACAGACAGTTCGTTAGTGGGTCAAACAAGTTCAGAGACCACTCTGCGAGAAGGTGCAAAAATATCGGCATTTTTAATAGATGCGATTAATAACTCATAACTTTCTATCTCAGTAATCAGTAATACAAAAACGACGGCTTCACTTAAGCAGTCGTTTTTGTATCATTTCTGTTCTAATTGTGCCAAATGCGCTATATTTTCTTTTAGTTCACATGGTTACAGGTAGTTACTGAATGCGTTTATGGTTATTGGTTTTGAGTTTTGTTTGTTTTGCATCCAATGCAAACACGCTCAACGTCATGACGGAGGATTTCCCAGATTTTCAATACACTAATCATGAAGGTGTGTTAGTTGGATCAGCTGCAGAGAAAATCAAAGCCGTTTTGAATAAAGCGGAAGTGGACTATACATTCAGTGTCAATCAATGGTCGGTATCTTACAATGCGGCCCAACGAAACCCCAATAGTTGTATTTTTTCAATTGCGCGCTCTGACTCCAGAGAAAAGCTTTTTGATTGGCTATTTCCAATCAGCGGTTTCACCACCTCTTTTTATGGCTTGCGTTCTAAAAAATACAACATCGAAAAGTTAGATGACGCTTTGCAATATAAAACAGCCGTTATAAGGCAAAACTTCAGTCATTTGTATTTAAAAGAGCGGGGCTTTGAAGAGGATAGGCACCTAATTATGATCTCAAGTTTTGATAATGTTTTTGAGCTGCTTGCAACAAGAAAGGGCTTTGTGGATCTGGTTATTTTGAGTGATGTGCAGTTTGAGCATAAGAGAACAACAGAACGTAAGACCTCTCTATTAGAAAAAAAATATACACTGAAAAACTTTGGTGCACAGCTTTATTTTGCTTGTAATAAAGCGCTAGCACCGAGAACTAAAGAAAAAATCGTCGAAGCGTATAAAGCGCTCTATCAGAAGTAGAAGCTCAGTTAAATATTTACTTTTTTATTGATGGCCAAACAAAGCCATGGAATGTATCAAGATAAAGCTGTTCAACTTTTTCTCTTGCCCAAGGCGTTTTTCGTAAAAATTTTAAACTAGATTTTACGCTAGGATCATGAGTAAAACATCGAATGTTGATAGCTTCACCCATTGCCTGCCAGCCAAGCTCTTGCTCAAGTTTAATAATAATGTCTTCTAGCTTTACACCATGTAATGGATTATTTGGCTGCTGTTGCGTCATGAGACCACTCTAACTATAAAAGCGCTTAGTTTACCCTGATTGTCTTTGTTGGGTCCAGCCTAATGGGTTGGCCTTCTTTGTTTGCTTTTAGCCATACCAACTGACTTTGTGGTTGATTGCTGTATTTATGACTACAAATAAATAGTAAGTCAAACTGTTTGATTAAAGCACCCTCGCTGTACTGTTCGCCTTGATACCAACATACGCGCTGTGGTGTCTCCAGCAATGTGACTTTTTCATGATTCGAATCAACGGCAAACGAATAAGTTGCTGTTATTAATAAAACACTTAAAGTGATATAAACAGGTGATTTCATGGCAGAACTCCCAGAGTTGGCTAATCTATAAATAAAGCAGTTATGCGCTTTGCAAGAGTAACTATAACAAGATAAAAACAAAAGAAGGGGATCGCAATGGCGTTTGATCAAAATATGATGGCAGAGCTTACATTGTTAGCTAAATTTCCACGAACCAGTATGCATCAAGGTATAAAAATACATAGTGATGCAGAGCAAAGTTTAATTGACGCAGCGCAGAGGCTGTATGATAAAGGAATTATTGATAGCCCAGATGGTGGTTATCTTACCGATCTGGGCTTAGACTTGATCTCGCATTTAGACCAAGTGCATTGTGCATTGCAGTGAGACTATTGTGCGTCAGGTTGATTCTCTGGCGCAGCATCGCTGAATGCAGATAACTGATTACAGCGCTCATAAATAGCAGCGATTTTAGGAAAAGGAGCCATATCTACTTTAAAACGCAATGCGTTGAACACTTGCGGCACTAGGCATACATCAGCAAGGGTTGGTGTATCACCAAAACAAAACTTGCTATCACCTAGCATTGGTTCAAGCTTTTTAAATCCTTCGATCACCCAATGACGGTACCACGTACTTTTTTGCTCATCATCAACGTTTAACTCTTGGCTTAAATATTTAAGCACACGTAAATTATCGATAGGGTGAATATCACAGGCTATGGCATAGCAAAAATTACGAACTTGAGCTTTCTGCCAAGGATCATTAGGTAAAAGTGGCGTGTCAGTGTGTGTTTCTTCTAGCCACTCTAAAATAGCTAGTGACTGAGCCAGAACACCTTGCTCTGTTTCAAGGGCAGGTAATAGCCCCTGCGGGTTTTTACTGGTGTATGCCTCGCTTTGCTGTTCAGATTTTAATAGATTTACCGCAACCAGTTCATGGTCAATATTTTTTAGATTCAAAGCGATGCGAACACGGTATGCTGCTGATGAGCGAAAGTAGGTATAGAGTTTCATAGTTTGTTCCTTAATCACGACAAAAGGCACTCAAAAGAGTGCCTTAGCATTTTGGTAAGCGTTATGTTACGCGCCTTTATAGTATTTTTTAATGCCTTTCCAACAATCTAAGTAATTTTGCTGACGCTCTTTGCCTTCAAGCGCATACTTAGTTGGTGAAATGACATAGCGTGACTCAAACATAAACGCCAAAGTATTTTCATAACGTTGTGGCTCAAGCTCCGCATTTGATGCCTTTTCAAACACATCTGCTTCAGGGCCGTGTGGAGACATGCAGTTATGTAAGCTCATGCCACCTGGTACAAAGCCGTGCTCTTTAGCGTCGTATACACCTTCAATTAACCCCATGAATTCACTCATGATATTACGGTGATAGTAAGGAGGACGGAATGTGTCTTCTGCCACCATCCAACGCGGTGGGAAAATAACAAAGTCAACGTTCGCTACACCCGCTGTGCCAGAAGGCGACGTTAGTACAGTAAAGATTGACGGATCTGGGTGATCAAAGCTTACCGTATTCATCACGTTAAAGCGCGCTAAATCATATTTGTATGGTGCACTGTTACCCGTCCATGCAACAACGTCTAGCGGAGAGTGACCGATATCACAGCGGAATAAGTTACCGTTAAACTTCGCAACGAGTTCGAAGTCGCCTTCTTTATCTTCAAATGCAGCAACAGGGTATTGGAAATCACGCTCGTTAGTATAGCCGTTAGCTCCAACTGGGCCACGCTCAGGAAGAATAAGCGGGTGACCATAGTTTTCACAGATATAACCACGAACTTGCTCACTGAGCAATTCAACAGAGAACTTGATACCGCGAGGAATAACGGCGATTTCACCTGGACGTAGCGCTAATTTACCGCACTCGGTGTGTAGCACTAGCTCACCTTGCTGAGGTACAAATAAGAACTCACCGTCTGCATTGTAGAAGTAACGGCCTTCCATTGAAGCGTTCGCTACATACACGTGAATCCCGATACCTGCTTGGCCATTGGCACTGCCGTTTGCAGCCATAGTGACTAAGCCATCAATAAAATCTGTTTTTTCTGCTGGAACCTCTATCGGGTTCCAACGCAGCATAGTTGGGGGTGTTGGTACTTCAGTAATAGGTGCTGTGCGCAACAGGCCATTGTCCATAGCTTGATAATCGCCTTGTACTACTGATGGACGAATACGGTAAAACCAGTTTCTGCGGTTATCTGCACGGGGCGCTGTAAACGCGGTTGTATTATATTGTTCTGCGTACAGGTCGTATTTTACTTTTTGTGGTGAAAACTGACCAATTGGTAATGCGCCAGGTAACGCTTCGGTTTCAAACTCATTACCAAAGCCTGTTAGGTATTGAAAATCGTTGCTCATAATTTGTCGCTCCTTAGTAGATGCAAACAAGATACTCTCATGTGAGAGTATTATCAAGTGTCTTTCACAATTTAGTTTGTATATAATTTTTTACAGATGTATTAAAGGAGCAGAAGCCTTGAATAAGGTGTCACTAAAAATAGAAGAGTTTTTACCGTATCGACTGGTGAAGTTGGCAAATAAAGTAAGTACTGCTTTTTCGAGCGTGTATTTTGAGGAAGCAGAATTAACCGTACCTCAGTGGCGTGCCATTGCTCATCTTGCACAACAAGAAACGTGTTCGGCAAAACGTTTGTGTGATTTAGCTCAAATCGATAAATCCACAATGTCACGCGCTGTAAAGCAACTTACAGACAAACAGTTGATTGAACTATGTGCAGATCCTAACGACAAACGCGCAAAGCTACTGAGCTTAACGAAAGACGGGGAGGCGCTTTACGCACAATTGTCTCCAAAGGCACTTAAGTGGGAGCAAGAACTCCTAGTGGAATTGTCTAATGAAGAGCGAGTACTGCTGAAAAGCGTGATGGACAAAATAGAACTTCAAGTAGATAAACTATAGAAAAAGGCCAACATGATGTTGGCCTTTTAAATTTATGTGCTAATTAAATCGAGATTAGAAAGTGTAACGAATACCGATTTTAGCTCTCCACGCTGATGCTTCAGTGATTTCAGTATAGTTACGTACATCTGCACCATTATAGCGAGGATCAATAACTAGCTTACCATTTTCTAGGCCGCCGAAGTCATAGATAGCTTGATCAGAGAAGCGTAGTTTCTTCTCAATACCCCAGTCACTATTAAGTAGATTTGCGAAGTTCTCAACCATTACGTAGAACTCGCCTTTGTGGCCTTCAGAGAAACCTGGAAGCTCTTGCTTAAAGCTCACATCCATGGTTGTAACCCAAGGTTGAGTACCAGTATTACGGCCAAGTAATTGACCGCGCTCTGAAATACCCGCACGGTTTAGTAATGTTTCAAGCTCCGCCCAAGACAGTTTTGACTTTGCCCAGTCTACATTTACATCATCTGCACCAGTCGGGATGTAAGCTAAATAAGCTGAACCTCTGTTGAAGTCACGCGTATCACCTAAGTCACCATCATTAAATAAGCCCATTGTGTAACTAAATGGGCGACCTGAACGACGCTCAAAGAATACGTTGAACTTAGTAGCATAACCATCGAAGAACTCAGTTTTATAGCTCATACTTACTTTAAAGTTGTGTTCAACTTCATAGTGACCACGGCCAACTAAGTCAACATTGCGGCTATGTACCGTTGCATACTGGTAGTTACTTTGTGCACGTGATGAGCTACCTGGGTTTACATCTTCAACGTCTTGATGAGTATAGCTAGCAGATACGTAAAGACCGTTATCGAACTCTTTAGCTAGTGACGTACTGAAGATAACAGAACGACCGTCTTCTTTAGAGTTAGTCATCATGATATCGAAGTTGTCTTTTAAATCACCTTCGTAGATACTCTCATAAATTGTACGGCCAGTAGCGCTTGTGCCAACAGGTCGCATAGCAGTGTTACGCCATACCGCTTCATTCTCTTTCTTGTGATACGCAAGCTCAGCAGTCCATTTAAAACCGTCACCTAATAGCGCTGAGTCGAATTCATATTCAAAACCAACTTGAGCACGAACACTTGAAGGTAGTTCAAAATTAGGGTCTGTATAGTTTGTGCTACCAGCACCTTGAACTAGAGACTGTTTAATTTCATCTGGAACACGTGTGATATCTACTTCTTCCACACCTGCAAAGTAATCGTTAATCGCGTTTTGTGAAGCAGTTACGTAAGTAATACCATCGTTTTGGAATGGTGCGTTATACCATACATTTGGAATACCACCTTGGAAACGACCAATACCACCATTGATTGTTAGAGACTCGGTTGCATAATATTTGAAACCTACACGAGGCAAGATAATATCTAGACCGTCAAGGTTTTCTTGGTTGCTATAGCCGTAAGCGTTTAAGAAGTTTTGGTTAAGCTTCGCTTCGTCACTTGAAGAAAGACGCTCATAACGAAGACCTGCTGTAACTTCTAAATCATCTGTTGGGTAAAACTTGTCTTCAACATATAACGCAAATTGGTTGCGAGTTGAGTCATAGGCCATGTCGTTGGCATTACTAGTATAAGCATTACCATAAGTGAATTGATAATTGTCACGGTTGATGTGAAGCTTCTTGTTAGCAAAGTCTTCCAAGCTAGCAAATGTCCAGGAACCGCGTGAGTTCTCAGCAAATAAGTTATATAAACGCAAGTCTTTGTACTGAACACCAAAACCAATTTCGTGGTCACCCAGTAGGTAAGTTGCGTCAAATGTCAGTTCTAGCGTTTCAGTTTCACCAACATTGTTGTGGCGGAATTCCGTTGCACCGAACTGGAAACCTGGTCCACGACCATCTTTAAGGTGAACTTCGATTGAGCCCAGATCAGAGTTAGTTACGCTGCTATTGCTTACATCTTTATATGCTAATCCAAACTCAGTTGTAAAATCATCAGACCAATCTGAGTAAATTTTAGTTGCAAAGTTATTGAACTTAGTCGTTAAAGTGAACAAGCTAGAGTTCATTTGAACAGTTGCAACTTCGTCTTGATAATCTCTTGTTTCTTCTTCGTTCTGCCACTGATATGTGAAGTCAGCACGGTGCGCATCATTAATATTCCAGCTTAGTTTAACAAGAATACTGTCACTTTTGTCTTCTGGGTCGCCACTCAAAGAGTCTTGAAGACCATATACATTGTTAAGTGTATTAATGAACGTGTTGTAGTCGGCTTGGCTCGCTACAAACTCTTTCTCGGCACCGGAACCTGCAAAACCGTAACCCAACTCTTTTTCTTTTTCCCACGCGTTATAGTTTACAAAGTAGAATAGTTCATCTTTGATGATAGCGCCGCCAGTACTGAAGCCTAAACGCTTTTCTGTTACTTCAGTTTCAACTGACTTGGTCGAAAAAGTTCTGTGACCATCTGAATCTAAAACGGCATCACGACCGTCAAAGTTTTGAGTGATGTCGTCAATCTTACCACCAAGGCTTGGAGAGCTGTGCTCGTAAAAGCCAGTGAATGTGTATTCGTTTGAACCAGATTTAGTTACCGCATTGATAGTACCACCACCGAAGTTACCTTTTTTAGCAGAAAAAGGTGATGCATCTACAGATATTTGTTCAATTGCATCAAGTGCCACAGGTGGCTGTAGAGTAGGGTAGCCTTGCTTCGATAGACCAAAGTCATCATTTTGACCAATGCCATCAACCGTTAAGCTGTTACTGCGTGGGTTGTTACCTGCAATGGTCAATTCACCGTCACCGTTAATGCTCGCTAGTGGGTTAATACGCGCAACGTCTTTAATATCGTTGTTGAAGCTTGGCGCATTTTCAATTGTTTCAGCGCCAAATACGCTGTTTGAGCCGCCAGCTTGCTGTACGATTTTGTAACCTGTTACTTCGATTTTTTCTACTTGTTGTAAAGGCTCAAGTTGGTTAACTATGCGGTGCGTATCACCAAGCTCTAGGAAAATATCATTAAGCTGTGCATCTGAATACTTGTCAGAATCAAGCACTACGCGGTAAGGACCGCCAACACGAAGGCCTTTTGCGATGAACGCGCCAGATTCGTTGGTCATAAATGTGCTGATTGTGCCTGTTGGCTCGTGAATAACTGTAACTTTAACGTTAGCAGCAGCGTCTCCTGTTGGAGTGGTGATTTTACCACGCATTGCAGATGATGTGTCAGCTGCAAATGCACTTGCTGATACGCCAAGAGCTAATGCTAAAGCGCCGGCCACTTTAGTTAAGCGAACGTTTCTCATTGTGTTGTTTCCCGTGTGTTTAGGTTGTTTCAATTTCAAATAATCAAGCTAAATGGGCGCATCCGTGTTCAAGCCACATCTAGTTAAAGTAGAACTATCCATTCGATAGTATTTGTAAATCACATCAAAACACGGCTAGCTCCAAAGGGCGCTAACCGTGTTTTTTTAAGATTTAAAATTCAATCGATAGGAATTACAGCTTAGAAGTTATATTTAACACCAAAGCGGATTTCGTATAACGATGGTTTGATTTCAAAGTCAGTACCCGATGGGTTATTGAACTTTTCAAATACATATTGCCCGTTATCATTGATTGACGCTGTAACAGCATTTTGCATTGAGTTACCTTTGTTAAGCGTGCCCCAATCGTCATTTAGTAGGTTGCCAACGTTTTTAATTACGAAGAACGCTGAACCTTTGTGACCTTCAGCAAAACCGCCAAACTCTTGCTCAACTTTTAAATCAAACGTTACCCACCACTCGCCATCTTGCGAATTACGACCTTGGATATGACCACGTTTTAAGCCTTCGCGCTCAACCCATGCATCAAATGCTGTTTTATCAAAGTCATCACCATATACGACGTTTGCTGCGTCAACGTCTGGCACATAAAGTAGGTCGCGGTTGTCATCTGCATAACCAAACATGCTAGAGCGCTGACCCTCGAACGTGTACGAGTAAGGGTTAGTGACACTTGCTTGACCGAATAGGCTGAACTTAGTATCTAAACCGTCGAACAACTCTGTGTTGTAAGATAGGTTCATTGTTACACGATGTGGTACTTCATAATCAGAGCGTGAACGACCTGGGTTTTGCGGATCGTATGTTGCAATTCTGTGGAAGTTTGAGAATGCAACTGAGCTGTCCATTGGGTGCACGTCTTTTGTCACTGAATAAGCGTAAGAAAGGGCAAGGTCAACACCGTTGTCAAAAGACTTATTCATGCCAAATGACAATACATGGCTATAACCATCATCGCCTTGTACGTTAGTTAGCATTAAGTCAGATTCACGTGAGTGAATTGAGTCGTTGTAAATAGGGCGTCTATCAGGCGCAGTTTCATTTGTCTGTAATGCAAGGTTTCTGATAACTGCAGAGTCTTGCTTATCAGTGTAAAGATAATCTGCTGTAAATACGTAATCTGATTCAGTTACATAAGTAGCCCCAAGTGAAAACTTCCACTCTGAAGGAATCTCAAAGTTTGGATCTGTTACGTTTGTGCTGTCATCTACGCTGCCTGTACTGATGCTATCGTAAAGCGACTGTGGAATTGCGTAACCAGGTTTACCACCATCAACAAATGCAACGGCATCAGGTCCAAGTAGTTGAACATTACGCTCACTATCTTGGATGTTACGAACACCGTCGTTTGAGTAGCTGTTAGAGATCCATACATTCGGGTTACCACCTGAATACAGGCCAATACCACCGCGTAATTCTAACTGGTCGTTAAGCACCCAGTTGATACCTAAACGAGGTTGCAGTAAATCAACGCCATCTAAGTTTTGCTGGTTTGAGAAACCAAAGCGTTCTTTAAAGTTAGGGTTGAACGCTGGAACGTCATCACTGGTATACCAATCGTAACGAAGACCCGCAGTAACGGTAATGTCGTAGTCAATCAGGTCAAATTTGTCTTGGAAATATAACGTATTCAGCGCGTACTTAAATTCGCCAGCAGCGTCTTGTGGGTTGTGAGATGACGCATTACCGTAGTATACACGTGCCACACCATTGCGATAATCTTCAATGCTGCCAAAGCGGTGTTCACCTTCGTTGTGCTGTACGAACATGTTAAATACGTCTAACTCTTCACGCTCATAACCAAAGTAAAGTTCGTGGTCATCTAAATAATAGGTACCTGCGAATTTAAGAGATAAGTTGTCATATTTTAACTTGTTTGCCTGGCGAGAGTCATCTGGACCTAAGTAAACGTTTACATCGTTAACACGAACTTGGAATTCACCAAAACCTGACGCACGGTCTAACGAAATTTGACGATTATCTAGTTCTGAGTAGCCAACACGTACTTCAGTTGTAAATACGTCGCTCCAGTCAGAATAGATCGATGTTACGAATGATGTAAATTCAGCACCACGCTCATAGAAGTGATTTGAAAGAGATAAACGGTCAGAGCCAGAGTCAGACTGAGATAAAGAGAAACCATCGTTGTAGTTATATACGAAGCTTGCACGGTGGTCGTTGTTAATGTTCCAGTCAAGCTTAACAAGTAGCTTTTCATCTTCAACTGGCATACTCGGTATCATAGAGCCTGCATCATAACCATATACATCTTTGGTGATAGTAATGATTTCATTTATCTGAGCTTGGCTAATTTTACCATTTGCAAATGGCGTATATTCGAAGATTTCTGAGCCTTCAAGCTTTTCATAGCTGGTAAACAAGAATAGGGTGTCTTCAACTAATGGCATACCGAAGTTGAAACCGTAGCGTTTCTCTGTGTAGTTGCCTATGTTTTGTTTCTGGCCATCAATTTCGTCACCAGAAAGTGAATCATTAGTATAATCAAAGAATACGCCGCCAGTTAATTCGTTTGTACCAGACTTTGTTACCGCATTAATGTTACATGAAGTAAAGCCACCATACTGAACATCAAATGGCGCTAACTCAACAGCTACTTGAGCAATTGAGTCAAAAGAGAAGGGCATACGCTCTGTTGGGTAACCATTGCTATTTAGGCCAAAGTTATCGTTCATACGCATACCATCAACAGTCAAGCTGTTGAAGCGCGGATTACCGCCAGCACACTGGATAGCGCCAGAGTTACTTTCGTCTACATAAATACGTGGATCAGTACGGACGATATCTTTAATGTCGCGGTTGATAGCTGGTTTACTTTGAAGATCTGCTAAAGAAAAGTGCGTAGCAGGGCCTGTACCGCCTGTTTGAGCAGTAACAGGGCGACCAGTAACAACGATTTGCTCCATCGTCTGTTGAGACTTGAGCTGTACAGAGACAGGGAAAGTTTTACCCAAAGAGAGGTAAATATCTTCAAGCATCGTATCTTCAAATTTATCTGAGTCTACGATAATTTGGTAAGGGCCGCCTACACGAAGGCCTTTTGCTGAGAAAACACCGCTTTCGTTAACAACAGCCGTTTTTACAGAACCTGAAGGGGTATGAATAATAGTAACTTTCGTGCCAGCAGCTGGGTTACCCATAGGGCCAACCACTTGACCTTTTAGACTCGACGCTGTGTCATTAGCAAATGCAGCGCCACTAGCCGCGAGGCTTGCAGCAATCGCTAGAGAGAGCGAAGTTTTGCGCAAAAGAGTTTTCATTATATTGTTTCCCGTATTGTAGAACTTACTAGTTATTTAGTGTCGCAGTGTTAGAAGTCTTCAGCGCTTCTTTAAGTGGCTGCGCGTTTTTATCAAAAATTTGGTTTAACAGGCCAGCTAGTCGAATTCCCCCTTGTTGTAAGCGAGTCTTAACTGTTGGCATATATTTGTAAATGTACCCGTAACTTATGTCAGTTTCATTTAAGTTATAAATATTTTCTGCTATGTGGTGCGACTCTAGCAGCCAGTCAGCGGGTTCACTGTTCAAATAGTCTTCAATGATAGCGCTATTTGACGTTTTTATGAAATTTGTAAACTCAGTGTAAGATAGGCGCTCATTTTCTATTAAACGAGTGTCCCAAGTGCTGTGCAGGTTAGTTTTGTCCCCAAAAAAGGTTACGCTAATTTTATTGCCACCGTGATCATCTGCACGCCCTGCATGAAACGGCTGATGACTATCACCAACAAGGTGTACTAAAAAGCGCAAAGCGAAACGTTTTTCGTTAAGAGATGACTTATCAGACTTCAGCACATTAATACCGTAGTACATGCCGTCTAAAACATTTTTAACTTGTTCTTTGGATGATACATCGTGATGCACATGTTTATGCATATTCTCAGCGTCAGTAACATTTATGTAGTGCCATTTTGAGGATTTTTTTCGCCAAAACGTACTATTGTCAGAACGCATTTCGTCTGCCCAGGTCGACACTTCTGCTAAAGAGTCACCTTCGAGTAATGGTAGTAATGCGTTTTGAGTTGTAGGGGTAAGGTGTAGAGACGCCAATTCTCCAACTATTCGATGACCGTTTTGACCCCAAGCTAGCGCTTGTGATGATGTTAAAAGTGCCGCAGCGAGCGCCAGCGAAGAAATTTTAGTTGTTAACATGTATCTATACTCTGAACAGAACGCGATATAGAACCGCTATTTCAATAAGGTCAATTGTCCGTGTTTTTCAAGAAAACAAAAGGAGTCAAGCCTATTCATAATTTCTTGTTAATAAAGTAATTAAAACAATGCGTTATAAGGCATAGGTAAAATTACCTATTGTAATAAGTAAGGGAACTTGTTGTAATGACGTTGTCTGCTAATCAAGAAGTATTAAGTTTTGAACAAAACATCTATTTTGAACAATAAATGTACGTTTTTTGTAGTGCTATTGCTCTTATTGCTCGCTAACTGGTTTGTACCTTATTTACTCGTTAACAGCGAATTAAATAAGCTGTCACCTGTAAGCTCCTATTCGTACACATGCAAAATAGCAAGTTCATCTAGTCTGGCGGTATTTCGCGTTCATGTACCTGTACAGAGCTTAGCCGAAAAGGTTCATCACTCATTATGCCAAGACAGCGTATTAGCGAAGCAGTATGGCTCTGTAGAAACATATTGGGGAGGAAGCCTTGCAGAGCAGATTGAATTTTTAGCTAAAGGAATAGCGGATATCATACTCAGTAAAGATAATGTGATGGAAGCGATGATGGCTGAGTCTACACAAAACTATATGCCATTAATTGGCTACCCAAGCTATACCGCTTTTTTTATATCTGCCCGTGAGAAGCCACGATTAGAAAAGGCTTATTTTCTTGATAAAACAATTGGATTGGTAGATTACCCAACTAGTCGTTCAGCGCATATTTTGCCAAAGCAAGTTTTTAAGCAACTAGATATCGATTTGTCAGCATTGAATATTGTGTATGCAGGCTCTCACAGTGCGCTTAGAGAGCTACTTTCTAAAGGGGAGGTTGATATAATCGCTTCTTATTGGCAAGAACAAGATCAGCAAAAGTTTTCTGAAAACTATATAACGCCAATCGCCGACAATGTAAGTGGTAGTAAGTGGTATATAAAGATGGCAGACGAAAATACCGATTTAGCATGCGCATTACAAAGCTCAATTAGTGCTGTTGTTAATAATGTTCAGTCAAGCTACTTTGACAAGTTGCAGCATTATTGGCAATGCAATATTGCACCTTACGGTTTTGTAGAGGGTTATGATAATGAAGGTTAAACACCACAAGGTCACTAGCTTTGTATTACTGGTTGTAACGTTTACTTTATTATTTAGCTTTTCACAAAGCTATGTCATCGAACGAGATGCAAAAAGTGATTTAAGCAAGTTAGCGACTAGGATTGCTTTAGATCTAGAAATGTTACCAATTGCCGAGCCGCTGTTTAATTATAGCGGTGACCAGCAAAAAGTATCGCTTTACATTCAAGAAATAAATAGGGTGCTTAGCGCCCATAACTCACGTATTGTTCTTGATGATATACGAAGCGTAGAGCCATCGCCTAAGCCCGATCATAACCATGTTTATATCCTTGAGTCTGCTCACAAAAAGGTTGTCATTAAGTACCTTGTTAATAAGCAGCACCTTTGGATAAGTTATATTGCACCGCTTATATTTGCATATTTGGTGTGGTTGCTATACCTAAGATCACATCTAAAGGCACGGCAAAATTTAGTTAAGTCGGTAACCAATATCGAGTCTGAGCGAGCAAAGTTAGTTCTTGATTTAAATACAAAATGTATTTACCTAAGCTCAGACCCACAGCAGCATGTTCAGTTAGCAAATAAGCCGTTATGTTTTTATATCGCACTAGTAGAGTTTTGTGACAGCAATGCAGATACTATACTTAATCCAAATAAAGACGTGCCTGAAGCATTGGTATCAATTGCAAATCGTTATTTTGAACGACTCACAGTGCTTGGTCATACGGTTAGAAAAAAGCCAAATTTTTCAAATAGCTTAGAGAAGACTTTAAGTGAGATCCGCGCTGCACTAGATGACGTGTTTAATGAGCACCCAGAGCTAAAATCAAAATATTACCCGCCAAAAGCGTACGGGGAGGGGTCTCGTTCCAAACTACACAGTTATGGATTATCGAATATTAGTTTTTCAGACGTTGATGTTAAAGGGAAGTAAGTGCGTATATGCATTTGCTGGGTATAAAAATAGATAAGGAGGCATGACTTGCCTCCTTGGAGAACGTTTTATAGTAGCCCAACATTAATCGGAGAGTGCTTTTCCAAGTAATCTTTTAGTACTTGGGCATCGGTAATGCTGGTAGATTTAAAGCCTGCCAACTGAGTGATGTTGGGGTAGCCATCGCCTCCAGCGGCGTTGTAGCTGTTGATGCTCATACGATACTGTGCATTTATATCTAAAGCTTCACCATTGATCATAACATTCGTCAACTGCCCGTTAACTAGGTCAAATGAAAGCCCATAATATTGCATGTATGCGCCCGAATCAGGCGGAAAACGCGTTACTGTATTTAGGTAATCTAATAGCTCATTACCTTTCCATTGCATCACAGTGATCCGGTTCTTAAAGGGATGCACTTTTAAAATGTCTTTGTAGCTTACATCTCCGGCTTTAATGCTATGACGAATACCACCACCACTTATTAAACCAAAATCGGCGTTTACCGCTGCCATTTGTGCTTTAATTATCAGAGCTGCCAGTTTACTTTGAGTAAAACGTACAGTAGAGCGCTTGCCATCAAGGTAGTTGTCAACGTAGCCAACGCTGCCTTTAAGCTTTTGTTCTCCAAAGGTCTGATAAGGTTGCAAAAAAGCCTCAAGTTTTTGATCGGGTTCTATATATCCATTAATATACTGGCCCTTATCATCTTTCAAGTTAACGGGTATTAGCTCATAACTGATTAAAGACTTCTTACCATCTTTGATTTTAAACTCGGCTTTGCCAACATATTTGCCCCACTCATGAGCTTGCATTATCCAAATGCCGTTTTGTTGATCAGGTATACAAGACTTCCCAGGAGCAAAGTCTTTATCTGCTTGACCTCGTTCAGTTACACAGACAGGCTCTTGCGAATGGCCCCCAATGATCATATCGATGGTATTTGGTGCCAGGTTACGAGCCAGTGTTACGTCACCTGGCGCGTTTATACCATGTTCTGCATTATGAAAATGTCCCATGTGTGTTACGGCTATAACAGCATCTACCGCGTGATTTGCTCTGATGGATTTGACAACCGATGTTAAAATTTTTGACGGCTCAACAAATATCAGATCACCCAAATACTCTGGATTGGCAATTTTAGCAGTGTCGGTTGTTGTTAAACCGACGACCGCAATAGACAGACCTTGCTTGTTGATAATGGTGTAAGGTTGATAGGCATGACTATTGTCTTTTGCATGAAGAATATTGGCAGATAGCAAAGGGAAGTTTGACCAGTTTTGTTGTTTGTCAAGCACATCTAGTGGGTTGTCAAACTCATGGTTGCCAATCGCCATAGCGTCATAACCAAGTAGGCTCATGCCTTTAAAGTCGGGTTCTGCAAATTGCAGATCTGACTCTGGAATACCAGTGTTGATATCTCCCCCTGACAATAGCAGCACGGCATGCCCTTGCTGCTGTGCTTGAGAGCGAAGCTTATCAATTAATGTTTTACGTGCCGCCATACCATATTCGCCATCTTCATTGTGCCAAAAGCGACCATGGTTATCATTTGTGTGTAATACAGTAAGGTACTGCGTAGGCTCTGAAGATGTAAGCTGGCATGATGACAAAAAGGTACATAGGAGTACCGTAAAAATAATGCGCATATTAACCTATTATAGGTAAAACTAATTATGCGCCCATTTTAAACTAAAAACTCTAAAGAGAAAGAGTAAAAATTATGAATTTTTTGTGCCGCTGCATGCCGCCATTACAGCGTCTTCACGTCTTGACAGCTCTTGTTTTGCTAGAGATGACTTATCATGGTTGATCTCTACCATCCAGTTTAAAAAGCTAGCGGGCAGTTTTGTATAAGGTTCCCCAGCGTGTAACCCAAAATCACATATTGGCATTTCGTTGTTCATTGTTTTCATCCTCTATGTTTGTTGGAGACACATCCTAACAAAATATACGGCTAATTAAAGAACAAAGTGTTACATAGTTAATCTTTTTAAGTAGTTTTGGTTATATTAATGTAACTGCCAAGGCTAGCCATTGAATAACAATAAAAGTGCAACCTAAAAGAAAAAGTCTAAAACGTGCTCTGACCTTATTGTAAGTCAAGTGGACAACGCTATGTGCTACTCGTGATAAAACGAAAAGTAACGCACAAATTGCAAAAAACCAGCTTGTGGTATTTAAGTGCATGGCGAGCAAGCAAACGACATAAAATAGCACAGGAATTTCAAATTGGTTTTCAAAATTGCGACTAGCTAATAGCACCTGTTCAGGCGCATGATTTAGTTGCATCGTTTTAAAGTCATGTATTTGCAATGAGCCTTCTCGGGCTGCGGCGAAACGTCTCCTGCCCATCACAATCATCACGCTGAAAGTTAAAAAAACTTGCAAAAGCATTGAGATAATTACAATTTTGTCCGGTGAGCTAAACATGTTTTGTAGTCCTAGATTTACAGACTGTTACAATGATGTCTGCATATTAGTTGCAAATCACTAACTTACTAAAGATGATTGGTATCAGTAAAGCAAAATATAAAATGGATAATAATCATGAAAAAGCTTTTTGCACTTAGTATCTTGAGCCTTTCGGTGATCACAGGGTGTAGTACTCATTCACTTGGCACAGTAAACTCACAATCTCCTTCGCTACTCAGCGAGCAATTGGTGGTTAGTCCAAATGATACTCGCCAGTATCAAACGCTAACCTTGGAAAATGGTATTGACGTTATTTTAGTGTCAGATCCGAGTGTTGAAAAATCGGCAGCCGCACTAAGCGTCGGTGTTGGTTTATTGCATGATCCCATGACCCAGCAAGGGATGGCACACTACCTTGAACATATGTTGTTTTTAGGTACGGAGCGTTTTCCTGATACCAATGGTTACTCAGATTTTATGACGCAAAATGGTGGAGCACATAATGCTTATACTTGGTTGGATATTACCAACTACATGTTTAAGGTGAATAGTAACGCCTACGATGAAGCTTTAGATCGCTTTTCTGACTTTTTTAAAGCGCCAAAGCTCTATCCAGAGTATACAGAAAAAGAAAAAAATGCCGTAAATGCTGAATGGTCTATGCGTCGTGAACTAGACTTTTTTGGCCAATTTAAATTAGCAAGAAACTTGATGGGAGAGCATCCAGCGAATCGCTTTTTACCGGGCAACTTAGAGACCTTAGGTGATAAAGAGGGAAGTAAGCTACATAGCGAAACGGTTGATTTCTACAATCGCTACTACTCAGCAAACATTATGAAAGTGGTGATGTTGGCAAATGAGCCTTTGCCTGAGATGGCGAAAAAAGCTAAAAAGCACTTCTCAACTATAAAGAATAAACAAATTGAAAAACCGAAAGTGAGTGCAAAGCTCGACTTTAGCCAAATTGGCAGAAAGCGCGTTCATTACGTCCCAAATGAAGACGTTAAACAGTTAAAACTTGATTTTACCATTGAAAACAACCGAGACCAATTTGCAGTTAAACCAAACTATTTTGTTACTTATTTGTTGAGCAATGAAATGGCTGGCAGTCCAGCTCAGGTGCTGAAACAAGAAGGATTGATCTCTGAACTCACTGCTTCAGCAGATGCTGGTATTTATGGTAACTATGGCGCGTTGAGTGTAGATATAAACCTTACTGATAAAGGCATGGAAAACCGCGAGCTTGTGGTTGCTACTATCATGCAGTATATCGACCTTATTAAACGTAAAGGTATTGATAGCAAATACTTTGATGAAATTCGTACCTCACTAAACAATCAGTTTCAATTCTTAGAAAAAAGTGACGAATTTGGCTATGTCAGCAACCTTGCAGATAGCATGCAAAAATACCCAATAAATCATGCGATTAATGCGGGCTTTCACTATGCTAAATTTGATCCTAAAGAAGTATCATCGGTACTGGAGCAATTAGACGCTGAACACCTTAGAGTGTGGTACATCAGTAAGGAAGAGCCCTTCGAAAAACAGCTTCATTTTTATGATGGCAAATACAAAGTCGCTGATATTTCACAAGACGAAATCGACAGTTGGAAAGCGCCTAGCAAGTTAGCATTGCAGCTACCCAGTGTTAACCGTTTACTACCAGAGCAATTCGCCATAAAAACGACGCCAGAGCAGGGGCAAATAGGCGTACAAAAAGTATTTGAAGAGCAAGGTATTACAGTTTGGCATACTCCAAGCGCGCTGTTTGCTCATCAACCTAAGGGTAGCTTAAACATTTATATAAACTCACCAGAGCCGATGAGCAACATTAAGGCTGATGTGGCCTTGGCTATTTGGACCGATCTATACGCGATGGCGCAAAGCAAATTAGCAACAGAAGCTGCAGTTGCTGGCATGTCAATGTCACTGTCGCCAAGCAACGGCTTGGTGATGAATATCTCTGGCTTTACGGATAAGCAGTCACGGCTATTGTCACAGGCAATGGATGAATTAAAAGTAGAAGTGTCGCAAGAAGAATTTGCTCAAGCAATTGATAGATACCGTCGAGAATTACAAAACGAAGGTAAGCAGTTTCCAATTAATCAAGTGTTTGGTCAATATCATCGATTGATAAGAGCTGGTAGCTTTGATACTCAAGCACTGCTTGATGCAGCTAATAACTTAACGTTGGAGCAGTTTGATAAAATTCAAACACAATTGCTGAAAAACAACCAAGTGCGTATTTTTGGTTATGGCAACTATGATAAAGCTAGTTTAGTTGACGTTGCGAATGTGGTTAAAAAAGCACTGCCCAAATCGCAGCAAATTACTGATTATGTTAAAACCCCTTATTGGCAGCCTAAGAAAGGTGAAACCTTGGTATGGCAACAAGATATTGACGTTGCCGATGTCGGTTTGATAGATATGGTGGTTCACCCAGAAGCGGGCTTTAAACAAAAAGCGGCGGCACGAGTGCTGGTGAGTCATTTGCGTACCCATATATTTGATACGTTACGAACGGAAGAGCAACTAGGTTATGCGGTAGGGGCAACGGCACAAAGTATTGATGATTATTCAGCGCTCGGCTTTTATATTCAAACACCAGTTAAGGATGTGGCATCGATGCAAGCACGTTTTGATCAGTACAAAACGCAATACGCAAAAGCGCTTGAAGACTTAGATCATAATACCTTTATGCAGCTTAAAAATGCTCAGTTAGTGTCTTTGAAAGAAGCGCCTAAAAACTTAGGCGAAGAGCTGTCTCCTTTGCTGTCAGATTGGTATAGAGAAAATTACCAATATGATTCAAAAGAGAAACTTATCAAAGCGGTTGAGCAAGTGACTTTAGCGGATGTGAAATCGTATTATAAGCAAACAATGCTTAACCCAGAAGCACCTCGCCTTAACATTCAGCTTCGTGGTAAGAAGTTCCAACAAAAGCCGTTTGCTCAATTACCTAAGCAGACAAAGCTTGCTTCAATTGAAGATTTGTACAAGCGTATCTCATTACAATAAATAAAAATCGGCCAGCACACTTCATGAGTTGCTGGCCAATTTGGTGGAGTAATATGGATGATAATAATAAATACAGAACGCTTAGTTATTCGTAAGGCAACGTTATCGGACGATGCGTTTATTTTAAAGTTGTTGAACCAGAAGAGTTTTATAGACAATATTGCTGACAAAAAAGTATATACTTTGGCTGACGCACAAAACTATATTCAAGGTGCATTCTTAGATCCTTATATGCAAGGACTAAAAGCTCCTTTTATTGTTACCTTGCAAGATGGTACTGCAATTGGTGTCGCTGGCTTCTATCAGCGACCTGTTTTCAAAGAGCCTGATTTAGGCTATGCATTTTTAGACGAGTTTACGGGTAAAGGATATGCCTCAGAAGCTGCTAATGCCTTACTAAAATTTGCTAAAGATAATTTACAGTTAGATACCGTACTGGCAATAACCTCGTTGACCAACGAAGCAAGTATCAAATTGTTACGCTTTTGTGGATTCGATTTTAAGCAAACTATAGAGCTTGAGCCAGCAGTAGTGTCTAACTTGTACGAAATACATTTTTAGCTTGTAGTTAATTTTCCAAAGCGTGTAGTTGCTTGGCTATTTGCTTTGCAACTTGCATCCATGAAGTTTCAAGTGCTCTAACAAGAGCAGGGAACCCGTCCTTAGTCAAAGGCTCAGATAGGGTAAAGTTTTGGTAAGCAAGGAGCTGATCAGACGTATTGTTTTTTTCGTACAAGTACCAACTGCCACTAAGTAATGTACCGGCCTCATAGTGGCCCGCAAACTCTGTTACCTCCACCATAAGGTAAATAGTGTTGTAACCTGACGTTGGTACGTTAGCGCTCACAACTTGCCAAAGATCTAGCTTATTGCTTAGTAAGTTATGTAGTTTCTTACTGAGCATATCATTTGGGTGCTCTGCCCAAAAGTGATGCTGTGCGACAGAAACCTGATTATCAGGCTGAATTTGAACGATTGCTTGCTGATCTGCAATGCCAGATAGTTTTATTGAATGAATTTTTAGTGTACGTTTTTGCGCTGCAACATCTGTATCTGAATTCACTCCTGTGGCTGCAGCAAAACTAAAGTATGCGTTAGGATTGGTGACACTGTGACTGCACCCAGTTGCAAAAGCGAGCACTAAACTTGCTAAAATTACACGCATTTACTTTTTCCTAGGCTCAGGGTCTTCAACATTATTTTTGTTAAAAATAAGCATGTTTGGCTGTTCATTCAAGCTTTTAGCAAAAGGTTTCAACGTGTTTGATAAACTTTCTAGTTCTTCTAATGTATCCGTTAACTGTTCAACCATTGTCGAGTCTTGCTGATAATGTGTGAGCGTTTTTTCAAACTGTTTTAAGCTAGAAGTCAGCTGAGTGAGCGTAGTACTGATATTATCCAAATTATCGTTTACCTTGTTGGCTGTACCATTTTGGTTAAAAGTGCTAACTAATTGATTCATTTCCATTGCCATTTGCCTGTATTGTTGCAAGGTCCCGTCTAGTTGTGTCAATGTGTTGTTCAGTGGCAGATCATTTAGTTTGTTTAATAACTTAGTAACCTGCTCAGACAGTGCTGTAAATCCGCTAGATACACTAGGTAGTGTTGGGTATAGCGACGCGGTTGTCACACTGGCTTGGGGCGATTCTGGATAGAAGTCTAACTCTATGTATACCGCTCCTGTTAACATATTGCCACTTTTTAACGATGCCCTCAATCCATTTCTAATCCATTGTTCTATATTTTTTTGCCAATATTCTCTGGCAAGCTGACTTTTCTCAAATAGCCTGCCGTATTCAATGCGGATCAAAACGGGAAGAGAGGTACTGCCTTGTTGAAAATAAAGCGGTTGTCCATCGCGTTGCAATTGAGCTGGCGCTTGCTCAACGGTGCCAATGCGCATACCTCTATATTCAACTGGTGCACCGGGACTTAGACCACGAATAGATTGTTCAAATTCAATTAAATAGAAATCGTAGTCATCAAAGCGTTGCTCAAGCGCGACCGAAAAGTTCTCATGCAAAGTAAATTGACTATTTTGTGTGGCTTCGGCACTGGGTTCTTGATTGGGCGGGTAATCTACCGATATGCCGCCTTTTATTAACTTTGATAGACTGCCAGTAGAAACTTGGATCCCCTCGGTTGATAAATTCACAGAAACACCCGATGAAACCCAAAAAATGACATTATCAGTTATCAACTTGTCGTAAGGTGAGAAAACAAAAACACCATATTCCATTGCTAAATTATCGGTATTAAAGTTGGTTGATTCGATTTGACCTATCTTGAAGTTTCTAAAATAAATGCTTGTACCTACATCTAACACTTCAGCATGGCGTGATTTTAATCTGTACCGTTTCCCTTTAATATCAGAGGCGATCAGTGCAGGTTCATCCTGCAACGTGAATAAAGAAGACTTTACGTTACTACTGCCTGGCTCAAGCTCAAGATAAACACCTGAAAGTAAGGTGTTCATGCCAGATATCCCTGACTCATCGATTCTGGGTTTTACAACCCAAATTTTGGCATCAGCACTCAGCAAAGAGGTGTACATGTTGTCTATTTGTACTTTGGCAATAACTGCGTTTTGATCAAGCTGCAAGCGCAGAGACTGCACAACGCCCACCTTAACACTGCGTACTCGTACCTCAGTTTTACCCGCCACAATACCATCCGCCGTGGTCATTTTTACAAAAATTGTTTGACCTTGATTTAGTTGGTGCTGATATAGCATCCACGCAGTAACAAATAGAGCAATTATGGGGATGAACCAAATGACGGAAAACTTTGGTTTTGATTCTATATATGCATGTTCATTCATTAGCTTTTAACTTGTCCCATAAAATACGCGGATCAAAACTGTGTACAGCCATCATTTGACACAACACCATGACTGCAAAAAATACAATGCCTATTTGTGGCTCTACCGTTAGCACAGAACCCAGTTGTACTAAAGATACCAATACAATAACTACAAAAACATCAATCATTGACCACTTACCCATCCATTCTAGCCAACGATACAACTGACTCGCACGCTTAGGGTTATTACACATTTTTGCTTCATAAAGTAGATAAAACAATGCCAGCGCTTTGAATAGCGGAATGCAAATACTGGCAACAAAAATAATAGCAGCAATTGGATAAGAGCCACTTTGCCACATGATAACAATACCCGAAAAAACAGTAGCAAAGGTATCTTGTCCTAAATTAATCGTATTCATTATCGGCAGCAAATTTGCAGGAACCATTAACACAAGTGAAGTGAGCATCCACGCAAATGCGCGAGCGCTTGCTTGTGGCTTTCTAAAATGCGTTTTAGCGTAGCAACGCGGACAATGCTCATGTGCAGTAAGTTGTCCGCATACATTACACTGTTTTAAAGACTGAGATAATGCGCTTTGACCGCACAATAATGGTTTGGGCTCAAATTGTTTTTGCTGGCGTTGCCAAAGTTCATTGGCATCTATTAGAGTCAGTAATTCAATAAAGCAAAATACAAACAAGACGTACGCCCAAAAGCCATAACCCAACGATAACTCGGCATACGACATGAGTTTAAAGGTACTCACCAAGACCGCAACGAGAAAAATATCAGCAAGGTTAAGTGGCATTATATAGCTGAGTGTTTTTGCTATCCAACGGGCATTATGAGGATTTAGCTTGCTCCAAAGCGGGCTGTTAGTAAGCAACACCAAAAAGCACATAAACAATGGCATGACCAAAATAGTGAATACAAACACAACGGCCAGTGCGGTGCTGTACTTTTCACTCAGTAACAACGCGGCATCCCACAGTGTGATTTGCTGACTTAACCCTTTTTGTGCAAAAGAAATAAAAGGAGAGTACAAGCTTGAAAATAAAAATAACAAAGAGGCAATACTAAACGCGCTTAACCACTGCTGTTGATTGTTTTTGCAGCTTAGTAAGTGTGAATGGCAAACGGGGCAGCGCGCTCTTTGCTGCTGCCCGATATGTCCAACATTGATGAGTCTGTCACAGTGTTTGCACGCTAGGATCACGGCTTTGCCCAAAGAATGAATACTTGCTAAGTTTGCGGCAAATATTGGGTGAGTGCAAATCTGTGCTTTAAGCGTATTATTTAGCTGTCAAATACAGCAACAGTTTGACGACTTAGTGCAAGCAATTGGCGATCTGGACCATAAATATTGGCATCTTCTACGCCATACCCTTTGGCACTGTGATGTGTCAGGGCTTCAAACCCAAGCCAAGCATCTTTTGGCAATTTGATGTCACTTAAGAATTCAATGTACCACGACATACTACTTGCTGGCGAAGGCGCGCTGCACATTTGTAATAGTGTGGGGGGCCATGCATCAGCTAATGCCAGCAAATGTAGCGCGTTAAGCTGATGCTCTGGTTCTGCTTTAAATTTCATCCACCCACCTAAATTTGAACTTTTGGCATTACTAAACGGTAAAGCGCCTTGCTGAGCGTTGAGTGCGACATGTTGAAAAAATGCAGGCATTAGGCCCTCTTGATAAGGTAATACATGTTTTGGTTGAACTGGTTCTAATGTGCATTTATCAGCACTTGGTACTGTAATACTTGAATTTCTATCTTTAGCGAAACACCCTTGAGCAATCAGGCAAACTTTATCAGCTTGTGTGAGTGTACTAAGCATTTGCGTCGCATTTTTACCACTTCGTAAGACTTGAGTACTTATTTGAAAAGGTTCATCGGCTAGTAGCGGGCCAACAAAATTGGTGCTTAAAGAAAGCAGGCGACGATCATCGGTTAATCTATAAAACATACTTTTGAGCATAAATGCAGCGGACAAGCCACCAAATGCAGTGCGGCCTTGGCACCAATTTTCAGGAAAGCTGAACATACTGTCATTATTAGCAAGTGCTGGGTTATTGATGAGCTGATCAAATGTCATGGTAATACCTAATCTTATTTATTATGTTGTTTAGCATAACTGGTCAAACCAGTATGTCAATTGACGTTTTATTGCCTTTTTCTGGCCAAAAAAGGCACAAACAGAAAAAAATTTCAAAAAACTGCACTTTTTTTTAGTTTTGCGCTTGAATTCAATTTTCTTGCCCCTATTTACAAAGCATCTAACAGAACAACGAATTTTGAAGTCGGAGAAGATTCATGGGTAAAATTATTGGAATCGATTTAGGTACTACTAACTCTTGTGTAGCAGTACTAGACGGTGATAAAGCACGCGTTATCGAAAACGCTGAAGGCGATCGTACAACTCCTTCAATCATTGCTTACACAGCAGAAGGTGAAACACTTGTAGGTCAGCCAGCTAAGCGTCAAGCGGTAACAAACCCACAAAATACTTTATTTGCAATTAAGCGTTTGATTGGTCGTCGTTTTGAAGACGAAGAAGTACAGCGCGATATTGGCATCATGCCTTTCCAAATTGTTAAAGCTGACAATGGCGATGCATGGGTAGAGGTACGTGGCGAAAAACGTGCAGCACCACAAATTTCAGCAGAAGTACTGAAAAAAATGAAGAAAACGGCGGAAGACTTCTTAGGTGAAGAAGTAACTGAAGCGGTTATCACAGTACCTGCATACTTTAACGACTCTCAGCGTCAAGCAACTAAAGATGCTGGCCGTATCGCGGGTCTTGAAGTTAAGCGTATTATCAACGAGCCAACAGCCGCAGCACTTGCATACGGCATGGACAAAAAACAAGGCGACAACGTTGTTGCAGTATACGACCTAGGTGGTGGTACATTCGATATCTCAATCATTGAAATTGATGAAGTAGATGGCGAGCACACGTTTGAAGTACTTGCAACTAACGGTGACACACACTTAGGTGGTGAAGACTTTGATAACCGTGTTATCAACTACCTAGTTGCAGAGTTCAAAAAAGACCAAGGTATCGACCTTAAAACTGACCCGCTAGCAATGCAGCGTGTTAAAGAAGCAGCTGAAAAAGCAAAAATTGAGCTTTCTTCAGCGCAGCAAACTGAGGTGAACCTACCTTATGTAACTGCTGATGCAACTGGTCCTAAGCACATGAACGTTAAGCTAACGCGTGCAAAACTTGAGTCGCTAGTAGAAGATTTGGTTACTAAGTCAATTGAGCCGCTTAAACAAGCGCTTGCTGACGCTGACCTATCAGTAGGTGATGTAAACGATATCATCTTAGTAGGTGGTCAAACACGTATGCCACTAGTACAGAAGACAGTAGCAGAGTTCTTCGGTAAAGAGCCACGTAAAGACGTTAACCCTGATGAAGCGGTAGCAGTAGGTGCTGCGGTTCAAGGTGGTGTACTTGCAGGTGACGTGAAAGACGTACTACTACTTGACGTATGTCCTCTGTCTCTAGGTATTGAGACTATGGGTCAGGTGATGACGGCGCTAATTGAGAAGAACACGACTATTCCAACGAAGAAGTCGCAAACATTCTCAACAGCGGAAGATAATCAGTCTGCGGTAACGATTCACGTACTACAAGGTGAGCGTAAGCGTTCAAGCGATAACAAGTCTCTAGGTCAATTTAACCTAGAAGGTATTCGCCCAGCGCAGCGTGGTGTACCTCAAATTGAAGTTACTTTTGATGTTGATGCTGACGGTATCTTACACGTATCTGCAAAAGACAAAGATACGGGTAAAGAGCAGAAGATCACAATCCAAGCTTCTTCAGGTCTAAGCGATGATGAAGTAGAAAAAATGGTACGTGATGCAGAAGCGAATGCAGAAGAAGATAAAAAGTTTGAAGAGCTAGTGTCTTCACGTAACCAAGCTGATGCAATGGTTCACGGTACTCGCAAGCAAGTGGAAGAAGCGGGTGATGCATTACCTGCAGAAGACAAAGAAGCGATTGAAGCGGCATTAACTGAGCTTGAAACGGCGATTAAAGGCGACAACAAAGAAGAGATCGATGCTAAAGTGCAAGCACTAGCAGAGAAGTCTCAAAAGCTAATGGAAATTGCGCAAGCTAAAGCTCAGGCTGGTCAAGCAGGCCCTGATGCTGGCGCTCAGCAAAGTTCAGCTAAGCAAGACGACGATGTTGTTGACGCTGAGTTTGAAGAAGTTAAAGACGACAATAAGTAATTGTTGACTTGCAAGGGCGCGCTGGCGGTTATCGCTTGACGCGCCCTTAGTGTATGTAAATTTTGGCTGACTTTCGGTTAGCCTATTGATGGGGTTAAGCCCATCATTTAACTAGGTAATGTGATAACTATGTCAAAACGTGATTATTACGAAGTACTAGGCGTTAGCAAAGATGCCAGCGAACGTGACATAAAAAAAGCGTATAAACGCTTGGCGATGAAGTATCACCCAGACCGTACGGCGGGTAATCCTGAGCTAGAAACAAAGTTCAAAGAAGTAAAAGAAGCTTACGAAGTACTAACTGATAGCCAAAAGCGTCAGATGTATGACCAATACGGCCATGCAGCCTTTGATCAAAATGGTGGTGGCCACGGTGGTTTCGGCGGCGGTCAAGGTGACTTTGGCGATATTTTTGGTGACGTATTCGGTGATATTTTTGGTGGCGGTGGCCGTCGTCAATCTCGCCAGCAACGCGGTGCAGATTTACGTTACAACATGGACCTTACGCTCGAAGAAGCGGTTCGTGGTAAAGATGTTGAAATTAAAGTACCAACTTGGGTAAGTTGTAGCCCTTGTGATGGCAGTGGCGCAAAAGCGGGCTCTAAGCCAAAAACCTGTACAACCTGTCATGGTGCGGGCCAAGTACAAATGCGCCAGGGCTTTTTTGCTGTGCAGCAAACATGTCCTACGTGTCAGGGTACTGGTTCGATTATTTCAGACCCTTGTAACAAGTGCCATGGTCAAGGCCGAGTAGAAAAAACCAAAACACTGTCTGTTAAAATTCCAGCGGGTGTTGATACAGGTGACCGTATTCGTCTTTCTGGTGAAGGTGAAGCAGGTATGCACGGTGCCCCAGCGGGCGACTTATACGTTCAGGTAGCAGTACGTGAACACCCAATCTTCACACGCGATGGCAATAACCTATATTGCGAAGTGCCAATTAGCTTTAGCACCGCAGCGCTGGGCGGTGAAATTGAAGTGCCAACGCTTGATGGCCGTGCAAATCTTAAGATCCCTGCAGAGAGCCAAACAGGTAAAATGTTCCGCATGCGTGGTAAAGGCGTTAAGTCAGTACGCAGCGGTGCAGTTGGCGACTTAATTTGTAAAGTGGTACTTGAAACACCAGTGAATTTGAACGAACGTCAAAAAGAGCTGTTAAAAGAGTTTGAAGAAAGCATGGGGGGAGATAACAGTAAAAATCGCCCTAAAGCGCAAGGCTTTTTTGATGGTGTGAAAAAGTTCTTTGATGACTTAACCAAGTAAGAAAATTTTAAAAAGTTATGTAAAAAACGGCGCAACGAGCGCCGTTTTTGTTTGCTGTTATTTAATTTAACAGCACTAAATAATCATGTTTGCTTTCACATTTACAGGCAATTGTTTGGTTGTTTTGGCCCAATATTAACTGCCCTGTTTTACAGCCGAGTAGTTCGCACTTTGCATCACAAGCAAGGTTGTTGGTCCATACCTCGTACTCGCTTTGCATAAAATTTAAAAATGCGATTACCACAATCACCACGAATATGAAAAATAGTGCGTTTTTGTACATATTACACATCAGTTCATTTCTTAGTGATATATAAGACTTTAGTAGAGTATTGACGTTTGTCGAACTTACGGTATTTTGAAAATAATCAAAAAGGAAGTAAGTATGACACCGGCGATAAAACTGCTCGAAAAGAACAAAATTATTTTTGAAATACTCAAGTTTGAACACGATGCAAATTCACCGAGCTTTGCTGCTGAAGCCGCAGAGAAACTCAATTTAAACGCTGCGCAAGTGTTCAAAACTTTGCTTGTTGATGTAGATGGTGAGTTGAACGTTGCCATTTTACCTGCAACACGCCAGGTTGATTTAAAAGCGTTTGCCAAGGTTTGCAAAGGCAAAAAGGCCATACTCGCTGATGCTAAAAAAGCACAAAATACCACAGGCTATTTAATTGGAGGGATTAGTCCTTTTGCACAAAAAAAGCGTTTAAACACCTTATTACACAGTGACGCGCAGCAGTTTGAGAGAATTTACGTAAGTGCTGGCAAACGGGGTTTGGAAGTTGCTGTCGCACCAAGTGATTGTATTAGTTTGTGTAATGCAGCGTTTGCTCATTTCTAGATAGTGTAATCAGTTCATATGAACGGTCGGGTGTACGATTATAACCTTGGTCGGTTTATGAGTGTTGATCCTGTGATACAGAGTCCGGGGAATAGTCAGTCGATAAATCCGTATTCGTATATCATGAATAATCCGTTGGCTGGGGTGGATCCGAGTGGGTATGAGGCGGAGAAGAAGGAAACCGTAGAGGTTGCAGCCGATGCAGAAGTGCAACAGGATACTGACGGTAACTACTATGTTAGTGCAGGTGATGGCAGTGGAGAGCTTATCCAAATTGACTCTGTTAAAGGAACGACATCTAATGGTTCTAGCAGAACAGTGAATCTGGGAGCTGGAGGGAAAGTTGAAAGTGTTGAGATTGTGGATATTGGTTCACAGGGGCTGATTACTCAAGTGAACAACTCCTATAAGAGTGGGGTGGGTGGAGTCAGCGATCCTAAAGTAAGAGAAAACCTCACTGATGAGCAGTGGATGAAGACCAAGCGTGAAATAGAAAACAACAAGTGGATGATACTTGGAGTGATAGCAGCACTTTCTGACCCAAGTTCAGAAGAATACAAAGGTATAGCGTCTGACTATGGATATCACGTCGGTATAGATGACTTCAGTGAAGCAGCGGAATACCTTCTTCAAAATTATAGACAAGCTTTATCTATACTAGAGAAACTAGAAAGGAAAGATTTTTACTACTATCCTGCTTCGGGCAATTATGGTGAATACACCCAACGTATTGGGCTTTCTAGAATGTTTTATAAGATTTCTCAGCATAAATATGTTAGCTCAACTATTACACATGAAATATCTCATGGCATAGGCTTCAAACACGAAAAGGGAAAAAACACTACTTTTGGCCGTGAGAAAGGAGATTTGATTCATCTGGCTTTGATAGGAAGAACAGCTGCATCAGCGCTTGCTCGACTTGATGCGCGAAAACAATTATTAACAAATGCATTTCAATTTGAGCGTACAGCCTTAAAATTTGACCACAGGAAATGAGCTATGCATAAAGCTATTTTTATTTTTATTTTTATTTCAACTTCAACAGTAGCGAAGCAAGAGATAAAAGAAGTAACTTTGTTAACTAAACTCGAATGCAAGCAGGGAAAGGTTTTCGCAACAATAATAAACAAATCGCAAAAAAAAGTAGATATTCCATATGGTTTACTTGGTGTGAAAAATAGTTTTGGATGGGGGAGTATTCAGGTTTTTGAGAAAAGCAAATTTGATGAGTTAATGGAAAAGCCCTCTCCTTTAAAAATGAAGGAAATTAGTCTATCACCTATAAAAGGTGGTGATGAGAGCAAAGAAATAACTTTAGGAGCATTTGAAAAGCTGTCTTACCCCCTCAATTTAAAATCTGGGTTTAGGGTAGATGGCAGTGAAAAGTATATTGCAGTACTAATTATTGTACTTGGTGAAGTTGTTTTAGACGATAGTATAAAAGGTTATATCACTAGCGTCTCAAACCCTGTAACCTTTTCATTAGCTGGTATGTGTGAAGAGATGCCGAGAATTAAAGATGATCGCTAAAAGTGAATTAACGGACCCTGTAACACATTTTGTGTAACTGCCAGTTTTAAATAACATCTTTTAATCGGTCTTCGAATTCGATCATAAATCGATTTAAGGTTAATTAACGTGGACAGGCACTCAAACTTGAAACCTTGAGGGGACTAAACAAGACACCCATTTTTATTTGTATATTTTTCATTCATAAATAAACAAGACATATATGGACGCTCAGCCGTTGTCAAACAATACTGACCAATCGGGGTGACTTTAGTCGCCTCGTGTCGTTTTACCTAATCTATCCTGCTTGAATTTTAATCTTTGAATCAACCAGTTGTGCAATAAAAAGCTGCTCTGACATATATCCGGGCTTAACTGTGTCTATCAGCGCCCCTAATGAGCTTCGAGCCTGCATTCCCAAAAAAGTTAATCACCCACTCGGCCTTTATAGCCGTGCCCTATACGGGATTGATGCAGGCAGGTTCTGGCCTTTGTTCATCAATTAAAAATAAGCAGTGGTAAAAGGTTGTTAGGTGCTCACTACACCCACCCGGGCTAGTTTGCCCTTGTCCACGTCGAGCTTACCTAGATAAATTAAATCAGAAAATAAACAAGACACCCACTTTTATTTGTATATTTTTTATTCATTGCCAAGAATTAAATAAGACACCCACTTTTATTTATCTGATTAAAAGGTAGGCAGCTTCGATGGCGACGGCACGTAAAAGGCAGGTAAGTCTTGTTGATACCAAATATTATCACTGCATATCACGGTGTGTTCGCCGTGCATTTTTGTGTGGTGATGACACGATAACGGGCAAAAGCTATGAGCATCGCAGACAATGGGTAGAAGACAAACTGCTAGCGCTTGCCAAAGTGTTTTGTATTGATGTATGTAGGACTAAACAAGACACCTACTTTTATTTGTTTGTTTTTCATTCATCGCCTATCTTTTATTTATCTGATTAAAAGGTAGGCAGCTTCGATGGCGACGGCACGTAAAAGACAGGTAAGTCTTGTTGATACCAAATATTATCACTGTATATCACGGTGTGTTCGCCGTGCATTTTTGTGTGGTGATGACACGATAACGGGTAAAAGCTATGAGCACCGCAGACAATGGGTAGAAGACAAACTGCTAGCGCTTGCCAAAGTATTTTGCATTGATGTGTGTGCCTATGCGGTGATGAGTAACCATACGCATATTGTGCTGTATGTAGATGATAAAAAAGCAAAACGGTTGAGTGATAAAGCCATACTTATTCGTTGGCACAAATTATTTAAAGGTACGCTGCTTACGCAAAAATATCTACAAGGCGACAAGCTAGATAAGGCACAGCAATTCTTTTTAAATCGTACCATTGCCGATTATCGTGAACGACTGGCGGATATCAGTTGGTTTATGCGAGTACTTAATGAAGATATAGCCAGAAAAGCCAATAAAGAAGATAACTGCACAGGCCGATTTTGGGAAGGGCGGTTTAAATCCCAAGCGCTGTTAGATGAAGCTGCAGTGGCAGCATGTATGGCATATGTTGACCTAAACCCTATCAGAGCAAAGATGGCTAAAACCCCAGAAGAGTCTGAGCACACCAGCGTACACAAGCGAATTAAAGCCGCCAAAGATGCAAAACAACCCAAACAACTCGCCCGCTTTGCAGGCAGCCCCAGAAAACACATGCCCAAAGGGCTCCCGTTTGAGTTAAAGTCATACTTAGAGTTAGTGGAACTCACAGGTCGCTGCATGCGAGAAGATAAACGCGGATACATAGAGCAGCGTACCCTCCCTATTTTAGAGAGACTAAACATCGCACCTGAAAACTGGCTAAAGCTCACCACGCAATTTACCAAAGTGTTCAAAGGCGCAGTAGGGCGACCTAATAAACTGGATGGTTATTACACGCATTTAGAAATAAAACGGCGAACTGGCATTAGTCATTGCGAGCAGCTTTTCGGCTAAACCACGTGACAACCCTAAATTCGTAACCACAATCATGCTGTCAAAGTAGGTAGAGTTGTGCCTAGCATTTTGTAATTAACGCCAAATATCTCGGATAAAAGCAAAAAGTAGATTGAAGAGGTGCTTTTTAAGTAGAAATATCAAAGTAACGGGTGCAATTTATTCGTTGCCTTATTAATTTAAAAATGGCGGTCTTGTTATTTCTCAACCGTGGGCGATAACAAAATGACGGCTGACGTTGTCATTCCTGATGGTGCAAAAGTACTTGTAAAAGTAAAAGAAGGTGATCACCATACTATGACGGTTCACTTTACTTTGTAATAAGAAAAATGAGTATCTAAGGCTATGCTTAGCGTTCGCATAGCCTCAGTATATTTGGTGTGACTTCCAATTCAGTATCAGTTTTTTAGGCAATCTACCACATTAGATTGTGTGGAAGATAACTGTTAGTCTCTTTGATAAAGTGCTTCTACAGTGGCCGATCTTAAGCTGTTTGCATTGATCATGTAACCAACTAATGCTGATGATGGCGATTTTGGCAAAGACAGTTTTTCTACTGAAAGAGCGTGAATGGTGAATTGATATCGGTGCACACCATGGCCTTTAGGTGGACAAGCACCACCAAAGCTTTCAACGCCATAATCATTGCTGATTTGTTTAGCACCATCTGGCAGTTTACTTTGTGCATTAATTCCTAAGCCGGTTTTTAGCTCGTTGATTGATACAGGAATATCGACAACTTGCCAGTGCCACCAACCACTACCAGTGGGTGCGTCTGGGTCATAGGCAGTAATTGCGAAACTCTTTGTACCTTTGGGTACGTCTTGCCAAGCTAAATGTGGAGACAAGTTATCGCCATTACAACCAAACCCTTTGAACTCATGTTTCTTGCTCATGAATTCGCCTGGTGCGATATCTTGGCTTGTTAATGTTAGCGCTAAGCTAGTAAAGGGGGCAATCATAGAGATTGCTAAAAGGTGATTTGCTATTATTTTCATGTGTTAATCTTCTTTGTGAATTCATTTTGCTATGTTGCCACTCTCAGCACTTTGAGTGTTATTAAAAAGCAGTCAAGTTTTCGCCCATATCCTTCAATTTCGTGCTTCTAAGTTCAGACGGCGTCATCCCAAAATGATTTTTAAACTTTTGTGTGAATCGAGATTGCGAGGTATAGCCAGACAAACTTGCTACATCACCGATCGGCTTGCTTGTGGTTTGCAACAAATGCAGCCCATGACCTAGTCTAGCCTTATCTTTTATTTGTTGTAACGTCATATCTTCAGCCTGTAGTTTTCGCCTAAGTGTTGATTCACTTATTGCTAGTAAACCACATAGCTGATCTAACCTTAGCGCTTGAAAATCATTGTTTTTTAACATTCCAAATATCTGATTACTTAGGCTAACATTGTGAGCCATCAAGGGGATGTGTTCAAAACCCAAAGCGTGCAGTAATAGCAAAATTTCTTGTTTTCTGTGCTTAATAATATCGCCATTGGCCCAAGGTACACTGTCAACAAACTGAGTAATGCAAGCGAGTAACTCTTCAGACACCGAAGCGCTGTAATGCTTAGGGATTATATTTTGTTGTTCTGTTTCAATCTGTAACCGTTCAAAAATACTAAAGTCGTTGGCATCGAACTCAATCAGTAAGGCTTGATAAATATCATCGTTGGGGATATTACGCATATCAAGCTTAGGACTATCCGATAAAAATACAAACTCACCCGCATTACACCTAATATTGCCTTGTTTACCAAGAAGTTTACTACCGTTCATAACAATAATGAGTGTAGGCTTGGTAATCGGCACATCGAGTAATCTTTGCTCATGAAAAGCGCAATAGACCGAAAAGGGTAAGTCTACATCTTTTGATGTTATCGAATTAATGCTGTTTATTAACGCCTGCATTAGGCTCCTCAATCAAGTTGTTTTAATAGCAGTCATCACTGCAAGATATATAGATTTCACTGAACATTCTTTCTAGTTATGATGCAGTTGTTGAATGTAAGTAGCCACCCATGAGTAGATTATTTTAATTGAACTGTGCAAACAAAAGTTGCATACAGCATCCACATTGAAAAAGAAAACCCGACAGAGCATAAGGCTAGTTATTAATATCATAATCAGAAAGCTTGCAAAGTTCAGCCATTACTTTGTGTTATGTTGCGCTTATGATTAACGCGGTAATAACTATCATGTGGCTGCTCGAGTGAACAAAATTTATTCCTAAGAGGAACAAAATTTTAGTCTATTTGGGGCATGAGTAAGATATAATCCTCACCAATTTAATCAGTAACCATTGCAAAAGTTTAACTTATGGTAGCGTATGTACGAAAATATTAAATCTAAACTTAACACGTTAAAAAATAACAAAGCGTTTGAGTTATCAGTTGTGGCTGTGATCATCATCTCAGCCCTTGAAATTGGGGCCAAGACGTTTCCGCTTTCAAGTGGTGCTATATCAGTTACTCACGTTCTTGATGTCTTTATTACTTTGTTCTTTTTATTCGAAATTTCGGTGCGGTTTATTGCTGACGAAGATAAAAAGCGTTTTTTTAAAAAGGGGTGGAATATTTTTGATACCCTTGTAGTTGTTATCAGTCTGATCCCCGTTAATGATAGCGAAATGGCTTTATTGGCGAGACTTGTCAGAGTGTTCAGGGTACTGCGAATGGTGTCGGTCGTTCCTGAGCTCAGAGTATTGATTAATTCACTTATTAAAGCGATGCCGCAGCTGGGTTATGTGATCCTGTTGATGTTTATTATTTTCTATATCTACGCGGCGATTGGTAGTTTTGTATTTAAAGATATTAACCCTAAGCTGTGGGGCGATATTGCGATATCTATGCTTACTCTATTTAGGATCATGACATTTGAAGATTGGACAGATATTCAATACGAGACGATGGAAGTATATCCCATGTCTTGGGTGTTTTATTTAACATTCATCTTTTTCACCGCATTTGCATTTTTGAATATGGTGATAGGTATTGTTGTGAATGTAATGGAAGATGAGCGCTCGAAAATGAAAAAAGCCAAAGAAGACGCTAAAAATGTACCTACAATCGAAGACTTACATAGCGAGATACAACAGTTGAAGGCATTGATAGTGCAGCAACAGCAAAGTATCAAGCAAACAGCTGATAAAGAAAGCACTAATTAGAGTCATCAAACAACAGCAATCGAATAGCTGTTTTTAACGAGTGCTATCTGATGAAACCAAAATTAACTAGACTATTTCGGTAAATAATTAGATGGCACTTTTAACCCACCCTAAGGGAAATATCATTTTTCGTTAACCTCTCACTTATTTTCAGCTGAGGTTAGTTAGCATGTCACTGCCTACTTATCTTTGTCGCGCCGACATTCGTAAATAACCCGAGTTCATCAGGTTAAATAATCGTATAGTCACCACTTAGCTAAAAATGGTCTTACGTATCGGATTATTCGCGTATAAAACACCTTTTCAGCGTACACGTGTAAGCTTTTAATTTACTTACAAATATTCTTAATTAAATGCAACCGCAGTAAAGAACTCGTAAAAAATGTTTCTAGAGTGATTGATCTATTGTCATTTTTGTGCCGTAATGTAGATATATCTATCTGGTCGGATGAGTTGAATATGAGTTTAAGAACACAACTAAAGAAAGTTTTACCTAGCATTTCAGTAACAGAACAAGAAGCACTTGATGCAGGTGATGTATGGCTTGAGGGGTCTATCTATCGTGGTAAGCCTGATTTTGATGCACTAAGAGCAGTGCCTGAAGCAAAACTAACCGCTGAAGAACAAGCATTCTTAGACGGCCCAGTTAAAGAATTAATGGCGATGATTGATGATTCTGTGATTCAAAACAGCAAGCATCTGCCAGATCATATTTTAGAGTTCTTGAAAACAGAACGATTCTTCTCATTAATTATCCCTAAGTCATTTGGTGGTCTTGAGTTCAGCCCTTATGCAAACTCGACTATCGTGGGTACTATCGCAACTAAGTCGTCTGCTGTCGCTGTAACGGTGATGGTCCCTAACTCGTTAGGCCCAGGTGAGTTACTTTTACATTATGGTACACAAGAGCAACAAGCACATTACCTACCGCGCCTTGCAAACGGCCGTGAAATTCCATGTTTTGCGTTAACTAGCCCAGAAGCGGGTTCTGATGCTGGTGGTATTCCAGACATCGGTATCGTCAAAAAAGGCCAATACAATGGTGAAGAAGTACTTGGTTTAGAAGTCACTTGGGATAAACGATATATTACGCTTGCGCCGATTGCGACAGTACTTGGTTTAGCTTTTAAAGTTGAAGATCCAGATGGTCTGTTAGGTGGTAAAGAACATCTTGGTATTACTTGTGCACTTATTCCAAAATCACACCCTGGTGTTGAGCTTGGTAATCGTCATGACCCTATGGGCATTCGTTTTTATAACGGTACAACACGTGGCGAAAAAGTGTTTATTCCGATGGACTTTATCATTGGTGGGCAAAAGAATATAGGCCGTGGTTGGCAGATGCTGGTAAGCTGTTTAGGTGCCGGTCGTGGTATTTCACTGCCAGCTTTAGGCGTGTCTACATCACAGGTTGCGCTTAAGTCTGCGTCAGAGTACGCAGCTGTTCGTGAACAGTTTGGTTTATCTATCGGCCAGTTTGAAGGTATTCAAGAAAAGCTAGCAGACATTGCGGGTAAAACTTACCTACAAGAAGCGATGCGAGTGTTGACAACAGAAGGGTTAGGCATGGGCTTAAAACCGTCAGTTGTTACCGCTATTGCTAAGTACCATATGACTGAAATTGGCCGTGATGTACTAGACTCAGCAATGGACATTCAAGCGGGTAAAGCAATTCAAAATGGTCCGCAAAATACCCTTGCCAGTGGCTATGTAGCTCAGCCTATTGCGATTACGGTAGAAGGTGCAAATATCCTAACTCGTAACCTGATGATTTTTGGCCAAGGTGTAATGCGTTGTCATCCATATTTGCAATCAATGGTTGAGTCTATCCACAGTGAAGACAAAGGCGCAGACAAAACATTCAACAAGATTCTACGTAAAACCGTGGGTTACAGCGTAGCTAATAGCTTACGAGCATTTCGTTTAGGTGTGTTACCGTTTACAGCGGGTAGTAAGTCTTCATTACCTGAAGTACAAGCTTATGAAAAAGCAGCGCATCAGCTATCAGCGAAATTAGCTGTGTATGCTGACTTCTCATTACTTGTATTAGGTGGAAAACTAAAACAAGCAGAGATGCTTTCTGCACGTTTAGGCGATGTCATGAGCTACTTATATGCAGCGATGGCATCTATCAAGTATTACGAGCAAAAAGTAGCGGTAGCTGACAGACAAGCAGCAGCACCTTATTTCCATTACGCGACCCGTTGGGCTTTGCAAAACGCTGAAAACGCGCTGCATAAGTTCTTGGATAACTTCCCAGCGTCAGGCACTCGCAAGTTTATGCGTGTGATCACGATGCATTACACTTATAGAATGCCTGCGATTGGTGATGATCTGGTACGTGAGCTTGCTAAAGCGGCGCAGATGGATACGGCATTTAAAGCACAGCTTACGCACCTTATCAAGCCAACAGCGGGTGATGGTCATGATATTAATGAACAAGCTTACAAAGCGAAAATGGCTTGTTTAGACTTGCTAGCGAAAGTGAAAAAAGCACTTCGTAAAAAAGAGATCAAGGCAGGAGTACGCTTTGCGCAAACTTTAGACAACGCATTAGCTGCGAATTTAATAAGTTCGCAAGAATACGCTCAACTTATCGATTACAACAAGAAACGCGAAAAGGCGATCCGTGTTGATGAGTTTGACTTTGATTTGAATTTGCTAGATGACAACGCACAGCCTATCGAAAAGGTAAAGCAAGCGAGTTAGAAATAGTCAACAATGCCCTAAGTGCCAACGGTAACGGCACTTAGTTATGAACAAAAAGCCCCTCACATCGTTAGGGGCTTTTTTTATGTCAAAAACGTGCTAGGGTCTGTTAAAAAACTAGCAACATACACACTATGTTATATCAATTTTTAAGTGATAGGTTTAGCGAGATAATCGATAAAGACAAGCATTCGGTGCTCTGGAGCGGCTGTGGTGAAGTGAGGAAAATGCGTTTAGATGGACAACATGCGGTCGTTAAATATTCACAAGTTCCAAAGCAATTAGCGCACCGACATATAGAGCAATCTGACTTTGCGTTATCAAGAAAGCTTAATTCTTACGCTATTGAATTAAAGTTTTATCAAGATCACAGTAAATGTTTTATCGAGCGATGTCGCGTACCAAAGTTACTGTTTGCGACTGAGCAAAATAAATCAACTTGTTTAGTACTTGAAGACTTTACCGCTTATGGATATGCGTCACCTTCTGATGTATCTCAAAAGGTACACTATGCCGTATTGGGCTGGTTGGCGCGCTTTCATAGTTTTACGCTCAATAATAGTGGTATTGGTTGGCATCAAGGAGGGTATTGGCACTTGGCGACTCGTCCAGATGAATGGCAAAGAATGCAGCACCACGCTTTAAAAACGCATGCTCAAGATATCAATGATCTCATAGAGCAATGCCCTTATCGGTGCGTGATACACGGAGATGCAAAGCTTGCAAATTTCGCATTGAATAGTGAATTTGACGTGATTGGTTATGACTTTCAGTATGTTGGAGCTGGGGTTGGGGTGCAAGATGTTATGCTCTATCTAACTAGTGTGTGCGACTCATCGAGCTTACATGAAAGCGGCGAACACTTATTGGCGTATTACTTTTTGCAGTTATCCCAAGAGTTAAGAAAAACCTTGAGTGAAGAGCAAACGCTCGATGTGGTCAATTATTGGCAAGCTTTGTGGCCTGTCGTTTGGGCTGACTTTCACCGCTTTTTAACGGGTTGGAAGCCTGATCATTTTAAGATAAATCAATATATGCTGGCTCAAACTTCACTTACTTTGTCTCAGGTTCGTCAATAACGATGATTTACGCTTTACTTAGCGCTCTTTGCTGGGCTGGGTTTGATTGGTGCAGAAAGCAATTGGCACATTGGTATAGTGCGCCGTTCATGTCAATTATGTTTAGCTTTTTGGTATTACCCATATTTGTTACATTCTGGCTTTTTAGCGGTGCCCAATTACCCACAGAAAACTATTATACGAGCGCAACCATTAGTGGCCTTATCGCCGCTTTAGGTAGTGTGTCGTTTATTCGAGCACTTGCCATTGGTAAAATGGCAATTATATTGCCCATGCTTTCGTTTACCCCGGTATGGTCGGCAATGCTTGCTTGGCTGTGGCTGAACGAACCACTGAGTACATCACAGGCGCTTGCAATATTGACGATAACGTTAGGTTCGTTTTGGGTACTCGGTGGGAAACTAAAGGCAACTGAAAAAGGGGTGGGCCATGCGCTATTGGCTGCCCTTTGTTGGGGAAGTTGCATTGTGCTTGATAAGTATGCGCTGCAATACGCAACAAAAGAGTTTCATGCAACCTATATCACTTTAATTGTATTCTTTGCAACCAGCCTACTACTTAAGATCATAGTAAAGCCACAAGTAGTGAAAATGCGCGTTAAATGGTGGCTTTTTGCTACGGTGTGTTTTTCTGGAGCGGTTATTTTTCAATTTATAGCTATTGAGCAGTTGCAACCAGGCTTGGTTGAAGGGTTAAAGCGCGGAGTAGGTATACTAAGTGCTCTGTTTATTGGCTTTTTGCTTTACAAAGAGACATTGAGCGCTAAACAATTAATGGCAATTGGGTTGATTATTGTGAGTACATTGGTGCTTGTGTATTAAGTAGCGCCCACGTTGGTGTGGGCGCTGAATAATTTTTAGTTACACGATCCTACACGCTTCCAAACATTGCTGAAAACGTCTGGTTGTGCAGCGCGAGACCACCAAATAGCTTCGTACTTGTAGTTTTTGTACGATACTTCATTGCCAATTTTATACATTTTTGACGCTGACCAAGCTGCGAGGCCGTCACAACCCGGAGGTGTTACGTCACCAATTTGTACAGATTTTGTCACCGAGTTTGTTTTTGCACCATCAGTTGCCGTTAATGTTACTTGATAAGTACCTGCTGCTGCGTAAGTGTGGCTAGGAGACACCTCAGCACTGCTTGCACCGTCGCCGAACTGCCAAGAATAGCTACGAGCGTCAGTTGATGAGTTTGTGAACTTAACGGTCGTACCATTTACGCTGAAGCTAAAGCTTGCAACTGGGCCGCCAACTGGGTCACCACAGCCATTTTGTGCGATGTAATCATATGCTGCTTTTGCTTGTACAATACCGTAACCATAAGACGTATCACGGCCAGCCGTGCCTTTATCTTTGGCTGTGTTGTTTAATACTTTACGAATTTCATCATTAGTACAGTTAGGGAAGTGACTCCATACTAAAGCTGCAACACCAGATACGTGTGGTGTTGCCATAGATGTACCGCTAATAGACTTGTAGCCATTGTCGTTCCAAGTTGAGTTAACACCCACGCCTGGCGCCGCAATTTCTACCTGACTATTGTATTGTGAAAATGACGCTTTGTTTTCAGAGCTATCAACCGCAGCCACTGACACTACCGCATCATAAGACGCTGGATAGCTTAGGCTGCTATTTCCACTGTTACCTGCGGCCGCAATGTGTAATACGCCACGGTTGTAACTATTTTGAAATGCGCTACGTTCCGCAGTTGAACTACCGCTGCCACCTAAGCTCATGCTGGTTACATTGGCGCCAGCAGATTCACACTGCTCAATTGCTTTAATTAGATCAGAACCGTATGCCCATCGACCTTGGTCATTAAATACTTTAACGATATGTAGGCCTAATTGGCCTGATGGATTTACGCCTACAACGCCTTGACCGTTACCACCAATTGCGGCAATTGTGCCTGCTACGTGAGTACCGTGACCATTACCGTCGTTATACCAGTTACCCGTATCGTTTGAGCCGTAGCCATCATCACCGGTAATACCCGTGCTAGGCAGATCAGGGTGGTTTAACGTGTAACCTGTATCCATGATACAAACTTTACGGTTGCCACTCATAGTATCTGCTAATTGATTAGCTTGAACCATATTGATCCCATACGGTGTAGACTCAGCCATTAAGAAACGTTTAGGGTCTGCTTCAACGTTTGCTACCTGTGGGTTAGCTTTTAGCTCTTCAAGCTTTTCAGGTGTTACTTCCATCACTACTGCATTCACGCTTGGCAGCGCTGTCATTGGTTGCAAATTAAGTTGATGAGCAAACGAAGCAAGCGCTTGTTGCTTATAATTTGCAGCATCAGACTTAGACACTGATAGCGGCAAAGTGTTAATAGCGCTATCTTTAAGCGTTACAATTACGCGTTGGCCTTCATCTGCATAGGCTGTACCTGCGCTGAGGGCTGCACCAACACAAGCTGATAAGATGGAAAGTTTTACGCTGTTAGAAACTGATTTTTTCATTTTAAGTTACCTTTTTTACATGTTGTTAACCGCTGTAAATAAAACAGGTAAATATGTATGTGTCAACAGTGTGTTTTTTGAACGACTTTTTAGAGGTGGTTATTTAATTTATAAATATATTCATATTGATTGGTTTAGATGGCTTTTTGTTCTATTTTGGGTGAAATATGCTTCATTCTCTGCTTAATTAGATAGAAATTTATTTTACTAGCGCTGTCATATTATCGAGGGTATATGGTTTTGGTGCGGGTGTAGTATGTGAATAAGAAAAGTATCTAAAGTCTATTTTATCTAGTTCTTTATTATGTATAGCCTGATATAAACTCTCGTACTTTGGTGCGTAGGATTTGAAAATTGGCAACTTCAAATCTCCGATATAATTTTTATTATCGGCGTCAAAGTCAGCAATTTTTATAATCGCTAAAGCCCCTAAGGAAACATGCCCCCCGACTGAAACATTTAACTTTTTATGTTGGTCTTTGTCCCAGTTTATACCGCCTATTATAACGTGCTGGCGCATGTTCAACTCTTGTGCTGCTCTTGCTGCACCGGTCGCCATCGCGTCGTTTGCTGCCCAAATAACCTTGGTGTCATCAAAGCGTCTTAACAAACCTTTAGCCACCGTATACGCCTCTTGCTCTGACCAATTTGCGCTTACTCTTTCTAGTAACTTTAAATAGTAAGAACGGTTGCTGTAGCTGAGTAAACCTTGCTCACGCAGTTTGGCAGCGTCTGTTGCTGATTCTCCTAATAATGCGAGCGTATTAATGGTTGGGTTCTTTTTAGATTTTGTTACGTGCTTTTCGAGCTCTTGTATCAAAAGGCGACCCGCTTGATAGTTGTCGGGTATTATTGAGCCTAATATTCCAAAACCGCGAGCGTTCAGACGCATCACTTCTTGTTTTGTGGGCTTGTTAAGTAAAAAAATAACCTTGTCATGTAATTCAGTTGAGGTTAGCAATGCTTGCGTTGCGGCTGATTTCTCGTCGACTAGCACAATATAGTTGTCTTTTCTTGTGAGTGCTTTGTTTATCAGGCGCTTCATATCTATGTGATTACGATCTGCATATAGAATACTCAGCTCGACATTAAGATCATCAGCGGCGGCTTGCATAAACTCAGAGACATTGAGCCAAAAGTTGCCAGTTGGGTTATCTTGTGAAAAACCTGGGTTGACGAAAGTCACTTTTATTTGCTGTGCATAGCAAGGCAAAGTAAGCAACAAAAAGCAAATTAATGTCACGATTTTTTGTAGCAATGCAGACCCCCTATTTTCGTATTAAGTAGTTATTATGGCACAAAAATCTAAAATTACTCTGGCAAACTCTAGTCGCTAATTTAGTAATACTATTTTCAAGTACAAAAGATCACTATAATGCCTGTCAAATAGTTGGAGGGGATATGTATCAGTATTTATATGTAGCACTACTATGTTTAAGTTCGTTTGCTTTTTCTAAGCAAAGTAGTGATCTTGAAGTAACGATGAAGAATATGGGGCACGCCTATAAACAAGCGATGCAGAGCGAGTCGCAGCAAGAATTACTAGCCGCGATAGACTCTTTTAGAGAGCATTTACATGTTAGTAAACAGCATCAGTTCAGCCCAGAGTTGCACGATGAGTCTCAAAAAGGGTTAAGTAAAGTCTCGTCGGTTTTAGATGAGAGTATCATGTTGGTTAATCAGGGACATTTAGTTGCAGCAAAAACTAAACTAAAAGAAATTGACGAACTGAGAAAACACTATCATCAGTTGCACGAGCCGCCAAGTATTTGGGATCTCTTATTTGGTAACTAAGCTCAGTGAAGTACCCATTATGACCTTTATTTATGTGCATAAAAGTCACTCATATTAATTTTTGCGCAGATCCGTTTGAATATTGTGCAACTGTTTAGAATGGGGCTAGCTATTCGCTGCGAGCCTGATATAAATAATAAAGCGTAATGTTTAAAAGGGAGCCGCTATGACGGAACAAAACCAACAACTAGACAATAGCGTCATTGCGACATTGAAAAATAAAGATCACTCATCATTAAACGAAAAGCTTGATGGTTTGGCTTGTACACATAGCGATATTATAGAGCTCTTAGCGCAATACCAAGCGCTCAGTGAACAAGACGACGATGAAAAGTTTGATAACTGGTATGATGAATTATGCCAGTCTCAATTAGATGTGTTAAAAGCGTTTGAAGTGATGCGCGCACATTTTGAGCAAGAATGTCAGTAATACAATGATTGGTTGAAACAACGCAAAACGGCAGTTTTACATATAGTAAAATTGCCGTTTTGCAATAACAACTTCCTTTGTCTAAGGTTAAAGCCATTGAGCAATTGAAAAAGGAAGTGTTATGAAGCTCTGCTATTCAATACTGTTGGTTGTGCTAGCTAACGTTCACACGGTTTATGCAACACAATCAATTAAAACGCAGCATCTCACACAACATGTCACTTTGCTAAAAAGTAGCGATAATTCAACCAACATTGGCATGATATCCACCTCTCAAGGGTTAGTATTGATAGACCCTATGCCTGGCCATAAACAACTCCATGGCTTGCTTAATACTATTGAGTCTTTAAATGACGATTCGGGATCAGTGCGTCATGTCTTTAATACTCACATGCACTTGGATCATACTGGCGGCAATCGCTTTTTCGCAGGCTATGGGGCTGAGCTAAATAAGGAAGTTGCTGACATCAGAGTATACAGAGTGCACTCACATAGTTCGGATGACTTTGTGTACTTTATTCCTCAAAGCAATGTTGTTTTTGTTGGTGATGTACTTGATATGAGTTGGCACCCTACATTTTATGTAGGAGGTGTTAAGGGCTTTAATGCCGCAATCGAGACAATCTTGAATATTGGCAATGAGCAAACAGTTATCGTCCCAGGGCATGGAAAAGTAGCGAGCAAGCAACAAGTAAAAGCGTTTCGCCAACACACGCTAGACTGGATAAGTAGGGTAAACACACTCTATGATGCAGGTACAAGCGTTGCGAGTATTTCGCAAGACCCACAAATAGTAATGCTTATTGATAAATTCAATCACGATAAACAAGATCCATTTTTAACAGAAAAAGCACTAAGGCGCTTTATTAAGCGAACCATATCGGTCATAAAAAACGATAAAAAGCATTAGCAGGGTACTTAAACACGCACTTATCAAAAGATACTTTGCGATATACCCTAATGTCACTTGATAGATAAATCATATTTTAAGATCAACTCATCGATGTAGCGCTCTCTCAATGACAGGTTACGTTCATGCTTTGCTGGGTGACTAAAAGCGCGATTGAGTAACTTTATAGCTTGAAGTAACTGTGGGCGCAGTGCTGGGCTGATACTAGATGCTGTTCGTTCTTCCGTTATTTCATCAACAATGGCGCGCCCTAACTCTATTTGCACCAGTTCTTCAATCAAACCATTTTGGCTAATAGCACCATATTTACTACACAAAAATTGCTGCCAAGCATTTTGGATCTGCTCGCTCAAATCATCACTAAAGCGTTCACTTTGGCATATAAATCCTTGTTGCTGACATTTACTCAAGCTGTATATATATTGCTGATAAAAAAGCTCATAAGCATGTGAAGAGCTTGACGCTTTGTGTTTTATTAAATCTAAACCCCACTGAGCGCAGCCCCTTGGGTAATAGTCAGTAAACTCTTCACATTCATACAGGCCTAAAAACGAGCTGCACTTTATTTGGTTTTGAATACTATAGCTTGGCTTTGGAAATAACCCTTGCTGCTGCCACTCGAATAGCTGTTCCGTATCAATCTTTAACGCTTGGCACAGTTCTTCTGTGTGATAAAAATGGGTGTTTAAGTGGTTTAATAAGCTCATAAAGTGAAACTGGATAAATATACAGTGTTTTCATTCTCACTGATGTTTGAGACATTTTCAAGTTAAAAAAGCTTTTAAGTAGCTGATTGCTGTGCTTAGGCTGCGTAATTGATGTGTGATTAAACAACTCACGTATATATTGCAAATATTTAACGCTTTGACCCTCGGATAATAACGCTATTTATGGTAAAACAGTGCGCAAATTCGACAACTGCAAAATTAGAGCATTATGCGAACGATTCAAACGATAAAACAAGCGAGCCTAATTACGGCGATAAAAACACCCTACACCATGAATGGTGAAATTGATCTGAGTATGTATGACAAGTTAGTCGATGCACAGATAGCAGGGGGAGTTGACGGTATTATTGTTGGCGGCACCACAGGTGAAGGCCAACTAATGAACTGGGAAGAACATTTGATGCTGATTGCACACAGTGTTAATAAATTCTCAGACAGACTCATAATTGTCGGTAATACGGGCAGTAACAATACGCGCGAAGCGATTAAGGCAACTGAGTATGGGTTTGCGTCAGGTATGGATGCGGCATTGCAGATCAACCCGTATTATGGCCGAACCTCTATCGAAGGTGTTAAGACCCACTTTGAGAGAGTCTTAGATATCGGCCCCGCGTTTATATACAATGTACCTGGGCGCACTGGCCAAGATTTAACTCCAGATATCATCGAGCCGCTAGCAAAGCATGCAAACTTTATTGGTGTAAAAGAATGTGGTGGTAACGAGCGCATTGCACATTACGAGTCACAAGGCATCGCTTGTTGGTCTGGTAACGATGACGAAGCTCATGACAGTCGTCACCGCTTTCAATCGCATGGTGTTATATCTGTGGCGTCTAATTTAATCCCAGGTTTATTTAGACAGTTGATGGATAAAGAAAATGTAGAGTTGAATCAAAAGCTAACACCGCTTATGCAATGGCTGTTTTGTGAACCTAATCCAATCGCGATCAATACGGCATTGATCATGACGGGTGCCGTTAAACCTGTATTTCGCTTACCATATGTTCCGCTTGATAAAACTCAGCAACAGCAAGGAATAGCGCTTATCAACCAACTTAACGAAGTTGATGTCGTGGGTGGAAAAGCAAAACCAATCGATGAAACATTATTAAAGCTTTGTTAGGTTTGCACAAATAACGTATAATCTGCGGCCCTTAAAGTATTGGCCGCAGGTTTTTACCATGAATTTTAAATCTTTTAGCTTTTCACCTTTGCTGTTACAAGCATTAGACGAACTAAATTTCCACACCCTAACTCCAATACAACAAGCTGCTATCCCTGTTGTACGCAAAGGTCATGATGTGCTGGCTACAGCTCAAACTGGTACTGGTAAAACAGGTGCATTTGCATTACCTATTATTCAAAAGTTATTGGATGATAATGCATGTGAACAACCCCGCGCACTTATTGTTGCGCCAACAAGGGAGCTGGCAGAGCAAATAGCGTCAAACTGCGCATCATTTTGTAAATATACTGATCTTAAAACTGTTGCGTTATTTGGTGGCGTTAGTCCAGAAGGACAAGCACAACTTTTGGCAAAAGGGGCTGATATTGTTGTTGCCACACCTGGACGTTTACTAGATCAGATCCGTTTAGGTAATTTGAGTTTAGCTAAAGTAACGCATCTGGTTTTAGATGAAGCTGACCGAATGTTAGATATGGGCTTTATCACAGATATGCAGCAAGTAATAAGTCTAGTTGATGAAAATAGGCAGTTACTCTTATTCTCTGCGACTTTCCCAAGTGCAATGAAGCAGTTCGCATCGCAGGTGTTGCGTCACCCTAAATATGTACAAGTTACGCCAGAGAACACCACCGCAGAAACAGTACGCCACGTAGTTTATCCAGTAGAGCAAAGCCGAAAAACAGAGTTACTATCAGAGTTAATAGGTAAGAAAAACTGGCAGCAAGTGCTGGTTTTCGTCAACATGAAAGATGTAGCGGATGAGCTGGTGGAAGAGCTAAACCTTGATGGTATTGCAGCTATCGTTTGCCATGGTGACAAAAAACAAGGCGCCCGTCGCAGAGCATTAAGAGAATTTAAAGAAGGCAAATATCGTGTTTTGGTAGCTACAGAAGTAGCTGCGCGAGGTATTGATATTGAAGGCTTACCACGCGTAGTGAACTTTGATTTGCCATATCTAGCTGAAGATTATGTGCATCGTATTGGCCGCACTGGCCGTGCAGGAAATCAAGGCCAGGCTATATCATTTGTATCGCGAGAAGAAGAGCAAGTCTTAGTACATATCGAACAGCTTATTGAGCAGCAAATTAAACGCTACTATCTGCCAGGCTACGAAGTAAGCAACCGAGAGTCGTTGATTAAAAAGCTGACTAAAAAGCCAGCACATCAACGTCGCCAGCCTAGAAGCAATCGCCCAAGTAATCAAGCAAGCGGTGAGGCAAGAGCTAAAAACCGTGCGCGTATTGCAAATGTACGCAAGCAGACCAAGGGTAAAAAGTTAGGCTTGGATAAATAATTTTATCGAAAAAACATTGGGGGTTTGCATATAAGTTTGTTGCAAACCCAATGCTTATTCATTTATTTGCGCCAGCACGAACGCGATAGTTAGCCTGTCTCCCTTCATTGCCATGGTGTTTCCCAAAAATAGCAATCCAAATATAGCCTTGATGGAAAAGCTTGCGGTTGCATATTGTAGTATTGAGCATTTTAAAGTGCTGTTATCAGGCATACGATGACATCATGTTTACTGCAATCTTGAGTTAAAAAAGTAATAGTAAATTAGTAAGCTCCCTGAGCATTATTCGAATATATTTTGGTGGTATGCTATCTGCTGGGTGGAAGTAGCATTTCTCCATTGGTTTGAATTTAAAGCTAGTTTATTATGGGTTTAGCAAACAATAAATAATTGATTGATTTATAGTTAATCTAGGTTGTAAATTAAAATACAATCAGTCGTGCTAAATATCACTCATATACCCACTAAAACTACAGCTCAGGACGTGCTATGAAATTACGTATTTATCAAGTTGATGCTTTCGCCAATGACCTTTTTACTGGCAATCCCGCGGCCGTGGTTCCCCTTGATGCATGGTTAGATGATGCATTGCTGCAAAACATCGCCCAAGAGAATAATTTGTCTGAGACTGCATTTTTTGTCAAAGCTGAGATTGGGTTTGAGCTGCGTTGGTTTACCCCCAAAGATGAAGTGGATTTATGTGGCCATGCAACCCTTGCAACAGCGCACGTGCTCTACGAGCACCTTGGCTATGAGGATGAAAGTATCTCTTTTCAAACCCGCAGCGGCACCTTGGAGGTAACTAAAACTGCGCAAGGATATAGCATGGACTTTCCTGCATCGATATTGGAGGAGATCCCGGCTTCTCTCGCTTTGCTTGGCGGGTTAAAACAATTAGAGCCTGTGCAAGTACTGGCCGCATTTGATTATGTAATCGTATTGCAAAACGAACAGCAAGTGCGAGCGCTCAAACCCGACTTAGATACGTGGCGCAAGCTAGATAGAAGGGGCGTGGTTGTAACAGCTCAAGGTGACAATGTTGATTTTGTAAGTCGCTGTTTTTTTCCAAAGCTCAATGTTGATGAAGACCCAGTAACAGGTTCTGCACACTGTGAACTTGCACCATACTGGGCTAAGAAACTGGGTAAAACGCAACTTTGCGCCACGCAAATATCACAGCGAAGCGGCACGTTATTATGTGAAGTAAAAAATGAACGCGTTATATTAATTGGTTCGGCGGTGGATTACATGCAAGGGGAGATCAGTTATAAAATTGATTCGTAAGAGGCGCTTGACCTGTTGATGTGTTCATCTAGTAGAGTAAGCTCAAAATTTATCTCAGTTATTGCCCCGAGCTCGTTGTATAAGCCTATTAATAAAGGCGTTAAACATGCCTAAAAGTGTTTAACAATAATAGCGAATAACACAACCACCCTTAGCATTACCCAATGCTAAGGGTGGTTAAAAGGGCTAAGTAAAGATTACTTAGTTGCTTTGTATTTTAGGGTTACGTTAGCGTAAGGGAACATGCCTCTTACTCCAAAGTGCCAAGTCCCCGCTTGCGGGTCTTCAATAGAGCAGCTTTCTTCACTGCCCCATAGGTATGGACGACAGTCGTACTTGAAGAAATGTGTTTTCTTGTTATGACGAACGTATAAGTCAGCTTCGCCTTCGCCACTAATGCTTACCTCAAGGTTTTTATACCCCGCTGGTAACTCAATTGAAAAGCGCTGCCACCAAAACCAACCCGCTAGATTAGTAAATTCACCTTCAATGACCTCTTGCTTAGCTTTTGTCTTGAGCTCTATAACAATAGGGTCATGATCTGAAGCGCGGTAGGCATTGTCTGCATAAAGGCTTGTGAGGTGCTTGTCAGATTTGTATTCCATGTTGTAATCAAGAGCAACAGGCTCGTCAGCATTGATATGCCAATCAGTGATATCAACTACTTTTTCCATCATAGATGAACTTGCGAATGCATGATCGAGGCTACCAATACGTCCTTGATAGACATACGAATAATCAGTGGTAGTTTGGTGAAGTTGCTTCTTGATATCTTGATACCCTTCTTCTACGTACGTTCGAATCGGGTCTTCTTGAGAGTAGGCATTCATATCACCTAGGATAATAGTATCAGGATCATCTTGACCTGTAGGAGAGGTTGCTAGCCAGTTCGTTAATGCTTTAACGGCATTAACACGAGTTTGGTTCCAACACCCTTGTCCGTCGTTTTGATCTTGATCTAGGCCTTCTGCTTTTGAACAGCTTCCTTTAGAGCGCAGGTGCGCTACCACTAAGTTAAAAGTTTCATCGCTTTGTAGATCTGTAAAAGCTTGCATCACTGGTGGGCGGTTACCGTAGTCAAATGGTACGGTTTCAGTGAACGCGGCTGTGCCCACTTCTTTAACCTTGTTGCTGCGATAAATAATCGCAGACATGATAGCATCACCACCGACCTTTTCAGTTCCTAAGTTTACAAAGGCATAAGTGTTTTGCGCGTCTTGTGCATTTAGAGCCGCAGTTAGATCGGCCAATGCACTTAACTCGTCAAAGCCATCGTTTTCCATCTCTAAAATACCGAATAAGTCAGCATCTAGCTTAAGCATAGCCGCAACTGTTTTTGCTTTTTGACGTTCGAACTCTTCGCTCTTATCTGCGCCACGCGGGGTCGGATAGCCGCCACCTTGACCGTCACCATTGAAATAGTTCAATACATTGAAACTCACGATGCGCAGGTCGCCGCGCTCGGTCACTTCAGGCGCTTCTGTGCGAGGGTTAGTTGCAATAAAGTTAGGTTGTGCTGTTGGGTGAACTCGATATTGGCCATAACCGTAACCTAATACACCTTTTACACCTGTGACTGTGTCACCTAAACGCAACGTATTGTATGCATCAAGTTCTGGACTTGGGTATGGGATCACATCAGGGTTTTGCGCTGAAGAGCCATCATCTAACAATATTTCTTTTTGCTTATTTTGCGCCTCTACAGCGTTTGCTGCATCACCTGGCAGGGCAATTTGTGTCGACTGATAGAGGCGTTCAGTAGCTAAGCGCACTTCACCGTAGCGTTTTAAGCCATAGGTGTCGTTTACAACTAGGTCGTTGCTTATTTCAACCAACATACCTTCAACAGACTCAAGACCCGCTTCAAGTGGCAATGAAATGGTCGTAGCAGAAACAGAGGCAGAAGTGCCGCATACTTTAACCGCACTGACTGCGCTAATCTGAGTTTGGCCGTACTTTTCTTCAACTTTGCCCGCGACTTTAACACGATCACCGTTGCTCACTTGGGTGTTTTTGAAATATACAAAAATACCTTCAGACGTATTGGGGTCGCTATCTTGATCAGCCAGTTCTTCTTGTAAGAAAAAGCCTTTAAGTTGCTCATCACCTTGGAGAGCTGAAGTAACCACACCTTGTATTTCGACCGTTTGACCTGCAAGTGGGCTAGCACTACCTGACCCTTGTACTTCGCTGATCAAGACGTTGTTAGTGTCACACACTAGCTCTGCTGGCTCTGGTGGTAGTTCGTCAGAGTGCTTGCCGATGTTAGAAAAGTCGTCTTTAGCGTTTGCTATCCACTGAGCTGATGGCAAAAATTCATCACTAGCATTAGTATCACCGACCACAAATTGCCCTTTTCGCACTAAGCTTTTGTCTTTGGTATTGGCTTCGTCATCGGCCCAGCTGTAGCCGGGATCAACACCAATTTGGCCCAGGCTGTCAATGATAGTGCCTGTTTTAAGTAATGCGACTGCATCGTCACCATTGAACCAGCTACCACCGGATAAAAGCTGGGCTTTTGCCGTCAAAGTTTCATTTGCGCTTGAATGCGCAATAACGAATGTAGCTTTGGGCTCAAGGTTGCCTTCAAGTGTAAAAGTACGACCAGCATCAGTATTGCCATTGAAGTAGAAATTAACCGCATAATCGGCCAAATTCAACGTCTGGCCGGAGGTATTGTAAAGCTCTACAGCTTTGTTGTAACTGCTGCCCTCTACATATTCAGAAATAATGAGCTCAGCATGAGCGGGTATGCAAGCCGCTGAGATCAGCGTTGCAAGAATTGTTTTTTTTAACATTTTATTATAGTTCCCGTGTTTAGCACTAATCTAGCTCTTTGGCTAGAATTGGATATTCTACTCTAAAATTATTGCATTTGTGTTTAAAAAATTTTGTTTATGAGCGACTTATGATGAATGAATGTAAACAAAGCTGTAAATAAAAGAGGTTTTAACTTGGGGCGGGCAGTCGTTTAATGATGATTTGGCAACTAAAAGAATAATTAAATTAACATTTTAACCATGTTTGGGTTTTGAATAGAGCATCGATAAGCTGTTATTAAGCCGGCTGTAGTTTTTGCGAGAACGACGGAGCACTTTTGTCTATACTCCGTCACTGTGAACTAACTCAACGCTTAAGCGGTTATCATGGTAATACATACACCGCTTATTATATTTAAATTATAGGTTTGCATGAAATGAGATAGAGGCGACATCTCCGTTGTCTGCATTGATGAAACTGGCTTTGTAATAGTAAGTATCTGATAAGAAGAACGTTGCTCCTAACTCTAAATTTGAGTCATTTGCGCCGATGCCAAATGCCCAGTTCTCAGTCATATAGTAATTAGCCATTATACGAGTAACAGAGCCACGGCTATGTGCATAGTCATCATGGCTTGCATCAATGGTGAAATATTGGCCAGCGTCTAACTTTTTAAAATAGCGCCCTGAAATTGACCAATCATCTGGGCTATCCTGAACTCTAGCGGTAAATCCGAGGTAGTCCGATTCATTGATTTGGTGGTTGTAAGCCGCTTCGACCCAAACGTCATCAGAGCGACCTTCGTTACGCACATTTTTGACAGATACTTTCAGGTTGTCGTTGTACAGATAACCAAAGCCAATACTATGGCTGTCTTCGTCACTTAAGTCGTTTACTTCAGCATTTACAAACCAGTTATTAAAAAATGCTTCACCAGAAACGCCGAAGAAGTTATCTCTATCTGAATCTGTATAGTTTACAGATACTTTGGAGTCCGTATCTAGGTAACCATAATCATCCCAGACCCCAGTGCTTTGTTGTGGTGCAAAGTAATAGGTACTTGCAAAGTTCATTTGGTTGAAGCTTTTATATCCTGAGAGAGCATTATCTCGTTGTTCGTTTGCATACTGAGCACTGTTAAACCATTGCTTCTCAGTGGTGGTATTGGCAAATGCACTTAAAGGCAGCACGAGTGTCATAATCGGTAATAAATAACGCATAATATTCCTTTGTTTATTGGCGTTAGAAAAAACGAGGCGTGTTTGATGCCTCGCTTGCACCGATAAGTTATACAAGTAGCTTACTTAACACAAGCTGAAAAATGTAAAATTTTTCTAAAATAAGCTTTGATATCAAGCTTATAATGCTAAAAATAGTTATCTGTGCTCAAAGTATATACGGTATGTGGCTGACCAAATAGGGTACTCAACATCCATCAAATAGCATACAAAGCGCTCTTCATCTAAGTTTGCATAGTTGAGTAGGTATTTGAGTTTTGCTTGCATTTGCTGGTCTTTATTCAGCAAATTGTGCGGATTTTGCAAGCTAATAATACTTAGCTCGGGAAAGTCAGGTAAGCGTTCTGTCCACATATCACTGACATTGAGTTTGCCTTCTTCTACCTTTTGATTACCGTGGTAGCATCCTACGTTGACATTACTACTTCTATCTATCGCCTTATCAACTAACACTAACAAGGTAAGTCGCTTAGCTGGGTTTTTGATAGAAATACTTGTTGAGCTACATTGATTTTGATGTGTAAGTGGGTTCACTAGCTCATCAGGGTTGTTAAAAATGAAAGTTGCATCAAATGTCGGTGTATTAGCTAAATCATCAAATACAATTCCAGAGTTACTAGGAGAATAACTGCTATAGGCTCGCTCAAGTCCATCGGTTGAAAATTCGCCAGCAATGCCAATGGTGAATTCATCAGCATTTATCTTACTTGAGCTTGATAGCAGTTTTGGCTTTTTAAAGTCACTAGGATGGGGGTGCGTGTAAAATTGCACAAAGGGTGGGGCACCTCGTTGTCTTTTTATACCCTTTTTACTGATCATTGCTATTTCTTGTAAAAAATCAGAGTCTTGGCTTTGTAAGGTCAGTACGTAAGTACTAAAAATATGTTCAATACTAAACCCAAGTAATGACTTTGCTGCGTAAAACAATTGCGCTCGTTTATCTTGCTGATGTGGCAGCTCATCTGTATTTGGTTCATGGATCTGTTTTAATTGCCGTTTTAGATCTGCATGGCTGCTAGCATAAGTTTTGATACTTTCACCAAATAAATGGCAGGCTTGACTAAGTTGCTGGTGGTTCGACTCGCTAATATGAGGCTGCAACTTACAAATAAACTCTTCAAGCGCTTTTATACCGGGTAATTGTAATAATACTTGCTCGCCTGTTGCGGCTTTCTTAGCATTAAAAATGCGTTGGCTGTTTGAGCGGTGATAATCTAAATAGTTAGTTAACCCATTGATAGTACTAGCTGTTACTGGAAGTTCAGCAAAAATTGCATTAAGGTTTTTTTTGAGGCGTTCGCCTAGTCTAGTTAGTTCACTGGCGGATTGCTGATTAAGTCCCATGATATCAAGCCCTTATTTTTTTCTAGAGTTAGATTACATGGGACTTAGTGGTTTTTAAAGTCCGGTTGAGAAATAAAAACCTAGGTTTATTGGCAAGTACCTACTCGCGTCCAAGGGCCCCATGGACCTGAGCTTTGAGGGTTTTCACCCTGCACCCACCAGTTAGCGCGATAAACAATGCCTTCTACGTGTGCAAGTTCACCTTGTTGGTAGACTTTCGATGCTGACCAACCATCTACACCATTACAGTTACCAGTATCACCACCTGACACTGTAACTGATTTAGTTACCGTTGCTGTTTGGTTATTGTTGTCTGTGATAGACAGAGTGACTTGGTAGCTACCTGCTTGGGCATAAGTGTGGTTTGGCGAAAACGCGTTGCTGCGGTTGCCATCACCGAAGTTCCAAAGTACTGAGCTGATGTTACCTGCACTACTGTTATCAAAGCTTACGCTTAAGCCGTTAGCTGTTGCGCTAAAGTCGGCAACCGGTACAGTTGTATCACCACATTTATTGCCTTTTTGCCATACACTAGGGTAAAGGTCTGGTTGTGCGCCTTGTGACCACCAAATCGCAGTATATTCATACCCGTTAAAGCTTACTTTGTCGTTCAGTGCGTAAGACTTACTAGCGCTCCAGCTTTCTACACCTGAGCAACTACCGTTATCATCGCCAGTTGATACTTTTACTTGCTTTGATGTTGTACCTGTTTGGCCTTTAGTATCTGTTACAGTAAGCTGAACGTTGTAAGTACCTGCTTCACTAAACTGGTATGTTGGGCTAGCTTGTGATGAAGTGCCGCCTTGGCGGTCACCAAAGTTCCAGCTGTGGCTTACTACGCCCTTGTCATCGCGTGAACGATCGGTAAATGTGACGGATAGTTGATTAACTGTCACGTCAAAGTCAGCAACTGGCGCACTATCATCAGGAACTGTATTGCCAATGCCTGTTTTTGCTTTGATCCAATCTAAGTAGCTCGTTGTTCTAGTAAAAGCTGATGCTCCTCGACAACCTATACCCCAGCTTACCGTACCGATACTATAAAATTCATTACCTACACGTACAGCATAAGGGCCGCCACTGTCACCATTACATGCAGAACGACCGCCTTGACCGCCACCGCAGATCACAGAGCTTGGGATGTTGTAGTTTAGCTGACTGCTACAGCTTGAGTTACTGATTACAGGAAGGTCTACTTCTCGAAGTACATCACTCCCGCGACCGCCATTTGATGTACGACCCCATCCTGAAACTGTTACATAATCACCAACGCTTGCGTATTGTTGTTCTATTGCTGCTGTTGGGAGTTTCGCAGGGGTATACTGGCTGCTAGCTGGAGAGGCTAAGCGTAACACCGCAATATCGTAACCTGAACGGATACTTTGCGCGCCACGCCATTGCTCATGATTGATAATCTGAGATACACGTAGTGTTTGACCATCATTGCGGCTAATTGAATGTGCGCCGACACGCACGGTTAAACTGCTCGTAGAGGCATTATCAACACAGTGAGCTGCAGTGAGCACCCAATCTTGGCTGATCAGAGTACCACCACACCCTTGTTGTCCGTTCATTAGTAATGCAACTTGATATGGTCTTGAATATTCGTCGGTTACTACGCCACCAACAATGTTTATGTCGACATCAGGTTGGGTTGCAGGTTGTGCCATTAAAAGAGGAGAAGCTAATGTGCTTAATACTGCTAATGTGATAGTTGTCATTTTGTTCTTGTACATGTTGTATCCTTGTTGTTACTCGCGAATGAGTAATCTAGGAATAATCTGAGATATGATTTGGATCAATAGCTAGTTTAAACTCTGTTCGAGGTATGACCAGTTTGAGGGAGGGGGCTTTTGAATAAATATCACACAAAATCAATGATTTGGTTGTATTGATTAGTTTACAAACTCCATGTAAATGGATGTAAATGAAATGGTGTTTTTGTGTTTTTTATTATTTTTTGCTTCTTTTTAGAAACAAAAATTCAAGAATGAATCATTTGTTTTAAAGTATGGAGGAAAAGTATTACGAATTTATTTAGCAACCTGAGTAAATTTACAGGTGCTCTTGATTTTTGTTGAAGTCACTAGTTTATAAGTGCTTAAGATGAAACCTCTCTACACAGCCTAATCTATATATTTCTTTAATTTTATTAACTTAAACGTATGCATTCACACACATGTACGCACTCGCAATTTTATACCATTAGTAAAATGATTAAATTGAGTACGATATTTTTCTGACTAAACTCTTGAACTATATCAATAGTGTTCTAACGTTAATATTTACCAAAAGTTAACATTGTAAAGGTATTAATCTATGAAACGTTACATATTTTCACTCATTATTGGTATTTCCTCTTTGTGTTGCACCGCCGCCCAAAGCAGTGAAGAGCTTAAGTATCCGGTGGTGTTAGTTCACGGCTTATTTGGTTTTGATAATTTACTAGGAGTCGACTATTTCTATCGTGTCCCTTCTGTTATTCAGCAAGAGGGCGGTGATGTGTACGTAGCTGAAGTATCTTCAGCGCATAACTCAGAACTACGAGGTGAGCAATTACTCGAACAAGTCGCACTTGTGCGTGCAATAACAGGGAAGGCTAAGGTTAATCTTATTGGACATAGCCAAGGCGCGCAAACGATCCGTTATGTGGCATCAGTTAAGCCTCAATGGGTCGCGTCAGTGACGAGTATAGGAGGTGTTAACTGGGGAAGTCGTTTTGCAGATGTTGTCAGAGGGAGTGTTGATACCGGGTCATTTTCAGAACAGTTTTTAGCGTCTTTGGCAAATGGCTTGGCTGGACTGATAGATTTGTTATCGGGTAAACCGAGTGCGCCCAAAGATGCTTTAGAAGCACTATCAGCACTAACTACGGAAGGTTCAGTGGCGTTTAATCAAAGCTTTCCTGAAGGAATACCAAGCACATATTGTGGGCACTCTGCAGCCTTAGCAGACAATGGTGTTTATTACTTTTCTTGGAGTGGCTCAAAAGCCTGGACGAATGTGTTTGATCCAGCTGATAACGCATTGGCATTATTTTCTCAAGTATTTACAGAGCCAAATGATGGACTTGTATCCGCTTGTTCGAGCCACTTAGGTCAGGTCATAGGGACCAATTTTAAAATGAATCACCTTGACCAAGTCAATCAGACTATTGGCATCCACCATTTGTTCGAGACGGATCCGCTTACACTATACCGCCAACATATTCGTCGACTAAAGGGTCTTAATCTATGAGCAAGTGGAGCTTGACGATTGCTATATCAATGATCACTGCGTTAAGTCTCGCTGCGTTGCTCGGGGGGGTCCTAAGCACTGCTGAAGAAGAAGTGACGCAACACGTTGAGCCGATGCTATCAGATGCATCGCCTGATGAAGCAAACAATCAGGCTCCACTGTTTTTTGAAACCAGCAAAAGCAGCCAACAAGGTTGCCAGAGCATAACAGCAAAAGACAGGCATAAAATAGATGATTGGCTACTTGCACTGCAAAAAGAAGAGTTACAAACACAGTGGCAACATCATATTGATAAGCTGGATGTGTGCTTACAAGCGCATGCTACAGCCTATCTAAATTATAAAAGCGCACTTGCAGAAGTCGATGAAAATCTTAATATATTTGAACGCCATGAGCTATTAATGGCTTTGCAGCGTCAGTATTTTTCAGTGCAGTTAATAGAGCGCTGGTTTGCGGATGAAAATCGTTGGAACGAACACGCTTTAGAGCGTTGGCAAATTTTGGCTGATAAGAGAAGCAGCAGCGAGCAAAAAGAGCGCTTAATTGCACAGCACATAAGCCAACTATCAGATACTGAGCGGCAACTTATTCACTCCAGCACCCAGATAACCACACTCTCCAAAAATCTGCCAGATAAAACTCCTAACGAGTTGATAGCGCAGTATGGTGAAGCAGCCGCTCAACGGCTCGTTGAATTAAATGCGAAGCAAACCCAATGGCGTGAAAAGTTGTTAAAGTTTGAGCAACAGCGCTTAGAAATTATGGCAAGTGACAATACCCAAAGTGAGCAACTGCAACAAATAGAAAGGCTAAAGCAAACAATGTTTAACAGCGCAGAACAAAAGCGGCTGCCACATGCATTTGCATTAATACAAAGTAAGCACGAACGAAATTAACGGATATATGCACCAAACTCTAGGAGCTCATAGGTACTTTACTTGAAGAGTAGGTTAAGCCGAAGGCGCCAACCAACTGGAGCAACGCGGTAAGTTGGGTTGTTTTTGTCGGATGGCGTCGCTGCGCGCCTTATGCCGACCTACGTAAAGGGTAGGTTGGTTAAGCCGAAGGCGCCACCCAACAGAGTTTTAAATTAACGCCTTAAGGGTCCACTTTTGGCACATATCCGACAGTCAGATTTTGTGAAATCCTATTGATAGGATCTGCAGACACGTTAAGGCCTATTCAAATAAACTCTAATATAAGCCGTAAACATTGCGCTCAATCAAACCTTTTAATATTTTTTTAATTTAAAGTTAATTTTTAACCAGTGGTTAACCTTTTTATTGTTAGGATGATACTCATTACTTTAAGTTAGAAATGACTATGGAAGATAAAACCGTTAAATTCGACAGCACAGCTAGAACATTACACTGGATCTCGGCGGTAGTGATAGTTTGGGCGATGTTGTCGGGTTTATACGTTAGTTTGTTATCTGCTCTTCATTTGGATCAAGCACATTCGATGCAAGTAATTAAACGCTTTATTACGGATTTCAATGTATCTCTTACAGCGCTATATATACCTTTGTTTGTAATGCGGGTTTTACATGTGCTACGAACCAAAAAGCCTCACTATGGTGACATGTTGTCACCAGCGCAAATCAAGATGGCGAACGCTGCCCACATATGCATGTATATTTTGATAGCAACCCTGTTGTGCTCTGGCATGTTGATGATGAACAGACCATTTGGTATTTTTGGGTTGTTTACAATGATGCCGATTATTACAGATCCTCAATGGTTGAATGTCTATTCTGACATTCATCAATACAGTAGTTATGTGCTGCTGGTGTTTATCATTTTACATCTAGGTGCGCTGTTAAAACACCAGCGTTCGGGCAATCGAATATTACAAAGAATGCTTTAATTTCGTTAAGAATGCGAGGGCTCAGCAGCTCGGTAGTGTTTGCCTTTTTCAACTCCACATTCATGCGCAATAGTATTATTGAATGTGATTGGGATAGTTTGGCCACACGGTAATTTATTGTAGTTTGGCGGTAAATTTGGGCCACACTGCTGCACATCAAAGTGTAAATGTGGACCACCACTTTGGCCTGTATTACCACTTAAGCCGATCACTTGCCCTGCTTCAATGGTGTCTCCTTCTGAGACGAGAGCCCCTTGGTGTGTGAGGTGAAAGTAACGAGCAATGGTGCCATCATTATGGCGTATAAAAATGTAATTCTCTTTGAGATCTTCGCCATTATAGTCTTCAAAAGACTCCTGTACTGCGACAACCTCGCCGCTGCGTGAAGCTACTACTTTTGTGCCAATTGGCATATTAAAATCAATCGCATACAAGCCGACGCCTTTGTTTGATTTTCTATAATGTCCGGTCGACACTTCTACCTTGTACGACTCTCCAGGCTGGTAAGGGAGAATATATAGTGAGTTTTGTTGATTGCTGTATGCTGAGCAGTCAACAGGGGGCTTTGAGCACGCAGCAGGTAAAGCTGTGATGATTAGTGCCAGTTTTAATAGTTGATATTTCATGGTAAACAGTCCTGTGTTTTTTGTTATTTTAAGACTTTGACGCTGCAAGCTAGCAAAGGGTTTAAACGCTTGTTAAATAAAACAGGCCTAAGTTTGCTTTGCTCGATACTGAAATACCTCCTCTAAAGGTAAGTTAAACACCGCTGCTATTTTAAAAGCGACCTCTAAAGACGGGGAATATTTATTTGCTTCTATGGCCATAACTGTTTGGCGTGTTACGCCGATTATATCGGCCAGTTGTTTTTGGGTCATTTCATTGTTTAAAAATCTTAAGGTGCGAATTGAGTTAGTGATCTCAAAAGTGTCTTTTGCATTACTCATAGATCTGGCCCGTTCTGCCTTTGTATAACTGTGCTGCATAGTTCGCTATCTCGGCGAGTAAAAACGCGCCGACCATTACATGCATAGGTAAATATGGAATGTTGTACTCTATGGCTGGTCCCCAGCCATTAGCTTCTGCTTGGTACTGGAAAATCGCAACGCAAATTCCAGCTTGTAAAATATGGGCTTTGGATTTATAGCCAACCAAATTAATTTGCTTTTCTCGAACGTCTAATGGTTGTTTAAGCTCATCGTCACTAATGAATGCCAACAAGAGGTAGCTCGAAACCATGAGGATAACAGAATACGTGAGAACTTCTAATAATAACCCCGATAACCAAGATACCGATGCTAATTGTTCTGCTGTAGCATTTATCAAGCTAATTATATAGATATACGAGATATAAACACTGACCAGTAAGTCAATCGTTAGTGTTAGCTCTCTAAAGCTAATACTTTGTAGAAATTCTTTTAACTGTGCTTTGCGAGTCATTTTTTTTAACCTAAAGTAAAATATTTTTGACATTAACTATCGTAAGATGGTTTTTTGAGCGTGTCAAAGATTTTTTACTTAAGGTTTGCTTTATTTAACTTTGGCTATCTATTCGTTATTTATTTAATTGCTTTTTTAAAGTATCAATTATCTGTGTCGTGGCATTTTTATTTGTTATTTTTTCTTTTAATTGTAGCCATTTACGCTTCCAAAAGCGCTTTTTAACTTTTTTAGTCCCTGATGCTGCACTAATATCACTATCAAAACCAAGATCTTGTTCGATGTAATATGGCATTAAAGAATACACAGCAACTTTTGTTTCCCAAACATGCTGAAGATCTGTATCGACAGGTCGAGCAAACTGTTCAGTTGCTGCAAGTAAAGTTTTAGCCCCTTCGTAGCTAATTGCTTGAGCACAGCATCCCGTCATGGCTTTTTTGTGTACAACTAACTCAAATTTCTCATTGACCGAATGGGAAAAAGCAATGGGGCGAGTTCTGTTTTCGTAAGCAGCAAGTTTGAGCAATTGCCAATCAACGGGGAGGCACTCAATTGTCGCAAACACATCACTTAGGTCACCGACTAATCGAAAGTCATCTTCCATTACTATCGCGTAGGGATGTTTGTTATCAACAATGGCTTGCCATGCTTTTCTATGGCTCATATAGCAGCCTATCTCGCCTTTGCTCAAAGGCCTATAAAATAGTTGCTTATTGAGCATAGGTTGATAATTTTTAATTAAGTCTATATCACTGAGCGTTTTACCATAAACTCCTGATATCCTCTCAAACGTGAGACCTTGTTCTTTCAACCTTGCGCTACTTTTATCTAACCGATCTGTACTTTGGTCTAAATTGATTAAATAAATAGGAGGTTGTGTATTCATGATTCGTCGCTCTTTATATGACAGTTATCGGCATGGATTGTCGCAATTCGCAGTAACCCTAAATAATTGAGAGGGGCGCCGTTAGCTTCCGAGAAGGTTCCTTTGCTCAAAACAGATAGCCTAACTAAACGAGTTGCTATAAAAGCAAGCATAAAACCTTGAATATAAATAAACATTAAACGTTTTACCAAGGAACTTGCGATTAAGCGACAAGCATACCACGGTAAAACGTAAAGGCTAGTATCAGCTTGGTTTATGGCGGCTTTCTAAACAATCAACAACCTCTTTTAAACTGCTGTCGCTGCGCTGTAATAAAACCAATAAGTGATAAAGTAAGTCTGCTGACTCGTTGATCAGCTCTTCTTTGTCCTGCTTCATGGCTGCAAGCGCAACTTCAACGCCTTCCTCGCCGACTTTTTGGCAGCTTCTGCTGATGTCTTTGGCAAATAAGGATGCTGTGTAACTGCTATTAGGGTCATCATTTTTACGGGCAATGATGACTTGCTCTAATTGAGCTAAAAAGCTAGTAGCGGGTTTCGCGTCGGCAAAACAGCTTTGCGTCCCTAAGTGACATGTTGGCCCTTCGGGTAAGGCGAGGATTAAAATCGAGTCTTGATCGCAATCAGTGTGTGCGCTTATCAGCTTTAATACATTGTTAGACGCTTCTCCTTTAGTCCAAAGTCTTTCTTTAGAGCGAGAATAAAAAGTAACAAGTTGTTTTTCAAATGTTGCAGCAATCGCTTCTTCATTCATAAAGCCTTGCATTAGTATCTGACCCGTAGCAGCATCTTGCACAATAGCTGGCATCATCGGGCTTTTTTCAAAATCAAGTTGTGATAGGTTATCTGGAGTTAATTGCATAATCGCACCGCCACTTGTTGTTCGTTTAAATACGTTTTTAGTTCACCAATATCAATAATGTTTTTATGAAAAACACTCGCGGCAAGCGCTCCATCAACCTGACTTTGCTTGAATACATCGGCAAAATCTTGCATGTTGCCAGCACCTCCCGAAGCGATTAATGGAATGTCGCACATGCGTCTGATCAGGCTAAGTTGCGCGTTATCATAGCCTTTTCGAACCCCATCTTGGTTCATGCAGTTAAGCACGATTTCCCCAGCGCCAAGCTCTTGCACCATTTCGACCCATTGCTGGGTTTTATAGCGAGTACGACTCGATGCATTGGGATCTCCGGTAAGTTGATAAACAAGGTAATCACCTGTATTTTCATCGTAAAAGCTATCTATGCCAACCACCACGCACTGCTTACCAAATTCATCGTGCAGTTCTTTAATTAGTTGCGGTCTTGCAATGGCTGGGCTGTTAATACTGATTTTGTCAGCGCCTTGCTCTAACACTTTTGCAGCATCAGCCACGGATTTAATGCCGCCGGCAACGCAAAACGGGATATCAATGTGTTTGGCGATGTTACTGACCCAATCCACATCTAGTAAGCGTTTTTCAACACTGGCGCTTATTTCATAAAAGACTAACTCGTCAGCACCCGCTTGGCTATATAGTTGCGCGAGTTCAAGAATATCTCCAACAACTTCATGGCCTTTAAATTTTACCCCTTTAACAACTTGGCCATTTTTAACATCTAAACAAGGAATTATGCGTTTTGATAACATGCCAACGCCTCCTCAACTGTGAATACTCCATCAAGTAGAGATTTGCCTAAAATGACTCCGCCTACGCCTATACGACTCAGTTTTTCAATGTCTTCTAAAGAGCTGACGCCTCCAGATGCTTGAACTTTAATTTGCGTATTATGTGCTACTAATTGCTCGTAGAGTTTAAAAGAGGGACCAGTCATGGTGCCATCTTTACTGATGTCCGTGCATAGAAAGTCAACCACACCCAGAGCATAATAAAAGTCTACTAACTCAAATAAGTTGTCTTGGCCACCCGCCAGCCAGCCATGTGTCGCGGTTGCCCAACCTGTTTCGGTCTGGTTGACATCAAGTGCAATCACAAACCGCTCAGCACCAAATTCTTGTATCCACATTGCGACCTCTTGCTGTTTGTCAACAGCCATCGAGCCGATAACAACTTGGTTTGCACCGGCTTCAAGCCATTGCTTTACATCATCAAAGCTGCGAATACCGCCACCAACTTGATAAGGCACATTCAAAGCTTTGGTGGCGGCTTGAATTTGTAACCACTGTTTTTTTTGTGGGTCGCGTGCACCTTCTAAATCAACTAAATGCAGTTTTTGTGCGCCACTGTTTTGATATTTTTGTAGTCTCTGCCCAAGTTCATAAGGATAAAATTGAGCGGTGTCATATTTGCCTTGATAAAGACGTACGATTTGATTTTGTAATACATCAAGTGCTGGAATGATCATGTGTATCCTTAGGGCAATTGCCAATCGATAAAGTTTTGTAACAGCTGCGCGCCAACTTTAGCACTGCGCTCCGGGTGAAATTGCATACCCGCATAGTTGTCTTTTGCAACAATGGCAGAAAATGCACTGCCATATTCTCCTTGCGCCAATGTTGCTTCGTTTGGCGTATGCGCAAAGCTGTGTACAAAGTACACTTGTTGTTGTGCGCTAAGTCCTTTTGTCAGTGGATGTGGTTTTACTTCACATAAATTGTTCCAACCCATGTGAGGGGAAGTAAGCTCGCCTACTTCTAATAGCCCTACGTTGCCAGGGATCATGCCTAAACACGAAACATCCCCTTCATCGGTATGCTCACAAAGCAGTTGCATACCTAAACAAATTCCCATAAGCGGCTTGTCGTACTCGGCTATTGCTTGTTGCCAACCACCTTGCTTTAAACGCTCCATGGCAACTTTGGCATGACCAACACCGGGTAAAATCGCGCGGTCAAAATGAGCAAGCTGAGCAGGGTCTGTTATCACTTCTGGGGTTACGCCTAAACGCTCAAATGCGAAGCGTACGGAGTTTATGTTGGCACAGCCGGTGTTAATTATGGCAATCATAAGCACCCCTTAGAGCTTGCGGTTTGCTGCTGTAAGTCTTGCGCAATTGCCATTCTGAGCGCACGCGCAAATGCCTTAAACAAGCCTTCAACTTGATGGTGACAATTACCATCGGTCACTGAGAGGATCAAACTTACTTGGGCATTATCCGCAAGCGATTTGAAAAAGTGCTCAACCATTTGCACATCTAAGTCGCCGACCTTTTCGCGACTAAAGTTGGCATTGAGTACAAAGGAGGCACGGCCTGATAAATCAAGCTGACACTCGGCTTTACACTCATCCATAGGAAGCGCGAAACCATAACGTGCTATTTGTGATTTGGTGCCTAAAGCACGCTTTAATACTTGCCCAAGCGCTATGCCAACATCTTCCACTAGGTGGTGTTCGTCAATATGCAGATCGCCACTGGCTTTGATGTTTAACCCGATATTAGCGTGGGTACGAATTTGATCTAACATGTGATCAAAAAAGCCAAGTCCGGTATTTATTTCGCCATTGGCGTTTTGATCCAAATTAGCACTGACGCAAATTTGTGTTTCTTTTGTATTTCGAGTTACGCAAGCAGTGCGGTTTTGTGTAGTCAGCTGTGTAACAATGGCTGGCCAATCTCCGTCATATAATATGCCCTGAATACATAAATTTTCAGCAAGGCCGATGTCGGTTTGGCGGTCACCAATCACATAAGAGCGCTCTAAATCCACTTTACCTGAGCGCATCAGCTCGGTGAGTAGGCCTGTTTTGGGTTTTCTACACTGGCAATTGTCTTCATTAAAGTGCGGGCAAATTAATACCTCATCAAATTTAATCCCTTGACTGGTAAAAATTTCCATCATCTTATTTTGTGCGATATCAAAATCAGCAATCGGAAAGCTATTGGTGCCTAAACCATCTTGGTTAGATACCATAACTAATTTATATCCAGCTGCTTGCAGCTGTAAAAGTGCCGGGATCACGTTGGGCAAGAGTACCAGCTTTTCAAGACTATCAACTTGCTTGTCGGTAATCGGCTCGTCAATCAAAGTGCCATCACGGTCTATAAATAAATAGGGGTTACTCATGGTTGTTCCTTTAAAGCTTGCTGCCAAGTGTTTCAAGCCACAGCTTCACTTGTTCTAGTTCTTGTTCATTACCAATTGATATTCTCAGCCAATTATCTTGCTCGCATAGGGTGAACGGGCGCATGATAAGGCCACCTTTCATGGCTTTGTCTATATCGGCTTTGTTTTTGAGTTGCGCGGTAACAAAGTTACCTTGTCCGTTCAAAACTTTGCTTACAGCGGGCGATGACTCTAGCCATTGCATCAGTATTACTTTGGCACGATTTAAAATCGTCACTTGCCTGCGCATTTGGGTAATTGCATCACTTTGCAGTGCTTGTTCGGCTATTGTTGCAACAACTCTAGATACGGGATAAGGGGCAATTACTTTGCGCACTGGCGCTAACAACGCTGTGTTAGCCAACATAAAGCCTGTTCTGAGCCCTGCTAATGCAAAGGCTTTCGATAAAGTGCGCAAAACCACGATATTAGCAAATTCCTGTAATAGGGTAGTGGCGGTTTGCTGCGGACAAAACTCTATATAGGCCTCGTCTACCACGACAATTGCTTTGTTTTCTAGTGCGTTAGCGATTGCAGATATTTTATTCAGTGGCGTTAGGCTGCCAGTAGGGTTATTGGGGTTACAAATAAATACTAATTTGCTGTTCCCAACCGCTGTAATAATCTGCTCAACACTCCCTTCAAGTAATAGCTCTTGAGTTAAAGCGTTAATGGCAACATTGTGGCTATCAGCAGTTACCTTATACATGCCGTACGTAGGCATAAATAACGCAATGCTGTCTTTGCCGCTTGCGCAGTAAGTGCGTACTAAAAGTTCAATACCTTCATCCGCTCCGCGGGTCATCAGCACTTGTTCAGCGCCAAGTCCTGCGTATTGCGCATAAGCGTTGATAACGTTTTCAGGTTGCGGATCAGGGTAGCGGTTTAAATCAGACAAGCTCAATTCAAACGTTTTTGTATAAGGGCTTTCGTTGGCGTTCAACCACGTTGAGCCAGTAAGCTTTTGGCTTTTTGCCGAACTATACGCGGCCAGCGCATTGATATTGTCGGGAAGAATATTGTTTGGAAATACTTGCTTAGTCATTGTTCATCGCCTCTAGACGAATTTTTACGGCATTAGCGTGTGCATCTAATCCTTCAGCGTCGGCTAAAGGCACAATTGCACTGCTTAAGTTTTTAAGGCCTTGAGCTGTAATGCTTTGCACGGTATAGGTGCGATAAAAGTCTAATAAATTTAGGCTAGAATAGACTTTTGAGTAGCCATATGTAGGTAACACGTGGTTAGTCCCAGACGCATAATCCCCAGCAGATTCTGGTGTATAATCACCAACAAACACAGAGCCTGCGTTTTTAACTAGCGGTAGGTATGGGGTGGCATCAGCAAGTTGTAAAATCAAATGCTCTGGCCCGTACTGCGCTGAGATATCAAAAGCTTGCTCGAGTGAGTTAACTAATATCAGCGCACTGTTGTTCATAGCTGCTTGCGCAATATCACGTCGGGTTAGCGCTTGTAGCTGTGCATCAAGCGCGCGCTGTGTTTGCTCAATGATGGCTTCGCTATTACATAGTAAAATAACCTGAGAGTCGCTACCGTGCTCGGCTTGTGACAACAAGTCTGCTGCAATAAATTCAGGGTTAGCACGCTCATCGGCAATAATAAGCACCTCAGATGGGCCCGCTGGCATATCAATCGCAAAGCCTGTTTGCGATTGACTTAGCAGCTGCTTTGCCATGGTAACGTAGCTGTTTCCAGGGCCAAAAACCTTGTTTACTTTAGGCACACTTTGCGTGCCAAGCGCCATCGCCGCAATTGCACCAGCACCACCACTTTCTATCACCGTAGTAATACCGCATAGTTTGGCAGCATATAAAATGGCAGGTGATATACGGCTTTCGCCATTAACCGGTGTGCATAAAACCACAGTTTTTGCACCACTTAGCTGCGCGCATACCCCTTGCATTAATACTGAAGAAGGCAAAGGCGCGCTGCCTCCAGGCACATATAATCCTATCGCATCGATCGCTTGATATTTCAGTTCACACTCAACGCCCGGGCTGGTGGTGAGTTTAATGTCTTTTGGCTGCTGTGCTTGGTGAAAGGCTTTTACGTTTGCATAAGCCTGTTCGATTGCTTTTTTAAGCTCTGTACTGAGCTGCGCTGCGCTGTTATCGATTTCATCTTGTGGCACAACCAAGCGCGGGTTCACTCTTTTATCGAATAGTTCAGCATATTTTAGTAGGGCAGCGTCCCCCTCAGACGCAACTTCTTCTATTATTTTCAGTACGCTGTTTTCGACTGTTTTACTGGCCATAACCGCAGGGCGTGTGAGTAACGCTTGCTGGGTTTGGGGTGTTTCCTCATTCCAACGGATCACGGGGATTACTCCATCATCTTTTCAATTGGCATCACAAGAATTGAGTTTGCACCCAAAGCTTTTAACTCTTCCATTGTTTCCCAAAACAAGGTTTCGGTGCTGACCATGTGCAAAGCAACATATTCGTCACTGCCTGCAAGCGCTAACAAAGTTGGCTGACCCGTGCCTGGCAGCAATTCGCAAATTTCATCGAGTTTATCTTTTGGCGCATGCAGCATGATGTATTTACTTTCTTTGGCTTGTCTTACACCTTTTAAACGCGGCATAAGTTTGTTAATAAGCGCTAGCTTGTCACTGTCGGCTAGGTTGGGATTTTGAATCAAGCAGGCGTTTGATTCCAAAATGGTGTCGCCTTGCATTAAGCCGTTTGCCTCTAATGTCGCCCCCGTTGATACCAAATCACAAATAGCATCTGCAAGGCCCGCGCGCGGTGCTACTTCAACCGAACCTGTGAGCATTACCGCGCTGGCATTGATGTTTTCTCTTTGTAGATATTGCTTTAAGATTTCTGGGTAGGTAGTAGCGATGCGCTTGCCTTCAAACCAAGACTTATCTTGCGGACCAAGCTCTTGAGGCCATGCCAATGCTAGGCGACAGTAACCGAAATCTAACTTCGAAAGCTTAATAACTTCTGCGTTTTGTGTACCACCGGCGCGCTCTGCTTGTGCTTCGACCAATACGTTTTCACCAACAATACCTAAATCGCAAACGCCATCCATAACCAGACCTGGAATATCGTCATCTCGAACTCTTAAAACGTCGATAGGCATATTGGTTGAGTGGGCAATAAGGCGCTGCTCACGAAGGTTGAGTTTTACCCCCAGCTGTTTGAGCAAGTTTTGGCAATCTTTTGATAAGCGCCCTGATTTTTGTATTGCGATTCTTAATCTATTGCTGTTCATAATCTATTTTCCTTAGTTTTAAAAACAAAAAACCCCGAGGCGGAACCTCGGGGCGAAAATAAACTAAATTTTGTGCTGCTCGCCGGAGGTTCCTTTAAGGGAATAACCCACCAGCGAAATACCTGACAGGTTATCCCGTTGAATGATGGTGATGATGTACTGCTGTCAGTGTATTGAACATGGTTAACTCGTTAAATATTCGTTATGCTGTGTTTGTATATCTAGAAAAACACAGAAAGGTAAAAGTGTGCAAGCACTTTTTCGTGATTTCTAAAGAATATCTTATAACTGCCGATAATATAGGTAGATTTTACAAGGCGAGGGCATTGATTATGGATGCACTAAAACCATTCCTAACTAATATTGTGAGGTTAGAAGTAGAGCACAAGCCAATGTTTTACATTGCTGGTGTAAAAGATGGATTAGTTTCGAAAGTGAAGTTGCGCCGTGAGGTACTAGAGCAACAGCGCAAAAAGCTAAAAGAGCAAGAAATGGCTGAGCAACAAAAAAACGCAAAGAGTAAAGATCAAGAAGAAGACGACGAAACACATTTAGATACTTGGGCATGATGCACTTTTAACAACGCTGTTTTCTTGCCCTAGTGTACTTTACTCATTACAATCAGCCCAAACTTTCTAACTAAGCTGTATCTTGTCGATTCAACACGTTTTTTCACAGCAAGGGCCACTTGCTCAACACTTTAATGGTTATACACCAAGGCAGCCACAAATCGAAATGGCTCTAGCAATAGAGAAAACCATTGCCGATAATGGCCAGTGTGTTGTTGAGGCTGGAACGGGCACAGGTAAGACGTTTGCTTATTTAGCTCCTTTGTTATTAAGCAAGCAAAAGTCGATTATTTCCACAGGCTCAAAAGCATTACAAGAGCAGCTTTATCACCGCGATTTACCCACATTACAAAAAGCACTGAAAGTCGGTAAAACCACAGCTTTACTTAAAGGAAGGGCTAACTACCTGTGTACCTATCGGTTGTCACAGCATGTTGCGCATGTACCTAGCGATGACCCAGATATAATGCACCAACTTGCAATGGTTGCTAAGTTTGCCACCGAAACAGACAGTGGCGATTTGGCTGACTGTATAGGTATTGAAGAAGACGCTAAAGTTTTACCCTATGTAAACTCAACTGCAGACAACTGCTTAGGTAAAGACTGCCCAGACTTTCAAAGTTGCTACATCCGAAAAGCCCGATTAAAAGCGATGGAAGCTGACTTAGTAGTGATAAATCATCACTTGTTTTTTGCTGATATGGCAGTCAAAGACTCTGGCTTTGCAGAGCTAATGCCAACGGCTGATAACTATGTATTTGACGAAGCTCATCAGTTACCTCAAATTGCCAGTGATTACTTTGGTGAATCATTTAGTACTAAGCAACTTGGCGACCTGATCAACGACATTCGACTCATATATCGCTCAGATATCCCGGATATGTTGCAACTCGGTAAAACGTTAAATAAGCTTGAAACCAGTGTTGCAGATCTAAGAATTTCCTTTGGAGTAGAGGGGGGGCGTGGTGACTGGCGTGCCGCTTTAGCAAGCAAACAAGTCTGTGATGCGTTGCACAGGGTGATCAGTGATCTGGATTTTTTATACCAAGTGCTTAAAACTTGTTTAGATCGCAGCGACAAAATAGAACACCCATTTGAAAGAGTACTCAAATTTAAAGGGCAGCTGGAGCGTGCATTCGATGTTTCGCAGACAGGTTTCAGTTATTGGTTTGAAACCACACGACGCTATATTTCTATTCACATTACGCCCTTGGATGTATCGGGTAAGTTTCAAGAAATAGTTGAAAAAACCAAATCGAGTTTCGTTTTTACCTCAGCTACTTTATCTGTTGATGATTCGTTGGCGCATTTTAACGCCAGCCTTGGGCTTACGCCCTCACATCAAAGCATTGTGGTAAGTCCGTTTGATTACCAGCAACAAGCATTGTTATGTTTACCTCGTTATTTACCAGAAAGTCGTGACGATTTAATGCCACATACTTTGGTCAAAATTGCCAAACAACTTATTAGTGCCGCAAAAGGTCGCACGTTTTTATTGTTCACTAGCTATCGCGTTATGCATCTGGTATTTGAAGGCTTAAGTACAGCGCTTGAATATCCGGTATTTATGCAAGGGCAGTCATCAAAACGCATTATTTTGGAGCAGTTTGTGCGCCATGGTAATGCAGTGTTACTAGGAACAGCATCCTTTTGGGAGGGGGTTGACGTACGAGGTGATACGCTTAGTTGTGTTATGATAGATAAACTGCCTTTTACTTCGCCAGATGACCCGCTTTTGCAAGCAAGAATGAACGACGCTGAAATGCAGGGTAAAGAGCCATTTTCTACAATTCAATTACCGCAAGCGGTGATTAGCTTAAAGCAAGGGGTAGGGCGTCTTATTCGAGATAATTCAGACAAAGGTGTACTGGTTATTTGCGATAATCGCTTAGTTACGCGAAAATACGGGCAAACATTTTTGAAAAGCTTACCTGCGATGAAGCGGACTCGCTGTTTGGAAACCGCAACTAAATTTCTTGAGAATATAAAATAATATGAAACACAACTTGTTAGCAATTGACGCTTCAACAGAGGCGCTCAGTTTAGCACTTCACTACAATGACCAAACTTATCGTCACTTTGAAGTCTGTCCGCAACAACATAGTCAAAAAATCCTCCCTGAGATAGAGCGATTATTATCCAAAGCAAATTGTCAGCTTAGCGACCTAGATGGCATTGTGTTTGGTAGAGGTCCTGGTAGTTTTACCGGAGTGCGCATTAGTGTGGCGATAGCTCAGGGGCTCGCGTTCTCATCAAATTTGAAGTTGGTTGGAGTTTCAACTTTAGAAGCGATGGCATTACAAGCGGTACGTCAATGTAATGTCTCACAAGTGCTAAGCGGAATTGATGCACGCATGGGTGAAATTTATCTAGCACACTATCAGGTTTCAAGCGATGGCACTGTGGCCGTTGTTGAAGATGAGATTGTTTGTGCGCCTGAGGATGTAAAGTGCTTTGAGCCCCAAATTGCTGCGGTAGGGAGCGCATGGCAAGCTTACCCTGAGTTGGTCAAAAGTAACAACCTTGATGTACAAGAAGCCATTACATTACCTGATGCGTTTTACATGCTTGAGCTTGGTGACCTAGCATTTAGCAAAGGGTTATCTGTTGATGCAGCGAGTGCTCAACCGCACTATGTTAGGGATACGGTAACTTGGAAAAAGTTGCCAGGTCGAGAATAATCTTATATTTTTATAAGAGTAGCTACATCGGTGCAGACAATGAAAACACAGCTAATTGTACAAAGCCAACATACTTATCAGCTTAAACCAGCAATTAAAAAGCTAGATGCTGAGCAACAGTCTGCGCCAAAACCCACCGAACAAACAAGCTTTGTAAAAAGCTCTGATAAAGGCATTGAACTCGCCAAAAAGCTACAAAGCGAATTTAAGTCAACTATTTATGACCAGCCAAGTTTTAACAATAGCAAGGCGATCAGTTCCTACATGGCGATTAATAACCAACAGCGCAGAGATGAGGTACAAAGCCTTATCGGTGTGAATGTGTTTGCTTGATGAATTGAAAATTATTCAATCCTACTCACTTCTCTATAGTTGTATCCTTTTCTAAACTTAGTGATGTTACTAAGGAAAAGTGAGTATCAGCTTGTCAAATTTAATCATAAACAGGTTTAATCAGGTAGCGCTGAAAGTATCATCCAATACGGTGATTTTTTCTCTTCGTGAAGGTTACATTGCGTTAATACCGTTTTTTATTGTGGCGTCACTTATAACATTGCTAAATCAGTGGCTCGATATTGGTAGTAGCAGTAATCATAAGTATTTTAATGACTTCAATGCATTGGTTTGGGGCCTGTTCCCGTTATTTAGCTTGATCTCATTTTCATACCATTTGTCAAAAAACCTAAATATTCACTCGATTGCCTCACCGATCATAGTGGTTATCTGCTTTGCCACTGTGACAGGGTACATATCCATAGAAAATAACACGATTGCGATAAACCATACTCAAGGGGTTTTTTACGCGATACTAATGCCCATTTTTTGCTGTTACTTGTTACATCAATTAAGTAAGTTAGATTTTTTAAAGATAGTTAACGTCAGTTCGATCAGCCTGTTCCTCAGAAAGCATATTAACCTTATTTTTCCCTACTTAGTTGTGACCAGTGTAACGTTATTTGTTTTTCCGTATATTAATCATGTTGGGATATGGTTATACGATAATTTGTTGCATGTTCATTTTGAACTAACAGGCTTAGGTAAGCTGTACTTTCAGCTCATATCAACTCACTTGTTGTGGTTTTTTGGTGTACACGGAGACAATACATTTCATATTCTGGCGCCGCTTGAGTTGTCACATTATGTCCTAGAGCCAGATATTGTTATCTACCAGTTTTTCACTTCATTTGTTTTATTAGGTGGCACAGGTTGCGTATGGGGAATTATCATCGCAAGCTTTTTCATAAAAGAGGCGCATCATGAGCAGCATATTGCCAAGCTCTCATTGCCATTGGCGGTTTTTAATATTAGCGAAGTAATGATCTATGCATTACCTATTGTTTTTAACCCTTTTATTTTAATCCCATTTTTATTAGCACCAGCGCTCAATGCCATCGTATCGTACCTGTGTATCTATTTCGATGTTTTTAGTATGTCAAATGAGGTGAATGTACCTTGGTTCACTCCGATTTTTATTAATGCTTGGATGCTGACTGAAAGTTATATTGCTGTGCTTATACAAGGTATATTAGTTTTACTCAATGCTGCTATCTACTATCCATTTTTAAAGGCTTGCCAAAAGAATAGTATGCCCGGTAAGGCGCTAGAAATGTTAGTAAAAAGATACTCCGCGGGGAGAGAAATCGAAAGTAAAGCGGAGAGCATTTTTGCGGTCCATCATGGCGAATTCCAGTTAGAGCATGATTGTTTGAAGCAAGTTACGGATGCACTTAATCGTGGCGCGTTGGTGCTGCACTACCAGCCAAAAATTAATCTACAAAGCGGTGAAATTGACGGTTTTGAAGCGTTGATCAGGTTAAGGTTACCTAATGGGCATGTAGAAGGACCCTGGTTTCTCAACACCTTAGCTAGACATAACTTGCTAGAAGTAATAGATAATTTTGTTATTGACCAGCTTGAGGTAGATTTAGAATCATTCAAAAAAGCGGGAGCGGTGCCAAAAATTAGTTTTAATATGTCTCCAGATAACCTGCTCAATGGTGGCTATAAGCGAGTCATAAAAGCGTTTTCTAAATACCAGAATCAAGTTGAGGTAGAGCTATTAGAGTCGGTATATATTGAAGATTTTAAATCAACAATAGGGATAGTCGAGTTACTTAAAAGCAACCATATAAACTGCGCAATGGATGATTTTGGTACAGGGTATTCATGTTTGTCAGTATTATCAAAGCTGAACATCGATACCATTAAACTTGATCGAAGTCTGTTGCCAGACCCTAGCAATACAAAGTCTAAAACGCTGTATCTTCATCTTGCGCAATTGTGCAAGCAACTTGGTTTTAAGACGGTCGCTGAAGGTGTAGAAACTACAGAACAAGAGCTGATAGTGAAACAGGCCAACATCGATTTAGTTCAAGGCTTTTTATATTACCAAGCAATGCCAGTTGAGGAGGCCATAAAACTACTGGGAAATACCCAAAAAGTAGTTGTTTAGTCTGGCCTCTCAACATTTAAAAGCGTACTAGTTTTGTATGAACGAAATTAACTTATCTGCAATTGCAGTATTGTCTTGTGAGCCAATAAATTGTTCAGCCCCTTTTCCGTGCGCAAAGACTTGTACATCAATGGCTGTATGACCTCCCGTTGTCCAGCCAGTAAAACTTGCGTCACTGATTATTTTGGTAATTGCTTGCGCAAGTGCTTTATCTCCTTGTCCTTTGGCTTGTTCGAGCAATAGCTTGGTTGGCTTATCAAACGGTAACGCTGTTGATGTGGTCCATATCTCTTTTAAGTTATCTGACTCTAGCATTTTTTTGGTCATTACTTGCACGGATGACTTTATACCTTTAATGATGCTGCTTTCCCAGCGGTATTGACCATTAGCACCTAACGTTAAACCGCCAGTGGAATGGTCAGCAGTGACGACTAAAAGTGTGTCAGGGTTGTTATCAACGTACTGTTTAGCTGCCTTGATCGAGTTAGCAAAGTCGTGCATTTCTGCCATTGCACACGCAATGTCGTTGGCATGGCCACACCAATCAATCTGACTGCCTTCGATCATTACAAAAAAGCCTTTTTCGTTTTTCTTCTCTAACAGAGACAATGCTTTTTTAGTCATTTTTTCTAGGCGATCAGGGTTTTCATCAATTGCGAACGCAAGTCCGACTGGTGCAAATAGACCCAGAGCAGGTAACGAGGTTAGCGAGTCTATGGTATTTAAGCTGTCGCTGTAGCGATAACCCATTGCTTTAAACTCTTCTACTAAGTTCCTATATTCCCGAGAAAAATATTTAGTCCCTCCGCCAAGTAATAGATCGACAGGTAACTTACCAGCGATTTTGTTGTCGATATAGTCATCAGCAATTTCATCGTAATTACGGCGCGATTCATTATGAGCTGCGAAGCTTGCAGGCGTTGCGTGATTAATTTGAGAAGTAGCAACAAGCGCAGTTGTCATCCCTTTGAGTTTCGCAATTTCAAGCATGGTTGTTAGTGACTTTTTGTGGGTATCTACCGCGATTGCACCATTATAGCTTTTGCTACCGGTGCTGAGTGCAGTTGCACCTGCTGCACTATCAGTAACCACTGTGTCATCATCAGGGTAAGTATGTGCCATGCCCACTAATATAGAATCAAATACGGTTGGTTCGACAACTTTTGTATCTTTATTATCTGTGTAATAACGATAGGCAGTTGTATACGCTGGGCCCATTCCGTCACCAATCATATAAATTACATTTTTTGGCGATGATTGCGCTAATGCATAGCTGCTTGTTAGCCCAAGTGCGAATGTGCTTGCCATTAGGGCTTTAGAAAAACAAGTATGCTTGTTGCTAAATAAGCTTCGAGGCTTTTTCATTATTGGTGTCCTTATAGTTCCCATGTGTTTTTGATCATATTACTTATTGTTGATCGTACTAAAGGTGCAGCTGAATTTTAGACTACTTTTATTGTTCTAATATTAGGCCTGTGTTGATACAACAAGGTTTTTGGTTGCGATTATATACGCTTAAGTTGTAGCCTAAGATGATAAAGTAATTGCACGTAACAACCAACGAGATTTATGTGACTAGAGTAAAAAACGCGATAGATAGACTAAAACAACTAGGAATAGCAGCTCAAATATTTGGTGAAGGACCAGAGGTTGTGATTTGCGTTCATGGCTGGCTTGATAACAGTAATAGTTTTCAACCTATGCTCTGTAAAATTGATGCAAAATACACCTATATTGCGATTGACCTTAAAGGTCATGGTCAGTCGCAATGGCGTTCTAGCGATGCGCATTATTATTTTGTGGACTATGTGTACGACTTGCTCAAAGTAATTGATGTGTTGCAGGTGACTCAATGTCATCTAATTGGACATTCACTAGGTGCAATGGTTTGTGGCTTGTTCAGTGCATTATATCCAGAGCGCATCAAAAGCTTAGTGATGATAGAAGGGATAGGCTTAGTTTGTACGGAACCTGATGGCATAAAGCAGCAAATGTTAGATTCTTTTGAGCAAAGAAATGTCACGGGCAAGTTTAAAAAGCGGCTTTACTCGAGTTTTGATGCTCTGATCACCGCACGAAGTCTTGCTGGAGATATAACTAAAAAAGATGCCGCGCTTTTAATGAGTAGAAATACTCAAAAAGTAGAAGGCGGTTATTACTTAACCACCGATCCGCGGCTTAAAACTCAGTCAGGGTTTCGATTTGCCAAAGCCCAAGCCTTGGCGGCTTTAAAAGATATAACCGTGCCCAGTTTATTGATAATCGGCGATGCGGGGTATGATTTCGTGAAGCAAAATTGCAGTATATTTAAAAGTAATTTCAATGTATTAGAAGTAAAAGAAATACCAGGGGGACATCATTGCCATATGGATAGCCCACAGCAGTGTATTATGTTAGTTGAACAGCATATGAATAGAAATACCTTAACCTAATTGTATATTTTCATTAAATATGGGAATATCCTCGGATTAGAGTATTTGCTCAATTGTTAAAGCGCCTTATATCGATTAAGGTTAAGTATCAAAAAAATAACTAAAACACAGGAGCTAAGAGTGGAAAAAATCTGGCTAAAGCGCTACCCAGAGGGGATGCCTGAAACGATTGATCCAGAACATTACAACTCGTTGCTTGAATTGTTTGACAAAAGTTTTACTGAATATGCGTCGCTTCCTGCTTATACCAATATGGGAAAGACGTTAACTTATAAACAAGTTGATGAAAAAACAAAAGCCATCGCAAGCTATCTGCAAAATACGTTGAAGCTTGGTAAGGGTGACAAAGTAGCGGTGATGATGCCTAATTTATTGCAAACGCCATTAGCAATATTAGGGGTTTTAAGAGCGGGTTGTACAGTGGTTAATGTAAACCCGCTTTATACGGTAAGAGAACTTGAGCATCAGCTTAATGACTCTGAAACCAAAGCAATTTTCATCCTTGCTAATTTTGCACAAACACTACAAAAAGCGTTACCGAAAACTCAGGTTAAACACATCGTACTAACCGAGCTTGGTGATATGATGGGTGGTGTTAAAAAGCACCTCGTTAATTTTGTTGTTAAACACATCAAAAAAATGGTGCCGTCATTTTCACTACCCAATCCAATATCTTTTAAAGAGGTGGTAGGTGCCAATCCAAATGGTTATAAAGTACCCGATATAAATCTAAGTGATTTAGCGTTCTTGCAATACACCGGTGGCACAACGGGTGTATCAAAAGGTGCTATGCTGACTCATGGCAATATGGTTGGTAATTTAGAGCAAGTGTCTGGCTGTTTGGATAAAGTGTTAGACAGTGGCAAAGAGGTGGTTGTAACGGCGTTACCGCTCTATCACATCTTCGCACTAACCGCTAACTGCTTAACTTTTATGAAGTATGGCGGGCAAAATATTTTGATCACCAACCCAAGGGATATGCCCGCATTTGTTAAAGAGCTGGCTAAATACCCATTTACAGCTATTACAGGTGTCAATACGTTGTTTAACGGCTTACTAAATACCCCTGGCTTCGATGAACTAGATTTCTCAAATCTAAAAATGTCGTTAGGCGGTGGTATGGCTGTGCAACGTCCGGTTGCTGAGCGTTGGCAAAAAGTGACTAAAAGTAAGCTCATGGAAGGTTATGGACTAACAGAATGCGCGCCGCTTGTTACTATTTGCCCCTACGATCTAGATGGCTACAATGGGTCAATTGGTTTACCTGCACCAAGCACAGAACTAAAAATTATTTTAGAAAACGGCGAAGAGGCAGGCAAAGGGGAAGCAGGCGAGTTATGTGTTAAAGGTCCGCAAGTAATGGCTGGCTACTACAATCGTCCAGATGCGACGGCTGAATGCTTAAAAGACGGTTGGTTTGCTACAGGCGATATTGCAACCTACGATGATGAAGGGTTCTTTTATATCGTTGATCGTAAAAAAGACATGATTATTGTATCTGGCTTTAATGTTTTTCCTAACGAAGTAGAGGAGGTGGTTGCAATGCACGAGGGCGTGCTTGAAGTTGCTGCCGTTGGTGTACCTCACGACGTAAGTGGCGAACAAGTAAAAGTATTTGTTGTTAAAAAAGACCCTTCTTTAACAGAAAAGGATATAATCAAGCATTGTCGCGATAATTTGACTAATTATAAGGTACCTAAGTTGGTGGAGTTCAAAGATGAACTGCCCAAAACGAACGTAGGAAAAATCTTACGTAGGGCCTTAAAAGAATAGAAAAACGCCGGCATTAGCCGGCTTTTTTTTTGCAAAAATATGTCTAGGAGACGCAGTGCAGTACCAAGTTATTCAATCCCAAAAAGAGCTAAACGAGTTTGTTGTAAAAATATCAGATGTCCAGGTGGTAGCACTAGACACCGAGTTCATGCGTCGTCGTACTCTATACCCTGAAGTTGCCTTGATCCAAGTATTTGCAGCAGAGCAACTTGCTTTGATAGATCCGCTTTTGGAATTGGACTTTGAGCCACTATGGGATGTTTTTAAAAACCCCCAGATTCTTAAGGTATTGCACTCTCCATCAGAAGATATTGAAGTCTTCCAAAAGTTTGCGGGCTTTGTGCCCAGCCCAATGTTCGATACTCAGTTTGCATTACAAGTGCTAGGCGAAGGTAACTGTGTTGGTTTCGCAAATATGGTTAAAACCATATTAGGTGTTGAAATAGACAAAAGTGAATCTAGAACTAATTGGTTACAACGACCACTTACGCAAAGTCAGTTAGATTACGCGGCTTCTGATGTTTTTTATTTAATGCCGTGTTTTGAGCACATTTTTAAATTAATTAACGAACGCGAGTTAGTAGATATCGTTATCAGTGAAAGTGAGCTCATCGCGTCTAAACGCGCTTTTATTGTGCCAGACGAACAAGTTTATTTAGATGTGAAAAACGCGTGGCAGCTAAAACCAAGAGACCTAGCAGTATTAAAAGAGCTGGCTGCATGGCGACGCGCTAAAGCACATCGAAAGAACTTAGCGCTCAGCTTTATTTTAAAAGAACATAACATGGTCGAGGTTGCCAAACGTAGACCTACCTCATTAAACGGTTTGCGAAATGTACCAGGCATCGAAGCGATGGAAGTTAACCGTTCAGGTAAAGAGATTTTGGCCTGTATAGAAAAGGGTAAAGCCATTGTTGAAGGACAATGCCCTAAGAAACTGCTGAGATTAATTGATTACCCCGACTATAAAAAAGCGGCAAAACAACTGACTTTACAAATTAAGCAAATTGCACAAGACAATGATATTCCAGCTGATGTGCTCGCATCTAAAAAACAAATTAACCAGCTGATCAGTTGGAGCTGGAAAAAAACCGCAGATGAACGTGCAAGTTTACTGAAACCAGATTTACTGCAGCCTTGGCGTTACGAATTGGTCAAAGAAGTGCTTGCAGAGTGGGATGTGTAGCTGATTATTTGTAGTGAGTGTGATTTTTTGCTTTAAGTATAAAGTATCTACCTGCTGGCACTAAGTTAGCGTTGTTAGCAGGTAGATTTACTGTATGTCATCTAGTTATTTAGACTCTTTGTCGTCGTCAGGTAAGGTGACATTTAACTCCAATACCGCTAAATCATCTTCATTTTGCTCAAACTGTACGTTTACGGCATCCGAGTCAACTTTCACATATTTACGGATCACATCCAAAATATCCTGTTTTAGTTGCGGCAAATAATCGGGCGTACCACGTTTTGAACGTTCATGCGCAACAATGATCTGCAAGCGCTCTTTGGCAAGCGAGGCGCTACTTTTTTTCTCTGAGCGGAAATAGTCTAGTAATGACACGTTAACCTCCAAAAATCCGTTTTAGAATGCCCTTTTTCTCTACATTAAGAAAACGGAAATCAACAACTTCACCTAACAGGCGGTTAATAGCATCGTTGTATGCTTGGCCTGCATCTGACTCACTATCAAGCACAACAGGTTGACCTGAATTTGATGCATTCAGTACAGCAGTAGACTCTGGGATAACACCAAGTAAGTCGATGGCCAAAATATCCTGAACATCTTCAACTGATAGCATTTCGCCCGCTTCAACACGACTTGGGTTATATCGGGTTAGTAATAGGTGTTCTTTGACTGGTTCTAGACCTTTTTCGGCGCGTTGTGATTTACTTTGTAATATGCCTAAGATCCTATCAGAATCTCGAACAGAAGATACTTCAGGGTTAGTTGTGACGATTGCTTCATCTGCAAAGTACAGAGCCATCATCGCACCGGCTTCAATACCTGCAGGTGAGTCGCAAATAATAAAGTCAAAGCTATCTCTCATTTCGTTAAGAACGCGCTCTACACCTTCTCGCGTGAGTGCGTCTTTATCACGTGTTTGTGAGGCCGGTAAAATAAATAGCTTGTCCACACGCTTGTCTTTGATAAGCGCTTGGTTAAGATTTGCCTCACCATTTATTACGTTGACAAAATCATAGACCACACGACGCTCACAGCCCATGATTAAATCTAAATTACGAAGGCCAATATCAAAATCGATGATGGCTGTTTTATAGCCTTTAAGTGCAAGGCCTGTACCAATAGCTGCGCTAGACGTAGTTTTGCCTACACCGCCTTTACCTGAAGTTACGACAATAATTTTTGCCATGTGATTTATCCTTTGACCAAAGCTGTTATTTCTAAAGAATCATTTTTTTGTTTTACTTGTGCAGCTTTACCCCACAGTTCCCCTTGTAAAGAGTCACTGATCCAGTAGCTACCGTTAACAGAAACCAATTCGGCTTCAAGACGTTGACAATAAATTGCCGCGTCTTCGTATCCTTGGGCCCCGGCGATCGCGCGGCCTCTTAACGTACCATATATATGAACATTACCATCGGCTATGACTTCTGCACCGTGGCTAACCGCGCCTAATACCACTAGGTCTCGATTTTTAGCATAGATTTGTTGACCCGATCTGACTGTGCCCTGAACAATCTGTGGCGGCAAATATACTTCTTTCTCCACCTCAACAACTTCTGCATCATTCTTTTTAGGTTGAACAGGTTTTGTAGTGTCTTTGCTGTAGTTCAAGACCGATAATTTAACTGCTTTTGCGGCTTCGTTTTGTAGTTCAGAGCCATTACAGATACCCACTGGGTTTAATTGCAAATCAAGAAGAGTTTGTTTTAGGTTTGCAAAATCCACTTCGGTGTCTTGAAGTTTTGCTAAGTTGATAACGATAGGGGCACCGATAAAAAACTTGGGTGCTTGAGAAATCTTCTCGTCTAGCTCTTTTCTAAGTTGGTTGATGTCAACTGAGAACAAGTGCAACACAGACAAGGTAAAAAGGTTTCCTTTTAACTCAAATGTTTGTTCTGACATAAGCGCTCTAATAAAATGCAGACTTAATACTTAAGCAAACCCAAAGCTGTATTTTTATTAAAATGAAGACTCAGGCAAGCATGGGCGTAATTGTTGTTTTGGCCCCGTATTTTAAACGTTTGTAAGTCGCAAAACTTTCCAAATACAATGAGTGTCATGGTATAGTGCCGATTAGACATAAGCAAGAATTTATAGGGTTATAATGCTCACTGCTGTATATAAAAGCTTAAAAAAAGCGGATACCTACCTTTATATTGAAAAAAGAGATGATTTCTCAAAAATACCCGAGCCTTTAATGGCAATGTTCGGCCGTCCACAGTACGTTATGATGTTTGACTTATCAAAACGAAAAAGGCTAGGAACGGCTGATATTGCACAAGTTAAGGAAAAATTAAGCAGCGATGGGTTTTATTTACAGCTTCCTCCTCCAGAAGAAAATCTTCTAGATCAATTTAAAAAACAAAATGGAGTGTCCAGTGATTAAAAAGTTGACCTTGCTCGTAAGTGCATTGTGTTTTTCCACCTCTATTTGGGCGAACACACAAGAAAAGTTTGACAAGTATGTGGCTGATTTGAAAGTTGAAGCACAGGCAAAAGGGTATGATCAAGCTTTAATTGAAAAAGCATTTTCGACTACCAAGTTTAAGAAAAAAGTTATTACGAATGACAAAAATCAGCCAGAAGTAGTTGAGACATTAGAGACCTACTTACCCAAACGCGTACCTCAATGGAAAATTAACCAAGCGCGTAAGCTCTACAAAGAACATAAAACAATTTTAGAGAAAATAGCGGAAGAATATGGCGTGCAAGCTCGCTTTATTGTGGCGTTGTGGGGATTAGAAAGTAACTTTGGCCGTATACAAGGTGGCTACCCAGTAATTAGCGCTCTTGTAACTTTGGCGTTTGATGGCCGTCGTGAAGCAATGTATAAGCGACAATTGTGGGCTGCTTTAGATATCTTAAAAGACGGGCATATTTCTCTTGAAGATTTTAAAGGATCTTGGGCCGGTGCTATGGGGCAAACGCAATTTATGCCGACATCGTTTAACTCCTATGCCGTAGATTATGACAAAGATGGTCGTAAAGATATTTGGACTACGCAAGTGGATGCTTTTGCATCAATTGCAAATTATCTTAAACAGGCAGGTTGGGATGATAATTTAACTTGGGGACGGCAAGTTAAATTACCCGATGGTTTTGACCACAAATATGTGCTCAAACGCGGTACTAAAACCCGTAAGCAGTGGTTAGAATATTGGAAAGATTCTGAGCGTTCGCTAGATGCGTGGCAAGCACTGGGGCTGCGCAGAGCAGATGGCAGCGATCTACCTAGAGTCAATATTACCGCAGCGCTTGTTATGCCAGATGATATTAACGGTCGTATGTATTTGGCATATGATAACTATAAAGCGTTGATGCATTGGAACCGCTCTTATTATTTTGCCACCAGTGTTGGCTACCTATCGGATAGAATTGGTTATCCTAAAATCTAGGTCAGTATAGTTAACTTGAACTCGGGATAATGGATATGAAAAAGTTTGTTATATCAGTCCATTACCAGACCAAATCATACAGTGCTGTAGCATGTTGCTTATCTCGAGTTCAGATTAATTGGTGTTAAGTTGATAGCAGGTCATGGTAAACAGTGTTTTAGGTCAGTTTACTATGACCTGTTGAAGTTTAATTGTGTAACTATCTTCAGCTTAACGATGTAAGCCTGATACTTGACCTGCATCAGAATGAATGCCCTTAAAGCAAGAAGGTGAAAGAATATCTTGTTCTGCTTTTTAATCAACCTTCCAGTGATAACGGCAACATGACTTGCCCTTAAATTAACTACACTCAAGTGACGTGCCTTTTTGCGCAGTCCAGTGGATGATCTCAGGGATCATGTTTTGGTTATCCTCGGGGTGTTCTAAGTGTGGACTGGATATAAACACGCGGCCTTTGCCAAAGGTTGTGCTAATACAGGCAGTGTAGCCTGTCATGTGTTCATCGCTGAAATATTCTGGAAAGCGAATTTTTTCGTCTTTTGCATCCTCTGGCTCTATCACACAACCAAAAGAAGCGATCTCGTTGATGATGCCAAAACCTTGTTTGCGCTTAGCCTGAGTGAGTTCACTTGCTGTTGACAAGCGCATCAGCGGGCCTTGCCAATAAAGCATGGGACGCAAGGGATTGTTTATCCATTTAGGTGAAAGGATTGCGTTTGCCGTATCAGGGTTTAACTTTACGTTGATCAGTCCGCCACCGCGATTTTGGTGCTTCATATCATGGAGTTTTACATCTACTAACGCCAGCCAACCAAAGCGGGCATTTGTAGCAAGAAATGCTCCAGAGCAAATACCAAAGTATCCACCTCCTTTACGAACAAAATCTCGGATAATTTTACGACCACGAATGCCAAGCATCCATTGTTGAACCAGCACGTTTCCGCCACCAGGGACAACAAAAACATCCACACCTTCAAGCTTGTTCTGCCTGATTATTTTGCTGGTTACTATGAGCGTTTTGATATCCGGTTGAGCTTTAAAAATAGCATAGAGAACCCGCGCGGATTTATTCTGAGGACCGGCAAGTATAGCTTTTTCATTTACATCGAAAATCGCGACAGTAATGGGGTTCACAAATTCTCTTCCTTGCTTTGATGGTTACTGGGCATCAGCATCCATATTGAGTTAATTTAACTTTAACTAGAGACTATTCATCCCCTGAAGTTATTGCACAGTAGTGAGTGATTTCGGCAAAAAATTAGCAATGAAAATATTCATTGTCAACAACTTATGAAACCCAAAAAATTAAATAAAAAACAGGGAGATGAATAAATAGCAACAATGTTTGTCGATGATTTTATCTGAGTAATTGAAAGGTTAGCATGGACGCTAATTTTTCTAAAATCGGCGTTGGTTTTTAAGTAATGAAGTGTATTAGAAATTACAAAAGCGTCGATAAGGCAGTTGGTCACGTTGAATGGATAAAGCACTGCACAAAGGCAAATAAAAAAGGCAGCATCCAACATGCTACCTTTTTGATGTGGCTTAAATGCCTACAAGTGTGTAATGAACTTTTACGCTGTTTTACATATGTTTAATGTCAATAGTATGAAAGTGGTTGCACTTTTCCCCAAAAAACGCGATACGAAAATGCGGTATACGCAAGAATGGTTGGCACTACTACTATCACACCGTATAGCAAAAAGTTAAGTGACTCTGGCGCAGCTAGGGCCTCAAAAATGGTGAGCTTGCCAGGTACAACGTACGGGTAAAAACTGTAAAGAATACCAAAAAAGCATAAGATGAAAATGACACATGAAATCAAAAAAGGTAACCATGCCCCCAAGTCGGGTTGTGACTTTAACTGCACTAAAATGCGGTCTAATAAAATAAATAGAGCCAGACAAATAATCGGAATAGGTAAAATCAACAAAAAGATGTCTGAGGTAAACCACCTCTCATAAACACTATGGTTAATAACTGGGTTCACCGCTGATACAGCAACCACGCCCAAAAAAGCCATGCGCGTTGACATATGGCACCAACTGATTGCATCCAGTTGTAATTGCCCTTGGGTTTTTAAAATCAACCAAGCTGCACCGATAAGTGCATAAGCAGCCACTACACCTACACCGCTTAATATTGCAAATGTTACCGCCAACGCACTGGATTCAAAAGACATAACGTACAACCCTAGCATATAGCCTTGCATAAAGGCGCTGATGATTGAGCCAATTTTAAATAGCTTATTCCACATTGATTTGCGTTTTATTTTAGCTTTGGCTCTAAAATCAAAAGCAACGCCACGAATGATCAAGCCAATTAACATGACGGTTACTGGTATATAAAGTGCTTGTAAAATCATGCTATGGGCAAGCGGAAAAGCAATGAGTGCCAAACCAACGGCTAACACTAGCCATGTTTCGTTAGCATCCCAAAACGGACCGATTGAAGCAATCATGGTATCGGCATGTGGCTCATTGTTGGTTGGCAGTAAAATGCCAACGCCTAAGTCGTACCCATCTAAAATTGCGTAGAGCAGTATTGCCAACGCCATAAGCGAAGCATAGATAAAAGATAGTGTATGTGCTTCAAACATAAGCATTTTCCTCTATAGAAGGGCGTTGAAACTCTTCTACTTCTACAGATTTATCGGCGGTATAAAAAAGCGTTCTAATATATGCGATAAGTAGCAACACATAGATCGATAAGTAAGCGATTAGCGACATCAATACGTTGTTGCTGGCAACGTGGGTAACGGCTTCTTCAACACGAAGCACACCCGTGACTAAAAAAGGTTGGCGGCCAATTTCGGTCACATACCAGCCTGCCAATGTGGCTATCCATCCTGAAAAACTCATCGCGACGAGTGTTTTAAGTTGCCAAGGCGCGAGGGTATTATTTCGCCAAAGAGTAAAACGAAAATATAAAGCGACAACAATCATTAATAGGCCCATTCCAACCATAACTCGAAAGCCAAAAAATACGGGCTTAACGGGTGGAGTGGCATTGGGGAATTCATTTAGTCCCTTGATCTCTCCATTTTTTTCGTGGGTTAAAATGATGCTTGCCAAATTGGGTATGGCAATTTCAAAATCGTTAGATCTCGTTTGTTCATTGGGAATAGCAAAAAGGAGCAATGGGGCGCCACGTTGTGTTTCCCATACCCCTTCCATTGCAGCCACTTTTTGTGGCTGATGTTCAAAGGTGTTTAAACCATGTAGGTCGCCTACAAACATTTGCAGTGGTGCGAGCAATGCAGCAACAGTTAACGAGACTTTTAAAGTTAACTGAGGCGCTTTTTTGTCATCACCTTTTAATAAGCGATAGCTGCTAACTCCTGCAATTAGAAAGGCAGCGGTTAAACCGCTGGCAAGTATCATGTGGGCAAGCCGATAAGGAAATGACGGATTGAAAATAACAGCAAACCAGTCGGTGGGGAAGACTACACCGTCTCGTACTTCAAACCCTGTTGGTGTTTGCATCCAAGAGTTTAGTGATAAGATCCAAAACGCTGATAAGCTTGTGCCAATAGCGACGATGATGGTAGAAAGCGTGTGAACCCTTGGCGAAACTCGTTTCATACCAAATAGCATTACACCTAAAAACGTGGCTTCCATGAAAAAGGCTGTGAGTACTTCGTAGCCTAGTAAGGGGCCTGCAATATTGCCCACTTTTTCCATAAAGCCTGGCCAATTTGTACCAAATTGAAACGACATGGTGATACCGCTGACCACGCCCAGAGCAAAAGTCAGTGCAAATATTTTTACCCAAAAACGATAGGCTCTGAGCCACACAGGATGTTGGGTTTTATCGTATTTGATTTTGAAGAAAACTAAAAACCAAGCTAACGCTATGGTGATTGTGGGAAACAGAATATGAAAGCTAATATTGGCGGCAAATTGTATTCGCGACAACAACAAGGTATCAAGCATGACGCACCTCGGCGATTAAGATTTATTAAGCAACTTATCCTTTAAATCAATCACTTTACTTACAGAAGAGCCTAACTTCATCAGTGTTTGTAACTGCTCGGGGGATAAACGTTGTAACTCTGCTGACCATTTGGTGATGGTCTCTAGTAAATCATGGATAGTTTGAATCTGCTCTTGAGCGTATTCCTCCTCTGGGGTTTCACTTCCTTCAAGTAGTTGATCTCGAAGTAAAGAAAGGGTGGGGTCAATTTCACGCTTTCTGCGTTCTTCAAAAACACGGTTGGCTAAATCCCAAATGCTGCCATTTGGTGCATAATATTCTTTTCTATCACCTGGGATATGAGTGACTTTAACAAGTTGCCAAGACTGTAACTCTTTTATACCCATGCTGACATTGCCACGACTGATCTTGAGTGACTCGGCAATTTCGTTAGCAGTAAGGGGCTTTTCGTGGATCACCAAAAGTGCAACCATTTGGCCTATGGTTCTATTAAAACCCCAACGGCTACCCATTTCACCGCAGTGCAGTACAAAGTTTTCAATTTTTGGAGATAAATTCATTGTTTTAAAGTTTCAGTAATTATTGAAACTTTAATATATAGAGGTTGCTTGCTTGGATCAAGTGCTATTTTTGTTGGTTGTAGGGCTGTGAGCGTTACAACAAACATGACTATCATTCTAAGAAGCTGATTGATTATAGAAACATGAGCAAAGAGTATTAATGTCGCTTTAACTACCCATGGTGATAGATGTAATGCTTAACTGCCTGGTTTTGATTGTTTACTCTTGGATTGCCACAGATATGCCCGCTGAGGCCATGATGGTGCCAGCTACTTTTTGTAAAATAGGAAATTGCTTATTTGCATTAAGCGACTTGCTTAAATGAGATGCTAAGTATGAATAGGCAAGGTTAACGGAGCCGAAGGCGAGTGTAGCACAAGCCAAAATAGCTAACATATCAAAGAAGCGAACAGAATGCAGAGTGACAAAAGCCGGAAATAACGCAACATAGAATAAAATTGCTTTTGGATTACTTAATGTTAAAAGTAAGCCAGCAAGGACGTCATTATGACTATTAATACGTTTGCTCGTACCAACGGCGGCAGGTTTTGCTCGCCACATACCAATACCTAACCAAATTAAATAAGCAGCACAGACATATTTTACGTAAATAAATGCCTCGCCCATCAGCTCTGATATGTGGCTCAAACCCAAAATGGCAAGTATGATAAAAATATAATCCGCCAAAACAAGACCAATTGTCATGTACAACCCGCGTTTAAACCCCCCAGTCACTGACGCTGTGGTAATCGTCAACACAGCTGGTCCTGGAATGACGGCAACAACAACCATGGCAATGAATAATCCTAAGAAGCCTTCAAATGACAAAATAAATATCCTTAACTTGGTTAGTAATGGTACTAAAGGTTTGGCAGCTTAGTGTTTTCAGTCTGCCGTTTACTAGCAATCGCCACTCTCCTCGCATGAGAGCTTGCTTTAAATTACATCAAACTAGCATTACTGCATAGTGTATTTTTACAAAGGTTATATAAACAGATTTATCATATCGTCACTATTGGAGCGCAGTAAATTAACAGGCCAATGCTGTTGCTGATGATTGATAAATAATCTAAAACCATTAATACGATAAGTTTGTAGCGGGGGGCTTTGATATGGTAAATGGTAATTTCGTATAGTTTGAAAGTGGCTTGTCGTCGTTTTTATTGTTTCAGCGTTAAGAGTGAGTCATCACCACTTGATCTCTACCGTTTTGTTTTGCTTTGTATAGGTTATCATCTGCTAGCTTTAGGGCTTCGTCTAAAACGGATGTTTTTGCAACTACCGCCCCGGTACTCACAGTAAAACTAATATCGCAATTAAGCCATTTGAATGGTGTATCTTTGATTAGTTTACAAAACTCGTTAAGTTTACTCTGTGCGGCATTAGGCTCAATGTCTTGAAAAAGGACAACAAACTCTTCACCACCAAAGCGGGCTACCAAATGGTCTTTCATTGTTTGTGCTAGAAGGATAGCAAAATGGCGTAATGCTTGGTCGCCACAGTCATGGCCATATTCATCATTGATTTTTTTAAAAAAGTCAATGTCTAGAATTGCTACAACCAAATTAGCTTTGGTTTTGTGAGCATTCTCTATGGCTGGTTTCCCATGTTCAAAAAAGAAACGTCTGTTGTGTAGCTTTGTTAAAGAGTCTTTATCTGCTAACTCATGAATATAATCTAAGTGTTCTAGCACCTCCATGTTCATATTTACTCTGCACAAAAGGTTTTGAAACTCGATGGGCTTGCTTAGAAAGTCATTGGCACCATATTTTATAAAACTGGCCCCCAACTCTATTTGTGAATGCGCAGACAGACCAATAATAGCCAAATGATCTTTGTCATATAACGCTCGAGCTTTTATAACTAACTCGAAGCCACTCATATCGGGCATTTCATGGTCGGTAATGAGTAATCTGATATCTGACGATTCATTGAGTATATCTAGAGCGTCGCGGCCATTACTTGCTTTTAGAACATTAAAGTTAAGGAGTAACATTATTCTCTCAAGCAAGAGTAGTGCTGTAGGCGAATCGTCGACTATTAACGCTCTTACTTTTTGGTTTTTACAAAGCCGTTCAACTAGTCCAACCACATATAAAACAGAATTCGGAGCATCTTTTTCAACATAATCAATTAACAATGCTTTTTTTAAACACTTATGCATACACTCGCGTACAATACCGGTCAGGGCAATTGCTCTTACCTTGGCCTTATTGACTAAGCCTAAAATTTCACCATTTGGCGCATCGGGTAAATGTAAATCGCAAACTGCCACTAAGTACTCATGGCGATGTTGTTTCAATTTTGCTTTTGCTTCTTGGAAGCTGTGTGCTATGTCAACATTTACGTTTAACCGCTCAACTAAAAGTTGCTTGAGCGCGGCAGACGCTGCCTCTTGATCTTCAATAATAAGAACAGTGTGACCGCCATTGATTTTTGGGTCTTTGGTTAGAGTGTGTCTGTGCCTTACTATGCTATTTGCCAAGCCCATGCGCCTATCTAATTTTTATACACTTTTAGCATTAGACATTTTCTAGCACAGGTCAAATCGATTTTAGTTCTAAGCTAGAGAGAGCCTATCCTAAAGAAAATCTAACTTGAATAGCTAACGTATCAGTGGATGTTTGGCAAAGTAAAGGCAGGATTGGTAAAGATAATAACTACATGAAAACAAAAAACGCCACTGGTAGCAGTGGCGTTTTTAGTAAGTAAAGTTTAGTTATCTCACGGCCATCATTATAATACCCGGTAAGATAAAGAATGAGCCAAGCACGTAGCCTAGTGCTGCGGGTTTATTATTTGCTCCAATATGAGCCAACTTTTCCGCAAGGGTGATAGGCAGCTCTCTCAATACTGGAATGCCATAAATAAAGGCTACTGCGAAAACGTTAAACATGACGTGCACCAAAGCTATTGTTAACGCAACTTCTGCTGCAGGGCCGGTGATCGATGTGGCCGCTAATAGTGCCGTAATAGTTGTGCCAATATTTGCGCCAAGCGTGAAAGGATAAATTTGACGAGTATTGAACACGCCACTACCAGCTAAAGGAATCATCAAACTTGTTGTGGTAGATGACGACTGCACCATAATAGTGACCGCTGCACCTGAGCCAATACCAGCTATAGGGCCACGGCCGATAGCGCTATGCAGAATGTCTTTTGCTTTGCCAACCAGTGCTTTTTTAAGTAGCTTACCTAAAGCTGTTACTGCAAATAGAATTAGACCGATACCAGCGACAACCATAGCAACACCAACTGCTTTACCATCTAAAAAGCTTAATGCGTCTTTTATTAAACCTACAGTTGGTTTAACTAAAGGTTTGATAAAGTTGTAGCTCTTAAGTGATAGATCTGCGTCACCTACGAATAAGTGTGATAAATAGCCAGCTAATTTTTGTAAAATTCCAAACATGATTTCTAACGGCAAGAAAATGGCTACTGCAATTAAGTTAAAAAAGTCATGTACCGTTGACGCTGCAAATGCCCTTTGAAACTCTTCTTTGCTGCGAATATGGCCAATCGACACTAAGGTATTTGTTATGGTTGTGCCTATATTTGCACCCATCACCATCGGGATGGCGATATGAATTGGTAAACCACCAGCAACAAGGCCAACAATTACAGAGGTGACAGTAGAAGACGATTGCACTAATGCAGTGGCAAGAGCACCCAGCAGCAACGCAACAAATGGGTTAGTTGCAAAGGCGAAAATCTCTTTAGCTCCTTCGCTGCCACCAGAGGCAAGTTTAAAGCCACCGCTGACTGTGCCAACAGCAACTAATACTAAGTAGACCAATAGGGCGATAGCGGCCCAATTTAAAAATTTATACAGGCCAGAGTTTGCCGATTCACGCATAGTTTTTCTCTTCAATTGACATCAAATATGACGTTTTGATGATGTTTTTGTTTCAAGTGCGGATTTAAACACGGCTTTGTTACAGAAATATTTCAGTAGAGACTGTTTGAATAATTAGTACACTCTCACCGCTATTTAAGTATGACCGAGTGATACCTACTTGTACCTATTTGTATGGCACTCTATCGTTCTATGGTTGCGGATTTATGACACTAGGGCGCGCAATACTGGCAAATATATGTTCATATGAAAAATCACTACAGGAGATTTTTTTATGATGCGCACGCGCTTTATTGGTTTTACATAGCGTAATTGCAAGAGCTAAGGACGCTTTTGGGTTTACTGTTGTTTAGAATAATTGAACGATCCACATTCTCCATATTCTCTACATTTTTATTGGCTATTTTGTTTAACAAATTTAATTTTCTGTTTAGGCATATGAAAATACTGCGCCTTTTAATACTTTTTAGTACTTTAACTTACAGCTATGTAGTTTGTGGCGAGCCCCTAGTATTGTCGCCCCATGGTGGCGTTTATAATGTAAAAGAGTTTGGACAGTACTTTCATGATTACGATAGACAGATTTCGACACTTGAGCAATTACAAACTTTATCTCATGTATTAGCAGCCTATCAACCTCAAAAACCACATGTAAAGCCTTATTGGAAATGGGCAACAGTGGAGCTAGTAAACAATACCGAACAATCTAACTGGTATGTATCTTTTGGGTTCGCGCGTATCCCAATATTAGAAATGTACTGGCTTAACGCCAACGGTGTAAACACTGAGCGTATTGTTAATCTCAATGAGCAAAGTAATTACTACGAACGACCAATACATCACCCACAAATGTATGTGCCGATCACGTTGTTGCCAAACGAGCGAAAAACACTCGTCATTAAGTATCAAACTTTTGCAAATGCGCCGGCTAAAATTCAGATCCATTCAAGCAATCATTTTAATAAAGCGGCTCAGTTTAGTATTTTTAACAATGCCGTTATAGCGGGTCTAGTCCTAACCATTCTCTTCGTTGTTATTGTTAACTTGTACTTTAATCCAAACCTAACCAATGTGTTCTATGCAATTTGGACAGCTCTGTTTTTTCTCATTGTGGCAGATATGGCTGGCTTTACTTATCAGTATTTGTGGCCACAGCATGGACAGTTTGCGAATAATTTTTCAATAGTGCTGATGGTCACAGTGCCAATTTTTCATTTGTTGTTTGTTAGAAGGTTTCTTGAGTTGAGCCGCCATCACAATAAATTAGATAGACTGTATGTGGGCTGTATTTGTATTTATGTGCTGTTGGTGCCTCTTGCTCTTTATCTACAGTCTGTTTTTTATAATCTATTCACGAGTTCCCTGATAATATTACTGTTTTTGTACACTTGTTACTGGTGCTGGCGGCAACGTGCGCCGAGCATAAAAATATTTGCCATTAGCTTGTTGAATCATATCTTATTTGTAAACGTTTTAACGATATTGGGTGCTAGTTTTGGTAACATGTTGCCCAATTTTGATATCGCTACGTATATTAAAATTGGTTACTCAATTGAAGTTTGCTTGTTTACCATTGCAATGGCTGTACAAAATAAGTCAGTCCAAGATCAGCTGGTTCATCATTTGCAAAATCAGGTAAATGCGCTTAATCAATCGGTATTACAACAGCAGCGTTTTTCAAAGCAGCAATGCGAACAGGTAAAAAAGCATGAACAACGTTTGTTTACCGATTTATCGCATGAACTGCGTACGCCGCTAACGGTCATGAAAATTCAAGTGGAATCTTTACAACACAATATTGTAGAGAATGTCCATGAGTCTTATCGAAAGTTGCATGATAAAATTGATGAGCTTAATGAGTTTATCAATACTTTAATGTTAGTTAGCAATTCAAAAGACTTGCATTACTCGTTAGATATTCGACCCACAGAGATTGGCTCCTTTATAAACGAAGTACACCACTTATGTTTGCAAAAACTTAACCTCAAGAAACAGCAGTTGAGTTTAAATTGTCAAACCGATGATATTGACACTATTCAAATTGATAAAAAGGCAATTACTCAGGTGATTGAAGAAATCGTGATCAATGCAGTCAAGTTTGGTGGAGATAATGTCAATATGATCTTAAGCTTTGTTGCGTGCAGCCAGTATCTAACTGTAAGAGTTGAAGATTCTGGTAATCCGCTAACCTACGAGGCGCATAAATTACTTTTTGAGCCGCTATTTCGCCAAGAACCTTCACGTAATAATTTGTTAGGGGGCAAAGGTATGGGGCTTGCAGTGTGCAAAAAGTTGATCGAAGCACATCATGGCGTGATCTCATCTCACAATAGCTTGCTAGGTGGATTATGCGTTGAATTTAGCCTGCCCAAAGAGCCGCTAACTGTTATTGCCTGATCTTTGCTTCATAGCGAATATTTAAGTAGACTTCTGCGTTTAGTAGCAAAAATGAAGTAAATAAAGTAATGAATGACACACCGTTTTGGCAGACAAAAAGCTTAGAAGAAATGGATCAACAACAGTGGGAGGCCATTTGTGATGGGTGTGGAAAATGTTGCTTGCACAGCTTTATAGACAGCGATCATGAAGATGATGACGATTTTGCAAGTACTGATTTTTTGCGAGAAGGTGAAACACTGATACACACCAGTTTGGTTTGTCAGTATATCGATGAGAACACATGTGGCTGTACGCGATATAATGAACGACAGCAATTAGTTCCATCATGTGTAAAGTTAACTAAAGAGAACCTAAAAGATATCTTTTTTATGCCACAAAGCTGCAGTTATCGCCGCTTGTATGAGGGAAGAGGGCTGGCCAGTTGGCATCCACTGTTAAACAATGGTCAAAAAGAACAAATGCATGCAGCTGGAATTAGTATACAAGGGCGCGTGACTAAAGATAACACGGTTGATTTAGAAAATGACTTTGAAGAGTATGTCGCTCAGTGGCCAACGTTTGACTGTGATTAGCAGGTGCAGCACTTAAGGCTGGTAAAGGGGATCAGAGTTACTTCACGTAAGTGAAGCAACTCTGTAGGTCGATAGGTTAAAACGACAAGTTATTTAACACCTCATCATCGACGTTATTCGATAACGTTACTTTTAATTTTGGTGTACGCGCCATTTCACGTTTGATAGCAAAGTTAGCCTCTTCGTTACGTGCCCAGCTGCGACGCGCAATACCATTGTTTACATCAAACAATAGCATCGACTTCAAACGGCCTTCGGCTTCTGGTGACCCGTCAAGTAGCATACCAAAGCCGCCATTGATCACTTCGCCCCAACCAACACCGCCACCGTTGTGAATCGAAACCCACGTTGCACCACGGAAGCTATCGCCAATCACGTTGTGAATCGCCATATCCGCCGTAAAACGGCTGCCGTCGTAGATGTTTGATGTTTCTCTAAATGGTGAATCTGTGCCGCTCACATCGTGGTGATCACGACCCAGTACCACAGGGCCAATCTCGCCACGTGCGATTGCATCGTTAAAGGCTTTGGCAATCTCTGCGCGGCCTTGCGCATCCGCATACAAAATACGCGCTTGTGAACCGACTACCAGCTTGTTTTGCTTCGCGTCTTTGATCCAAGTGATATTGTCTTGCATCTGTTGCTGAATTTCTTCAGGCGACTCAGCCATGATCTTATTCAGCACTTCAGCGGCAATGGCATCGGTTTTATCTAAATCTTCAGGCTTGCCAGATGTACATACCCAGCGGAATGGACCAAAGCCATAGTCAAAACACATTGGGCCAAGAATATCTTGCACGTATGATGGATACTTAAAGTCGATACCATTTTCAGCCATTACATCGCCACCGGCACGCGATGCTTCAAGCAAGAATGCATTACCATAATCAAAGAAGTAGGTGCCTTTTGCGGTGTGTTTGTTCACTGTATCAGCATGGCGCTTCAGTGTTGCTTGTACTTTTTCTTTGAATAACTCTGGCTCTTCGCGAATTAAACGGTTTGATTCTTCGTAGCTGATATCAACCGGGTAATAACCGCCTGACCAAGGATTATGTAGTGATGTTTGGTCTGAGCCGAGGTGAACAAATATGTCATGCTCATAGAAAGCTTCCCATACATCTACCACGTTACCGATGTAAGCAATAGACACCACTTCTTCATTAGCTTGTGCTTGTTTAACACGTGTGAGCAATGCATCCATGTTATCGATAAGTTCATCTACCCAGCCTTGCTGGTGACGTTTGGTCGCCGCTTTCGGGTTTACTTCCGCACATACGGTAATACAGTTTGCAATGTTACCTGCTTTAGGTTGTGCACCACTCATGCCACCAAGACCCGCCGTTAAGAAAATCTTACCTTTGGGGCTTTCATCTTTGTTTAAAACTTTACGGAACGCGTTCATCACCGTGATGGTCGTGCCGTGCACGATCCCTTGCGGACCAATGTACATAAACGAGCCCGCAGTCATTTGGCCGTATTGTGTTACGCCGAGTGCGTTAAAGCGCTCCCAATCATCTGGCTTTGAGTAGTTCGGGATCATCATACCGTTGGTTACAACCACACGAGGCGCATCTTTTGAAGAGGGGAACAAGCCCATCGGGTGGCCCGAGTACATGTGTAGCGTTTGGTCTTCTTCCATTTCGCTTAGGTATTTCATTGCTAATAGGTACTGCGCCCAGTTTTGGAATACCGCGCCGTTACCACCGTAGGTGATCAACTCTTCAGGGTGCTGCGCAACCGCTGGATCTAAATTGTTATCGATCATCAGCATGATTGCGGCGGCTTGCTCGCACTTAGCAGGGTAATCAGAAATTGAACGCGCTTTTAACTCATAGTTTGGCTTAAAACGATACATGTAAATACGGCCAAAATCTTTGAGCTCTTGAGCAAACTCAACTGCCAATTCGTGATGCCACTCTTTAGGGAAATAACGCAAGGCATTACGGATCGCTAGCTGCTTTTCATCAGCAGATAAAATGTCTTTGCGTTTAGGGGCGCGGTTTGCATCAGCTGGGTAAGGTTTAGGCGCAGGTAAAACGCTTGGGATACCTTGTTTTATTTGTTCTTTAAAATTCATTACAACTCTCCCTTAATTTACGGTAAATGCCTGAGATTTAACTAATGCAATCATGGCGTCGATGTCAGGCTTAAGTAATCTATCTTCTTCTAGTTTGGCAACCTTATTTCGGATCACTTTGAAGTTCTCTTCAATGAGACTTGAGCAAGTATTTGGACGTCTAAATTCGATTGCTTGTGCGGCATACATCAATTCAATCGCAAATATTTTTTCAAGGTTACCTAAAATTTGATTAAGCTTACGTCCTGAGATGCTACCCATCGATACGTGATCTTCTTGGCCCATTGAAGTTGGTACGCTATCTGCCGATGGTGGGAAGCATAACGATTTATTCTCTGTCACTAAAGCTGCTGTTGTGTACTGTGGGATCATCATGCCAGAGTTCAAACCACCCGACGTCGTTAACAAGCGCGGCAAACCGTGTAGGCCTTCGAGCAGTAAATAACAGCGTCTATCAGATATATTACCCAATTCGGCTGCAGCAATTGATGCATAGTCTAATACCATTGCCAAAGGCTGACCGTGGAAACTCCCTCCAGAAATTGCCTCTTCTGAACTTATCACAATCGGGTTGTCAGTGACTGAATTCATTTCAATTTCAGCAAGTTCTTTTAGATGGTTGTACGCGTTGCGTGAGGCACCATGTACTTGTGGAATACAGCGAAGTGAATAAGGGTCTTGTACACGGTCACACTCTTCATGGTCAGCCATGTTTTGTGAGTCTTTGAAGAATCGGCGCATACGAGCGGCGACTTCGATGTTACCAGCAAATGCACGTATTTGGTGTAGCTCTTCTCTGAATGGCGATTGGCTACCTTGCATTCCTTCTATACTCATCGCACCAGCCAGATCTGCAAGATCAAGTAAGTAACGCATTTTTGTTAACGCAGTGATAGCGTGAGATAGGATAAACTGTGTGCCATTGATAAGCGCCAAACCTTCTTTTGCTTGCAGTTCTAGCGGCTCCAAGCCATGTTCTTGTAAAGCTGTTGCGGCAGGAATAGTTTGCTCACCGTGCCAAAATTCACCTTCGCCTAGTAGCGGTAAAAATAAGTGTGAAAGCGGTGCTAAATCACCCGATGCTCCAACTGAACCTTGCTCAGGCACCACTGGAATTAAATCAAGTTCAATGAACTTTAACATGCGCTCAACCACTTCTAAACGAATGCCAGAAAAACCCTGACTTAGAGCATGTACTTTGGTGATAAGCATGAGCTTTGAAATCGGCTTGGCGATAGCCTCACCCACGCCAACCGCATGTGTGATGAGCAAGTTTTTTTGTAAAAGATGAGTTTCTTCAGGAGATATTTGTGTATCGCACAAGGGGCCAAACCCAGTGTTAATACCGTATACGGCTTTGTCTGACGCCGCCATTTTTTCAACGTTGCTTCGACTTTTATTTATTTTATCTAACGCTTCTTGGCAAAGTTCAGCTTTGATACTGCCATTGGCGATACCATTTACCACATCTAAATTTAGACGGTCTACACCATATCTAAACGTCATTATTATTCTCCCAAATATCATCTTGTTGCGAAGTATCTTACGCGATTATGAGGTTATGCTATCTTGTGCATGATGTTTTATAAATGCATAATAATCGTAATTTATTCCGATTTTATCGAACAAACTGTTTGGTTGTATAAAAGGTAGCCATATGCAAGTTCAAGACGTTGACTTACGCTTATTGAGGATCTTTGTTGCTATTGTTGAATGTGGCGGTTTATCAGCAGCCGAATCACGTTTAAACATTGGCCGCTCCACGATTAGTTCTCATTTATCGGACTTAGAAGTGCGATTAGGTTTAAAGTTGTGCAAAAGAGGGCGCAGCGGGTTTGAATTAACGGAGCCAGGGCGGATTACCTATCAAGCTTCACTGGAATTAATGCAGCAGTGCGAAGCATTCGCTACAACTGTGGCCAGCTCTAAAAATGAGCTGTCAGGTCGCGCTACCATCTCGGTAATTGATACCATGGTCAGTGATCCCCGTTGTGGCGTCGCGCACGCAATAGCGACTCTAAAGAGAAAGAGTAACAGTATTCAATTTGACATTAACGTATGTGAAGCCCGCGAAGTTGAAACATCAGTGGTTAATGGTCGCTCTATAGTGGGTTTAGGTGTTAGCCGGCATCATTTACGTGGCCTCGACTATGTCCCACTTTATAACGAAAATAATTATTTGTATTGTGGGGTGGGGCATCCTTTATTTGATTGCGACACGTCGCAAGTTGACGCGCTATTACAACAGGCTGAGGTAGTTACGAGTAATTACATGCGAGACAGAGAAACACGCAATGATGGCTTAAATTACCAAAATAGTGCTGCGGCTTATCATGATGAAGGAATTGCTCATTTAATCCTGTCTGGTCAGTTTATCGGTTATTTACCAGATCACTACGCCAGCTATTGGGTCGATAAGGGCATGTTTAAAGCAATTCTACCTGAGCAATATTCGTATCAAATTCCCGTCGTGCTGATCACAGCCAAGAATATTACGCCTTCTCCGTTAGCGAGTGCACTGATAGAGCAAGTGAAACTGTGTCACCAAAAATAAGCTTAGATATATAAAATTACGTTTATAGCATTAGGAACGTTCCATTTTCTGGTGGGTGCTTTTATTGTTACAGGGTGTACACTCTAATTTATCCTTCTAATTGGAGTTTTCTTGTGAGTGATATAAACACAAACCAAAGCTACGTTGCACAAGGTAACGGCGAAAATAAAAACTATTTGTTACCGCTCAGTGCAATGACCACATTATTTTTTCTCTGGGGATTTATTACAGTTCTCAATGACGTATTGATCCCAAGGCTTAAGGGTGTATTTGATTTAAATTACACCGAAGCAATGATGATCCAATTTTGTTTTTTTAGTGCTTACTTTATAGTTTCTCTGCCTGCAGGTGCATTGGTAAAAAAACTAGGCTACAAAAATGGTGTGCTAACCGGCCTAGTAGTTGCGTCGATTGGATGTCTGCTATTTTACCCTGCTGTTATTGTTCATGAATATTGGTTGTTTCTTGGAGCGCTATTTGTGTTAGCGTCAGGTATTACCGTGCTGCAAGTGTCTGCAAACCCCTATGTTGCAGCACTTGGACCTGTTAAAACCGCATCGAGTCGTTTAAATTTGGCGCAAGCTCTAAATTCACTCGGCACAACAGTCGGCCCTTATGTTGGGGGATTACTGTTTTTTGGCACGGCCGGTGCAACGGCGGCAGAGGCGGGTGCTGAATCAGTAAAAGTGCCCTATTTAATGCTCGCGGGCGCATTACTGAGTATCGCTATTGTGTTTGCGTTTTTAAAGTTGCCTACGATTGAGTCTCATACCGAAGAAAAAGACTGTAAGGCTAAAGAGCATAGCCTAATTGATGCACCGCACTTAGTGATGGGGGTAGGTGCTATCTTTTGTTATGTTGGCGCCGAGGTTGCCATTGGTAGTTTCTTAGTTAATTATTTTGCGCAACCTAACATTGCAGGTCTTGCAGAACATGACGCGGCAAAACTTATCAGTTATTACTGGGGCGGGGCCATGATAGGTCGTTTTATCGGCTCTGTAGTGCTGCAAAAAGTGGCGCCTTCAAAAGCGCTCACATTTAATGCACTATGTATTGTCGCGCTTTTAGCTCTAACCATGTCAACTAATGGTAGCTTAGCTATGTGGGCTGTACTGGCTGTTGGCTTGTTTAATTCAATTATGTTTCCAACGATCTTCTCAGTGGCGATCGAAGGTTTGGGCTCTTTAACGAGTAAGGGGTCAGGGTGGTTGTGTTTAGCTATCGTTGGTGGCGCCATTGTGCCATTGATCCAAGGCTTATTTGCCGATTCGCTAAATATCCAGATTAGCTTTATCGTACCTTTAGTATGTTATTTGTATATCGCTTTGTATGGATTAAAAGTTGTCAACTGGACTCAAATCTGGCAAGAAAAAGTGAATTAAGTCTTAATAAGATGATCAAAAGGCAAGCACTCGCTTGCCTTTTTTGTATTTATTACAGTGAGTTTTATGAAGACTGAATACGTATTCATAACAAATATGACCGAAATTTATAGGAACGTTCCATTTTCGCATAAGTTCTGTTTTGGAAAAATGTTCGGTAATTTGGCTTTACTCTCTATCTTGCAAGTTAGCCTAAAGTTGCTTTTTCAATCTATACTTTTTGTTGTTATCGAAAACGAAGCCAAAATCGTTTATTTTTAGAGCGAATGTACATGATTTTACTAATTTTGCTAAAAAATCTCAGATACTGACCGATACGATAAGACAAACCAGTTTAATTTTGTTACATATGACTAAAAGCCTGATTTGATCAGACGTTGTTTGCAACATATGGCAACGGGTTTCAGCGTAAAATTTATAATAATAGGCTCATAATGTTTAAATCGTTTAAGTTTACTACAAAAGTTACCATTGCAGCCTCACTGGTATTAGTGATGGTGCTGGGGTTGTTTACCATCAACAATTTTATTGTGATGCGCAGTCAAACTCAGCAACAGCTTACCTTAGTACTGCAAGAAATATCTCAATCTGTGTCACAAAATATTGCTAATTGGCTCAACGGTAGGCTTGAAATTGTAAGCTCCGTGGCGCTGGGTCATCGAGCTTCAGACTCTCGAGATCAAATCTTACGGCGCTTAGCTACGGCGGATGCGGCAGGAGACTTCAAAAATGTTTACATAGGTATGCGCGAGGGAGACTTTATCTTGGACGATCCAAGTATTGTTTTACCTGCCGATTATGACGCGACAACGCGGCCATGGTATCAGTTAGCAAAAGAGAAAAATGGTACGGCATTTACCAACCCCTATATTGATGTGACGACTAACGAGTTAACAATATCAGCAGTGGTGCCCGTTACCAGTGGCAGTGAATTTTTAGGGGTCGCGGGTGGTGATATAGATATGGCGACGATCACCGATATCATTAATGAAATTGACTTCCTAGGCTTCGGCTATGGATTTTTACTTGATTCTGATGGCCGAATTTTGTCGCATCCAAATACTCAATTAAACGATAAACCGATGGCTGAATTGTTCGGTAAACATTTACCACTGCAAAGTGAGTTTATTGAAGAGGAAATAGATGGCAGCGAGCGTTTGATTTCTTTTGTAAAAATGGAAGGAATCAAAAATGTTGATTGGTATTTGGGTGTTGTTATAAATAAAGAGATAGCGTACTCGTCGGTTTCTTCTTTTAGAAACATGGCCGCAATCTACATGTTGCTGGGCGTAATAGTCATAGTGCTCATGTTAAAACTATTGCTCAAGTACCTTATGAAACCAGTCGCGCAATTAAATGATGCAATTAAAGATATTGCTCAGGGTGAGGGCGACCTAACTAGGCGGCTGCATGTTGAAAGCGAAGATGAGTTCGGCGAGTTATCTAATTACTTCAACCTGTTTATAGAGAAAATTCATAACTCAATCGCGCAAGTAAGAGATACGACGATTACGTTAGAGCATTCGGTTGAGAGCTTAATTTCACAAACCCAATCTACGCTCAGCATGTATAGTGATCAAACCAAGCGCACAGATAATGTGGCAACAGCAATTAATGAGTTGTCCTCAAGTGCCGTTGAAATCTCTAATAATGCAAGTCATGCATCTGAGCTGGCCACGGAGGCGAACAAGCTGAGTGTGGATAGCCAGACCGCATTAAATGCGAACATTTCTGAGATAGCGTCATTAAGTGACAAAATGGCGCAAGCACAATCTACCGTTGATAGTTTAGACAAGCACTCGGCAAGTATTGGGCAAGTACTTGAAGTGATCAAAGGTGTCAGTGAGCAAACCAACTTACTTGCACTAAATGCGGCTATTGAGGCGGCACGCGCAGGGGAAGCCGGTAGAGGTTTTGCTGTGGTTGCAGACGAAGTAAGGCAACTTGCACAGCGTACTCAAGAGTCTACCCAAGAAATCGAAGCGACCATAATTGAACTTCAGCAAGGTTCAGCCTCTGCCGTTGCGGTTATGAAGTCATCACTTGAAGACTCAGCCAAGAGTGCATCTCAAGCGACTCAGGCCGGTGAAAAAATGCATGAAGTGAGTAACGCGATTGATTCAATAGATGGGGTGAATCACGCGGTTGCAAGTGCAACACAAGAGCAAAATACGGTTATCCAATCTTTAGATAGTGATATTCATCATATTAGCGACTTGTCTGTACAAGGTTCTGAGAACTTAAATGCGACGCTTGGAGAGTGCAGACAGCTTCAAGCTCAGTTCGATGAGCTTGAAAAAATGGTAATGAAGTTTAAAGTTTAACATTACCTACATCTCAAATTAGTAAAAGTCAGCCATATTATGGCTGACTTTTTTGTATCTAAACCACAAACAATTATTGCAACCCAAGGAATAAAAGGGCTGTGCGCTTTTGTGTGTACCTTTTATTGCGATTGTCATTTATCTGTATTATTTGCGCAACACGTTTGTCATTAAACCCCCTTAAACTGCACCCAATTTAATTACTAGCAAAACTTAAGGTGTATGCGATGAAGTGCGTTAACCCCCTGTTGTTGGCAGGTTTGCTTGCAACTGCATCAAGCGTTCAAGCGAATGACTTAAACCAAGTCGTCGAGAAAAGTAGTGCAATCAATGAATCTGCACAAAAGACTCAAACGAAGATAGATTCAATTGCAGACTCAATGCAATCGCGTTTACAAAAGTTCAAAACTCTCAATAAAGAGATAGATGGACTTACGGTATATAACGCGCAATTAGATAAACAAATTAAAAACCAACTTGATGAAATGAGCGCTATTAATGCGTCGATGGATCAGGTTTCGGTGATTGAACGTCAAATAACGCCTTTAATGCTCCGTATGATCACAGGATTAGAGCAGTTTGTGCAACTAGATGTGCCATTTCTACCTAAAGAGCGTGCTGAGCGCTTAGCAAAACTTAGAGCAATGATGGACCGTGCTGACGTGACATCAAGTGAAAAGTTTCGCCGTGTACTTGAAGCATATCAAGTTGAAGTTGACTATGGTCGCACCATTGAAGCTTACACAGCGCTGTTAACTGTTGATGGTCAAGAACGCGAAGTAGATTTTTTGCGCATTGGCCGCATGGAGTTACTTTATGTAACCAAAGATGGCGCTCTTGCTGGCAGTTGGAATCAATCAGCTAAGAAGTTTGTAGAACTTGAAGATACAAGTATTAGCCAAATCAAAAAAGGCATACGCATAGCGCGTAAGCAACTTGCCCCAGATATGTTATCGCTTCCAGTTCACGCGTCGGAATAAGAGGTTCATCATGAAATTTATTAAGCAATTTAGCAAACACGCTGTTCTGGCAGCAACTATAGCACTTTCAACTTCAGCAGTTGCAGAAGAAGCGTTGAACTTAGATTCGTTACTTAAAACTTTAGAGCAAGGACAAGTTGCCCAAAGTAAACAAAACCAAGCTCGTGAAGCAGAATTTAAAGCAAAGCAAGATCAACAAGTTGCGATGCTAAATCAGTTAACGCAAGAGCGTAATGCTGCGCTTACACGTTCTGAGCGTCTCGAAACTCAATTTGAAGAAAACGAAATTAAGTTGCAAAACTTAACTGATACTTTGGCTAAGCGTATGGGCTCTTTAAAAGAGCTATTCGGTGTGCTTCAGCAAGTTGCAGGTGATTCAAGCAATAAATTCCAGACATCAGTGGTCTCTTCTCAAATCCCTGGTCGCAGTGAGTTTATGGACGAAATGGCTAAAAAGATGGGTTCAACCTCTCGTTTAGCATCAATCGAAGACATTGAAAAAGTATGGTTTGAGCTTCAGCGCGAAATGACAGAACAAGGCAAAATCACACGTTTCAATAGCGAAGTGATCGTCGCTGGTGGCTCAAAAGCAAGCAAAGAAGTGATGCGAGTTGGTGCATTTAACCTTATTGCTGACGGTAAGTATTTATCTTATAACCCGGTCACAAACACGATTTCTGAATTAACTCGCCAACCTGTTGCCCGTTTTACTGAAACCGCTGCAGATTTACAAGCGGCTCAGTCAGGCGTTGTTGAGTTTGCGCTAGACCCAACTGGCGGCTCAATTCTGGGTCTTTTAGTTCAAGCACCAAATACACAAGAGCAGGTTCATCAAGGTGGTGCAGTAGGCTACGTTATCTTAGGTGTGGGTGTTCTGGCATTGTTAATCGCATTAGAGCGTTTCATTTCACTAATGCTTATGGGTGCAAAAATAAATCGTCAGCTTAAAGACAGCACTGCACGTGATGATAACCCGCTTGGCCGAGTTATGAAGGTTAAAGATCAGTACCCTAATGTTGCTTACGACACGTTAGAGCTGAAGTTAAGCGAGGCAATCTTACGCGAAATGCCAAAAATTACGCGTAACCTCACCTTGATTAAGATTATCTCTGTAGTTGCACCATTGTTGGGTCTACTCGGTACGGTAACCGGTATGATCAATACCTTCCAAGCAATCACATTGTTCGGAACGGGTGATCCTAAGCTAATGGCTGGTGGTATTTCTCAAGCGCTAGTTACAACAGTGCTAGGTCTAGTTGTGGCAATTCCAACCGTATTCTTATACACACTTCTTAATACACGTTCACGTAACTTGCTACTTATCTTACAAGAGCAAAGTGCGGGGATCATCGCAGAGCGAAGCGAAAAAGGAGCGTAATCGTGGTCCTATTGGTTGAAGCAATCAATGCGCTACGAGAGTTTTTAGATACAGGTGGCCAGGTTCTGCTGGTCATCGGTCTAATCATCTTTGCCATGTGGTTGCTGATTTTAGAACGCTTTATGTTTGTATTTGGACGTTACAAAACATACAAAAATGAACTTTTGACAGCTTGGAAGTCGCGTAGCGAAAGAAACAGTTGGAATGCTGAACAAATTCGTCAGGCTCAGATCTCTAGAGCGGGAATTGAGCTTAACGCTAACTTACCTTACATCAATGTAATGGTTGCGTTATGTCCGTTATTAGGGCTTTTAGGGACAGTAACGGGGATGATTGAAGTGTTTGATGTGATGGCAATTACAGGTACTGGTAGTGCTCGCTCAATGGCATCTGGCGTTTCAAAAGCCACAATCCCAACAATGGCGGGCATGGTTGGCGCATTATCAGGTGTATTTGCATCAACTTACTTGCAGCGCAAAGCGAAACGTGAAGTAGAACTGTTAGAAGACAAAATGCTGCTCGACCATTAAGTCGAGCAGTGATGAGGAAAAGATTATGAGAGCTCCATTAGCAAAAGTATTTCAAGAAGAAGAAGCTGAAGAAATTAACATGACTCCGATGCTTGACGTTGTATTTATCATGTTGATTTTCTTTATTGTTACAGCGTCGTTCGTAAAAGAGGCAGGTATTGATGTAAACCGTCCAGAAGCTGCTACTGCAGTGAAAAAACAACGTGCAAATATTTTAGTAGCGATTTCAGACAAGGGCGAAATTTGGATCAACAAACGCCAAGTGGATATTCGTGCGGTTCAAGCGAATATTGAGCGTTTAAAAGCTGAAAACCCTCAAGGTAGCGTGGTTATCCAAGCTGATAAAAAGGCCACAACAGATATGTTAATTAAGGTGATGGATGCGTCTCGTGCTGCAGGTGCGTTTGATGTGTCAATTGCCGCCCAAGAGTCATAGGTAATCAATTATGCGTTATTTAATAGCACTAATAATCGCAGGGGTTGTTACGTTTTTCTTGTTCCTTGGTATGCAAGCGCTTATCAAGGGCGGTGAAGGGGCGATGACTGAACCTGTGAAAGGTAATGTGCTTGATTTCGTCCGTTTAAAGAAAGAAGAAACGGTGCAAAAGAAAGAGCGCAAGCCGCAAAAACCGCCTACGCCTAAAGAGCCGCCTCCGCCTATGGATGCGCCTCAGATGCAAAGTAATGATTTAGATGCAGCTGGCGCAGACTTTGACTTTAGTGCCAACGTTGAGGCCGATGTTGACCTTGCAGGCGGGCTTGCATTGGAATCTAGTGATGGTGAGTATTTGCCTATTGTTAAGGTTGCTCCTGTTTACCCTCGTCGAGCTTTGTCTCGTGGTATTGAAGGGTATGTCATTGTTGAGTTTGTGGTGACTAAGCAGGGAACTGTGCGAGATCCGAAGGTTATTTCTGCGCAGCCTGAGTCTATTTTTGACCGTGCAGCCTTAGACGCTGCTCTTAAGTTTAAATATAAGCCGCGCGTAGTTAATGGTGAAGCCGTAGAAGTTGCGGGTGTACAAAATAAGATTTCATTCCAAATTAATGGCTAATGGAGTTTTCGAGGTGCGATTATGAAAAACATTAAACAACTAGCAATATACAGTGCGTTATTTATCGCAGGGTCAGCCGCTCCCTCTTTGGTATCGATTGTACCATCGATAGATATTAACTCTGCTTTTGCCGAAACAAAGACCAAGCGTGTACCAGCTCTTAGAGAAAAGGTATACAGTCAACTAGCAAGAGCACAAAAACTAGCCGATGATGGTGATGTTAAAGCAGGACTCGAGGCGCTTGATAGTATAAAAGATAGAGCATCGAGTATGAACTCATACGAGATTGCTATGATGCATAATTTTTATGGGTTTATTTACTACAACGAAAATCAATTAGATAAAGCGATTTCGTCTTTCGAAAAGGTTGTGGCTGAAGAAGGGATCCCTGAGTCTTTACGATTATCTACCACGTTTAGTTTGGCTCAATTAGCAATGGCTAATTCACAATATAATAAAGTGATAGCTTATTTAGATAGCTGGGAGTCAATAAATGCTGGCGTTATACCGGATAATTACTATGTATTAAGGGCTCAAGCTAATTACCAGCTTAAGGATTATGAAGAAGCTATTAAATATATAAACACCGCTGTAGAGTTAAGTGAGTCTAAAGGTAATGTACCAAATGAAAATTGGTTAGTTTTGCAGCGTGCATTATATTACTCGTTAAACCAACCTATAAAAGTAACCGAAGTGTTAGAAAAAATGGTTAACCTTTATAATAAGCCTAATTATTGGATCCAGTTAGCGGGCATGTATGGTGAAATTGGAAATGAAAAAAAGCAGTTAGCCATATTTGAAGCTGCAGACCAACAAGGTTTTGTAAAATCGCGTTCAGAAATAAGGCAACTGGCTCAAGTTTATACCTATAACGGCTTAGCCTTTAAAGCTGCGAAAGTAATGGAGCGAGGGCTACAGCAAGGCGCTCTAGAGAATAATGCTAAAAACCAAGCTTTTATAGCTGAGTCTCTTGTTCAAGCGAAAGAGGATAGCAAAGCGATACCATATTTTGCAAAGGCTAGTGAGCTTGTTGATCATGGTAATTATGATCAAAGACTAGCTGAAATATATATCAATATGGAAATGTTTGATGAAGCCGCTGACGCAGCTCGTTCAGCATTAGATAAAGGACAATTAACGTTTGAATCTAATGCTTATGTTGCATTGGGAATGGCGCAATATAACTTGCAAAATTTTGACGCTTCTATATTGGCATTTGAACAAGCTGAAAAGCATAAAAAGTCGGCAAATCTTGCTAAGCAGTGGATTAAATACGTTAAAAAAGAAAAGCTACATAACGAAACATTAAAACAAGCACTGTTATAGATTTTATAATCGCAACACCAAAGCCGCCTTCGGGCGGTTTTTTTATTTCTAAAAATCGAATTGTCATTTTTGTTTCTATAAAGTGTAACCCATTTGTAATACAGTCAAGTTACTTTATGTCCAAGCTTTTTATGCGCTTATAATTATTATATTTATTGGAGATAAAAATGAAAATTTCTGGGTTATTCAAAGTAAGCCTTGTTGCTTCTGCATTAGTTTTAGCCGGTTGTGGTGGTGATATTAAAGTAACACCAACTGTAAATGATACGAGTGTTACTAACTCTAATAATACTACCACTAATAATACAGGTGGTGCTACAGGTGGCGATACAGGTGGCGACACTGGCGGCGATAAAGTTGAAAACCCATGTACAGCACGCACTGTTGCTGGTAACGAGGTTCAAGGTGCTTTCGAAGCGCCACACTGTGTTTACAGCACAAGCTTTGCAGGTAAAACACTAGAGATTGAAGAAGACATCACGTTTAAAGCATTAGCCAATGGCGGCGCGCACATTTTTGATGGTGCAATCCTAATGGGTAAAAACTGTAACACGACTTTGGGTTGTACAGTTGAAGAAAATGGCCCAACACTGAACATTGAAGCTGGTACGACATTGGCATTCCGTTCAGGTGAAGCGATTATCCGCATTGGTCGCGGTGCAAAAATCAACGCGATTGGTACAGCTGACGCACCAATTACATTTACTTCTGCAAATATTTATCCTGAGTTTGATATTGCTGAAACAGGCCCACAGTTTGCTGACTGGGGTGGTATCATCATCAATGGTTTTGGTTTAACTAACCAGTGTACAAATGCAGAGCGTGCAGCTAATACGTGTAACGCAGAGTCAGAAGGTATTACAAGTCACTTCGGCGGCAATAATAATGCAGATAGCAGCGGTAATATAAAGTTTGCAAACATCTGGTATGCAGGGTCAGGCCCTCGTGAAGGTGGTGACGGTGATGACTTGAACTCACTAACGCTTAACGCTGTTGGCTCTGGTTCGACTTTTGATTATCTACACATTCACCAAGGTTTTGATGATGGTATCGAGTTCTTTGGTGGCGCTGCAAACATCAAGCACATTGTTGTTACTGATACGCAAGACGATGCGATTGACATCGATGCAGGTTGGAAAGGTAACGCGCAGTTCATCTTTGTAAAACACGGTACAGTAACCACTAAGAAAGACGTATCTTTCTATGATGATGGCGAGTTAAAAACTATCGCTGCTGGAACACCAGGCTTTATGGGTAACAACGGCTTTGAGACAGACGGCGAGAAAAACAAAGGTGCTGATTATTCAGAAGTACCTGCATCTAATCCAACTATTGCAAACGTAACTGTAGTGACTACTGATGGTAAATCTATTCGTGACAACAGTTCTTCTCAGGCTGCTAAATTTGATGATGCGATTAGAGGTATGTATTACAACGCGTTATTCGTTAAAGCTGATGGTGCAAACGGCACAGACTGTTTAGAGTTCAAAGATTCTGACGCAGCTGCTAATGCTGAAGCTGACGTTCTGAACTTTAACAACTCAGTATTGGCATGTGTTAACAACTTCAAGAATGATGGTGAGACATTACCTGGCGGTGAAGTTAAAGAAGAGTGGTTCCGCAATGGTGGCTCTAGCTTAGTACTTAACACTGGTGAAGGTGTATTAGCAGCAAACGGCTTTGCAACTAACACTGGCGCAGAAGCAATCACGATTGAAGCAAATAACTTAAGTGGTTTAGACGCTGGTTTCTTTGAGTCTGTTGACTATATCGGTGCGGTTTCTGACAAAGATACTAGCAGCGATTGGTACAAGTGGGTACAAAAATCACTAGCTGCAATTGCTAACTAATAATCTTTTGAGATTTTAATTGTTATCTCGAAGTAGGCGCAGCTAACTGCGCCTTTTTTATGATTTTTGGCAGGATTGCAAATGAATACTCAAATGAAATTAAAAAAAATTGCTTTAGCAGTCAGTTCGGCGATGGTTGTTGGGGTATCAATGCCAAGCATTGCTGCAGAAGAACAGGCAATTGAAGAAGTTGTAGCGGTTGGAACGCGCTTACAAGGTAGTGCTGCGGCGGTAATAGAAGAGCGAAAAAACCAAGCATTTGTTGCTGACATTATGGGCGCTGAGCAACTTTCTCGCACTGGTGATAGTGATGCAGCTTCTGCACTCCGTCGTGTAACGGGCTTAACACTTGTTGATGGAAAGTTTGTTTATGTTCGTGGATTGGGTGAGCGTTATTCAAGTGCTCGACTAAATGGTGCGTCAGTACCAAGTCCAGATCTGACTCGCAATGTTGTGCCTCTAGATATTTTCCCTTCAAGTATCATAGAAAGTTTGGCGGTACAAAAAGCATACTCTCCTTCAATGCCAGCAGCATTTGGTGGCGGTAACATTGATATTCGCACCAAGTCTGTACCTACAGAATTTACAGCGGGCATTGAGGTGGGTGTAGGTATGAACTCTAACTCTGACGAAGGCTATATATATAGTCGCCCTAGCAATGGTCAACCTGCGGCATTGCACAGCGCAGTGCTTCGATACAAAGGTGACTTTAGCCTAAGCGCCATTGTAGACAGAGATTTTATTCAAAACACAGAAACACAGACACGTGCTGAGCAAGCAGCGGCAATCAACAAAGCGTTAGTTTTGTCGTTACCAAGAGACATTAAAGTTAAAAAAGAGTCACTTGACCCCAACTTCGATATTAAAGCAAATATCGGTAATAGTTTTGATGAAGACTATTTTGGTGGCACGATTGGTGTGATGCTTGCCGGTGCTTACGATAGTGATTGGTCTTACTCTGAGCGTAAAACTGGTGTCACAGATGATGCGCCAAGTGATGATTGCTCTACTTCTTTGGCAACAGAAGCTGACTCTAAAAATAGCTGTTATGTAACGTTCAAAGATTCAAAGGTAACTACTGAAAATGAACGTATAAGCGGCGTGTTTAATTTAGGCTACAAATTAGATCAGCAAAGCGTACACTATTCTAAAATCTATCTGCAAGATAATGAAGACGAAGTAAATCTATCGGTGTTACAGAGCCCTAATGGCAGTACAGTAAGAACAATTGCAGGAACGGGACAAGCACAGCGTTCTCATCGCTTTAACTATGAAGAGCGTACTTTGGATGTTGATCAGTTTATAGGCCAACATACTTTCTTAGATTACTGGGGTATTGGTGCTGATTGGCAATATACCGAATCTAAAGCTGAAACTCGTATTCCAACGAACATTGAATACAAGTTTATTGATCAATTCAAAAACGGCACTTACGATACTTCTATAGTGACAGGCGATGACAACCGAGCGAATTTCGCATTCACCGACATGGTTGATAATGTTAAGTCTTATAGCGGAAATGTAACATTGCCTCTGACGTTTGAAAATCTAGAAGTAACTTTAAAAGCAGGTTATGACTTTTTAGACAGGGCCCGTGTGTACAATACTTCCAATTTTGCGATTAACAATGATACCGGTATCCCGGTCCCAGTTAATAGTGACGTTGAAAACATCAATAACCTGACTACTTATCTGTCGGACGAGTTTGTTAATAGCAATGACTTCTTTATCGCATTTAATGAGCCAACAGCACCAAGTGCAGATGATTATACTGCGGCACAGAAAATTGACGCAGGCTACTTAGAGTTCGACGTTTTCTTTGATAATGCATGGCGCGTCAGTGGTGGTCTTCGTTATGAAGATTTTAAACAAGTGACTATCGGTACCTCGAGCTTGATTTTTGATAAGATCACGCAGGGTATTTATTACTCTGAAGAGAGAATAAAAGAAGGTACAGTTAACCAAGACGACGTATTTAGTTCTTTAGCGTTAACTTATTTGGCTGAAAATAACTATCAAGTTCGTTTCAGTTACGGTGAAACAACCGTTCGCCCTGACTTGCGTGAATTGGTTGCTGTTGCTTACTTTGACCCGCTAACGGACATTAAAACGTTTGGTACGCCGGGTTTGAAAAGTAGTGAATTGAAAAACTATGATGCGCGTTTTGAATACTACATGGACAATGGCGACAACTTCTCGGTAGGTGCGTTCTATAAAGACATCGCAAACCCAATCGAGACGGTACTTCGTGTAGGCGATGAAGACTACAGCGCATCATTTGTTAACGGTATTGATGGCGAAGTGTACGGTGTTGAAGCTGAATGGTTACATGACTTATCGTATGCTGCAAGTGGCTTGTTCACATCGGGTAATATCACCTTAAGTGACTCTGAAGTTTCAATCGATCCCGCGTTTGCGGGTAACTTAACTAATCCAACAAAGCGTATGACTGGTCACTCAAAATATGTTGTTAACTTACAAATGGGCTTTGACTCAGCAGATGGTCAGCATAGTGGTTCAATTGTATATAACGTATTCGGTGAGCGTATTTTGGCCTCGGGTATTGGTGGTCGACAAGATGCATTTGAACAACCATTTCACTCGTTGGATTTAGTATACACTTGGTATCCTGACTTTAATTCTAAAGTTAAGTTCAAAGTTAAAAACCTGTTAGGTGAAGATCAAGAAGTAACACAGTCTGATCTAATTGTTAGACAAAAAGAAGCAGGTACAACAGTAAGTGTTAACTATAGCTATGAGTTTTAATTAAAAGCGAAAGCAATACACAAAAATCAGTACTATAAAAAGCCAAGGTTACAGCCTTGGCTTTTTTGTTTTCTCATAAAAAGTAATTAGATTTGATTGCGAAAATATGACACGTAACGTAGACTATACACATTCAGTTGAGCTTTTTGTGGCTGAACCAGTTAATTTAAGTATAAAGCTCAGTATGTTAATAAATCTGTAATCTTTATACTTTAAAGTGCACACAATCTTAAAGGTTATAATTAATAATTATAAACAAACCTCGAACCGAGTTCTGAATTGATGTCGTGAACATCAGATTAGGACAACCTTTACATGTTGTATCCAAACCCCGCTTTGCGGGGTTTTTTATTGCAAGTAAATTCTCAACTAATTGAACCTATGAGTTATTTTTTTGTTCTTTTGCATATAAGTGCTTTCTTGAACTAGCTTTGTCTTAAGTTTAAACTTTGCTTAATTTATACAAAATCACTACGCATAGTGACTCTAGTTTTGGTAAAAAGTAGTAAATTAGTTCCAATCACTTTTTTAGTAAGCCCCCATGTTGTGTATACAAATAGTCACTAATATCGAGAAAATAATATTAAATTTTGGCTAGTCGAACTCTATCATATTTGTTATTTTGGACGTCTAGACTCACGCAATGTCTATTAATCTTAAATGAAGGTAAAACAATATGAATAAAGTCGGACTCGTTGGTTGGCGTGGTATGGTAGGCTCAGTGCTTATGCACAGAATGATGGAAGAAAATGATTTTGCACAGATTGATGCTCATTTTTTTACGACATCACAAACTGGCCAGTTGGGGCCTGATTTTGCGGGCACCCCTAAACCTCTACAAGATGCTAACGACGTAACAGCTTTGGCACAAATGGATGTGATTATCTCATGCCAAGGTGGTGACTATACCAAGTCAGTTTATCCTGCATTGCGTGAATCAGGGTGGGATGGTTACTGGATTGATGCAGCATCGGCACTGCGTATGTCTTCAGATAGCATTATTGTTCTCGACCCAGTAAACAACGATGTAATTACGCAAGGCTTAGAGCAGGGCGTAAAGACGTTTGTTGGTGGTAACTGTACCGTGTCTTTAATGTTATTGGCGCTTGGTGGTCTATTTGAAAAGGATTTAGTTGAATGGGTTAGCCCAATGACTTACCAAGCGGCATCAGGCGCTGGAGCACGTAATATGCGTGAGCTAATCACCCAAATGGGTGATATTCATGCCTCAGTGGCCGACTTATTAGATGATCCAGGCTCTGCAATTCTAGAAATTGATAAACTCGTTGCTGAAAAAATTAAGTCTGAAGATTTGCCCAAAGACCAATTTGGCGTGCCATTGGCCGGTAGCTTAATCCCGTGGATCGATGTGCCGATGGAGTCGGGACAGTCAAAAGAAGAGTGGAAAGCTCAGGTTGAAGCAAATAAAATCTTAGGCTCTTCAAAGTCACCAATTCCAATTGATGGTCTATGTGTGCGTATCGGTGCAATGCGTTGTCATTCACAAGCAATGACCATCAAGCTTAAAGAAGATATTCCAGTGGATGAGATTGAGCGTATTCTTGCATCTCATAATGATTGGGTGAAGGTGATCCCCAATGATCGAGATACAACAGCGCGTGAACTTACGCCAGTGAATGTAACCGGAACGCTTGATATTCCAATTGGCCGCATTCGGAAACTTAGCATGGGACCAAAATATATCAGTGCATTTACTGTAGGCGACCAATTACTTTGGGGGGCTGCAGAGCCGCTACGCCGTATGCTTCGAATTATTTTGGGTTAAATGATTCATACGAAAGGCACGTAAAGTGCCTTTTTTAGTTTTTGTTCCAGTATTTATCAAATAATCTTGGAAACTGCTCCTTGAGCAACTTTGGTTTATTTCTAAACCTTTTACCTTGAGGCTGAAAATTGACAACATTGTGATAGGGGAGTTCTTCGCCAGTAATATCTTCATACAACAGCCCTGCGACCAAATCTAGTTCGTCACAATAGGGCGCTGGCAATTCATTAACCATAGGAATATGTTCATAACCAGCTAGATAATCAGGGCTACTCAATATTTGAGTTATATTATCTTTTCCTTGTAATATCAGCCAATTACAAAAGTCCAAAAAGTCATACTCTGTATTGCAACCGCACAACACATAAGCAAATGCCCAGTTATCCCAGTGCCAAAGCATACGCAGTTGTTGTGTGTATAGCTCGTCGAACTGAGCTATTTCGTCTTTTTCTAGGGTTGAAAGTGCAGTTCTCAGCGCAAGGTTTACATCATCTTCGTTTTGCACTGAGGATATAATTTGCCAGAAAGTATCAATGTTCATTTATAAACTTGTCATTTTTAACATAACGAGATCTTATCATAGCCTTTAAAACAAGCGCACCTCTATAGACGTATTACGGTTATTGTTGTAGATTCCCGTTGCATTTAAAAAAGAGTGAAAAGCAATGTTTGATAGTGGATTTGCCTGTATTGGATTAACCAACCCTAAAAGCCCCAGCAATGTTGGCGCAGTGATGCGAGCAGCAGGGTGCTATGGTGTAAATTCTGTATTTTACACAGGAAAGCGCTTTGAAAATGCTCGAAAATTCACAACAGACACCAAAAAGGTATATCAAAACATACCACTTATTGGTACTCAGTCTTTGGGGGATGTGTTACCTCTGGGCGCAACGCCGGTGGCGATAGAGCTTATCGAGGGGGCCAAACCGCTTACCGAATATGTTCATCCCAAAAGTGCATTTTACTTATTTGGCCCAGAAGATGGGTCGCTCGATAAAGAAACACTTAAGCTTTGCCAAGACGTTATATACGTACCTACGCAAGGTTGCATGAACTTAGCTGCTACTGTAAACGTGGTACTTTACGATAGATTGCTAAAATCAGGTGTGACATTTAATCACGATGAAATAATTCGTAGCAGCAGGGATAACAATAACAACATCGTTCTAACCGACTTGTTAGCAAAGTGATAGTTGTAATGAATTTACCAATTACAACTTAATACTTTGTTATACCAGCTTTTATTTTCAAATTTTTTGGCACTAGCATGTTCCACTCGTGGTACATTTACACCCATAAGTGATGCCAAGTGATTTTTAATGAGTGTTTTAAGCTGTGGCCCTGCAAGTTTATCAAATGTACTGAGTAGTTCTTGTCGTTGCATGTCATTCGGTTTTACACCCTGAGTGTATTGGAATGCAGAATTAACCCAAAATAGGTAAGCTTTTTTCGACTCATCTGAGTACTCATTCGAGAGCTGTGAAATATGCGGGTACAAGCGTTGAAAATCAATACTTTTATTTTGCAAAACAAAAGTAAACAGTAAATTTATTCCAGAGTTTAAGTGTCCAGAATAGTTATTTGCCAACTGGAACGCAGATAAAGCATCACGAAAACGCATCTCGGCTTGTTTTATGTTTCCTTGGTCCATAGCGATTGTACCAAGGTTATTATCAATGGTTGCAATGGCACGCTGATCATTTAGTCGTTGTGCGATAGGTGTTGCTTCTTCGTAGATTGACTTAGCGAGCGTGTAGTCTTTTTTGTAGCGCGCCACAATGGCGCTGCTGATCAATATAGAAATTTGTTGACTAGACGTATCAGCATGTTTTAACGCGCATGAGAAAACATGTTGTGCAGCATCAAAATAGTTCGTTTTTCTAAGCCATATACCCGTACCGCTTAATACAGACACAATTTTATTTGCAAAAGCAGGCTTATCATCCAATTTGAACAACGTTTCTAGTATAGGATCGATATCATCTAGGTGATTAAGTGTCAGTGAAGTTCGTAACTTTAATGCGTAGAACGTGACTTGTTGATCATCAGGCAGCGATTCGACATGAGGTATTTTGTTGAGAATTGCTAATGATTTTGCAGGATTGGATCGCATAAAATACTGTGCGCGCGAGAGTTCATACTCTGAGTCTGTTGTAAGTGAAGCTGAACCAAATGCACTCGTGAGCATGCAATAACAGAAAAATAATAATAAAGCGGGTTTGTACAACAATAACAATCCACCGATGGAGTTTGAGTTACGTTAATTATAGGATGCACAATAATGTGGTCAAGCTTAGCGCTTTAAAGTCCGATATTGTCTAGTATTGGACTTTTTTTAGGTTTAAAAATGGGATGCGCTATATGGCGAGAAGTCGCAAAGTACGCAAATTAAAACCACCCATAATTTACGTTATGTTAAATTGAGTTGCTTTCTAAAAACGCCTTCAAAACCTGACAAAACCATTTTAATTTAAATTTGGCTCAAAGTTGTTTGCGCTCTGCTCGTTCAAATTTTTATAATCCCTACTTAACGAACCTAAAAGCGCCTTTCACATCAAAATTAATATAAAAGGCGCTAACAAAGCTATTTTTTCAAGGTAAATTGATATTGCCCCGTTGATTGGCTATCCCAGCTATAGATTTTGAAGCGATAGTAACCATAAGGCGCTTGGTATTCTATTTTTTCAACAGACTGAGGTTCCGTAGACGATTTAACTAATTGCCATTGTTGTCGGCTTTCGTTCCAAACTTCTAAACTAAGCTCTAAATCAGCTTGGTTGTCGCCATGTAACAGTCCGGTTAGTGATCCACCTTGGTATTCAAACCATTGACCGTTTGGCTGAATATCTACCTCATCTTTCGTTGATATTTCACCCATGTAGGTTTCACTATCGTCGTTTTTACCTTTAAGCGTTACGTTCAATTTGGTATTTGTTACCGTGGTGTTGGCAAATATACGAATAAAATACGTGCTGCTGTGAGCGGTTAGTGAGCAATACTCATCATTGGTAGCAGATGCGCTCATACAGTCGTAGTTCTGTAGACTGGCCTGTGTATCTTTTTTCACATAAAGATCTGCATTGCCCTGCCCATCAGCCAAGTTAAACTCTACTAACTGATGATTATCATCGGCATTAACTTTAAAGCACATGCTTGTTTGGGCGGCGATATTTTTTAATGTCACCATGGTGTTAGGAGTTAACGCGTGTGCTTGGCAGCTATCATCAATAGGATCGTCGTCATCCTTCAGTTCAACCACTGTATTTAGTGTTAAGTTGTTAAAATCGCTATATGCAAAAACAGTAATATAGTAGTCTCCAGCTGTAGCTTGTGATGAACAGCTTTCGTTTGAGTTTTCACCATCAGATTTACAGTCATAGTTGCTTTGCGTCGCTATTTGTCCCTTGTGGATAAATAGATCTGCATCCCCATTGTTCCCTTCAGTGAACACGCGATAACTTTTTACAGAGTCAGTCAGTGATAACTTAAAACACTGTGATTGGCCTTGAGTGCCCGCTAAGCTAACGCTTTGATTGTGTTCTATTGCGACAACCTCACATTGCTTAACTGGTTCTTGAGGCCCGTATAGATGAGCAACTGCTGCAATATCACCTTGGCTTAGACGCTGGCCGTTGCCCACATTGTATTCGTTTACATTGCGGTCAAGGATCTCTATTGTTCTTCGTCCACCAATACCAAAGGCATTAATTCGATAGTGCATAATAGATTGATAGTCATACTCACCGTGTGATTTACCTTGATGATTGCCTATGCGTTGAAAGTTATACGCCATATTGCTGGAGATGTTACGCCAAATCAGTCTGATGTAGTTATCTCTATCTGGGCGGGTTTGTTCATGAAATAAGCCAACAGCATGGCCAATTTCATGAACTGCGGCCCCTCTTCCACAATTATTTGCAAGTGTCAGTGTTTGCGCGCCGCCAGAGCGACCAATCCAAGAACTACATCCACCGCCATTTTGTACTACCACATAGTCACGTTGGTTGGTGCGTGGCACGAGTCGAATGTTGGTATTTGCATGCCAATGTTCGACGGCATATTGAAAGTCTCGTCGAGCTTGGTCACCTAAGCTTCGGTCAATAACATAAGGTATCACACCGTTTGGCCAAATATAGCTTGAACTTGTGTGCCTTATTGCACCCTGTATCGAATTAAACTGAGAATTGTCATTATGTATATGCGGTGTTGCACTGGTATTGAGTTGAAAGCCATTCTGTTTTAACGTCGCGGTATCTCCCAATATCATGTCACCTACATATCCATAACCGCCAATATCAACAACGTTTAACACGCTCCCATCTTTATTTTGTATTGTGAATACATCTCTACCTTCACTAGAGTATCCGTATTTAGATTCTCCTTTGTCGAGGTTAGGCTCTGGTGAATAGATTGGGATCCACTCTCCTGCTAACCCTTTCGTTGAATATGAAACAAGCACAGCAATTACTGCGCCCGTTACTAACTTGTTAATTTTAAACATCAAATTTTCCTTGGAATGAGTTTTCTCGGTAGTTAATTGACTAAATAATGCTTTGACTTGGAGCTGTGCAATTTTGAAAGTCAATAACTAGGGGTAACTTAAGGATAGATATTTACAATAATTTTATGTTTTTATAAAAATACAGTGACAAAAAACACTAAAGTATTTATATATTATAAATAATTTCAATGGTTTAGTTCTTTGCGAATATTTGTGTAGCACTAGACTCTTTCCATATAAACGCAATGTAGGATGGGTCATCGCAATAGGAAAAGCATGCGCTTGGCACTTTTTAGCGCCTTACACTGTTAAAATTTAGGGATGAGTGATGAACATATTTATTTACTAAATTTCAGTGTGTTATGTGTTTTTCTTGAGTGGTTAAGGCATTTGTAATGTGCTGTAACATACATTTATTTACATAGCTGCTACATTTATTTATGTCTACACGGAAAGGCGAAACGGCATGCATGCTTAAGGATGTAAGTTTGCGGTACTTGCCAAACATTAAACTCATAACAATTTCAGATTTAAATTCGTCCATGGCGCTTAAAAGTTGCTTAGCTAACTAAAAGGCTCAGCTATATCAGCTTTTATTCGTTATGACGCAGCATAAAATCAAGGAACTAACATGACCCATTGTAAACTAGGCAGTGAAATTAAATACAAATCTATTCCCGGATCAGTTGAAGTCGCTATTGTTGGCGCTGGTATGTCAGGCTTATACAGTGCTTGGCGGTTACAAAATGAATCAGATGTGTGCGATTACGCTATTCTTGAGCGCTCAGACAGAACCGGTGGTCGATTAGATTCAGATCTCATTAAGTTTAAAAATCAAAAAAAGGGTCCAGGTGAGCCTGATACAATAACTGTAAAAGAAGAGCAAGGCGGCATGCGCTTTTTGTTCGATGGCATGGATGACTTGATGGCGTTGTTTTTAAAACTAGATTTACAAGATGATATCGTGCCATTCCCAATGAACAGTGGTGGTAATAATCGGCTGTATTTTCGTGGCAAAAGCTTCTCTGTGAATCAAGCCAAAGAAGATAACTTTGCTATTTGGTCTGAGCTATATAACCTTGATCAGCCCGAACAAGGAATGAACCCAACTGAAATTGTTAATGTGGTATTTAATCGCATTTTACAGGCTAACCCTCAGTTTAATGAGCGTCCTAAGGTTAAAGGGCCTCAGTTTTGGCAAGATTTTCGTTTAGAGTGCAAGTGGAAAGATAAAGGGTTAAACGAATGGTCGTTATGGGATCTATTCTCGGATATGGGCTATTCACAAGAGTGCATTACCATGCTGTATCGTGCATTAGGCTTTAACGGCACATTTTTATCAAAAATGAACGCTGGTGTAGCTTATCAGTTACTTGAAGACTTTCCTGCCGACGCTAACTTTCGCACCTTTAAAGATGGTTTTAGCACACTACCTAATGCGCTTGTAGAGCAAATTGGTGAGCAGCGTATTCATTTAAAGACCGAAATTGAAGCGATAGATTACGATAAAAACTGTGAAGAATATATTTTGCGTTATACCCGCGAACAAGAAGACGGTTGTTTAGTTAATGGCGAATTACGTGCTAAAAAGGTGATTTTAGGTTTACCTAGACTTGCTCTAGAGCGATTATTTGTAGGGTCAAATGCGTTTAATGACTTACCAAAAGAAGAATCGAAAAAGATTTGGAATACGCTACAAACCTCGACAAATCAGCCACTACTGAAAATTAACTTGTATTACGATACGCCATGGTGGGCCACAGGTATAACTGGTCGACCTTCAGTTGAGTTTGGACCAAATTTTGCCGACTTGCCAACCGGTTCTGTATATCCATTTTATGCAGTGAACGAGCCGTTAGTTGCTTCGCTAATGTATCAAGAGCGCAAAACAACCACTGACAAAGCAACCCAAGCTAAGTTAGATGAAATCGATGCCAAGAAGTACGACCGCCCTGCCGCACTGACTATTTACTGCGATTACCTGAATATAAACTTTTGGAGTACGTTACAAAATAAAGGTGAGCTGTATCACAATCCAAACCAAGATCAGTATGTGCGTAGCGTACCTTCTGACATCTACCCTGCATCAGTTGCTGTGGTTGAGCAAGCAACGGCATTCTTTAAAGATATCTTTGATACACGATACGTACCGCAACCCGTTTTGACCAGCGCACGTATTTGGGAAGGTAGTGTAGACTTTGACTTACCTATGAGCCAGCAATTTGGCTATGGTGTACACCAATGGGCTGTGGGTGCCGACGACAAGCAGGTAATGGCAGATTTAACGGAACCACTACCTAACTTATTTACCTGTGGTGAAGCGTTTTCGGATTACCAAGGTTGGGTTGAAGGTGCGCTGCGCTCAACAGACTTAGTACTTGAAAAAGGCTTTGGATTACAACCTTTAAATAAACTTTACACAGAACAAACTGGTGTCACGCCATCTGCAGCAATCAAAGCGGCGTATGAAGAAAATGCATCGCGATTAATTCATGAGTACATTGACCCTAAACTTGCTCTTTGTGATGCACCGATAGACGAAACTGTAGATAGAAGCAGTATTTTAGGTGTTAGCTTAACCTATTTCGACAAAGTTTAAACAGACCAATTGGAGGCCCTGCGCCTCCTTTTTCAATTTACTGCATGAGAATAACTATGAATAATGTAATTGATAAATATTGCGTTGCGGATTATTTAAAGCAGCGTTTAGAAGAAATTGGTGTAGAACAAATGTTTGGTGTAGCAGGTAACTACACCGCAGCGCTTCTGGATGTCATTTTATCTGACGACAACTCACCAATAAAAATCTCTGGCAATGCCAACGAGATATGTGCAGGTTTTGCAGCTGATGCGTATGCGCGCCTTAAAGGGGTTAGCGCGTTGTATGTGACATACAGTGTAGGCGCCTTTAGTTTACTAAATACCATAGCAGGGTCTTTTGTTGAGCAAGTGCCTGTTATCCTGATCAATGGCGCACCAACAAATAAAGAAGACCAAATTTCAAAACAAGCTGGCTTGTTGTATTCTCACACAACGGGCTATGATTTTGTTGATATTCATATGTTTAAGCCGATAACAGTCGCGGCTGAGAGGATAACCAACGCGCAACAAGCGCCTTACCAAATTGATTCGGCTATCACCGCTATGTTGACACAAAAGCGGCCAATTTATTTTGAAGTGGCTGAGGATGTATGGCGAACTCCGTGTCAAAAGCCTCAAGGTAAGCTAGCCTCAGGCGTAAATGCCACGATAACGATAAGCGAAGCACACAAAGCGGCGCAAGCAACTGTAGAGTTGATGTTAAGTAAACCAAACAGCATTTTTTGGGCTGGCATAGAATTGCAGCGCTATGGTTTGCAAGATAAGTTTTTATCACTGCTCGACTTACTAAACCAGTCTCATACCCTACCAAATAAGCACATACATTTCGTTACTACGGCTTTAAGCAAATCGGTCATTGAAGAAACTCATCCTTGGTTTGAGGGATGTGTAACATTAAAAAATGAAGAGATAGATAAGCTTGTAGGCGATGACGGTGCGCTTATCGGTATTGGTGCGTGGACAACAGGAAAAGACACTGGTAATCAAGATATTCGCAGCAGTAAAACGGTACTCGCTGCGCACGATGGAGTATTTGTAGGGGCTAACTTTTACCCATCAGTGCAGCTAGAGCAGTATTTAGATGCTCTGATTGCCAAATTTACTACGCTTGCTCTAGCTGACTCTGAAAAGTTCTCAGGGTTGCGTTTAAATCATTCGTTAATCAAACAAGCTCAAACTTGTCCAAACTCTGATAGTACGCTCGGCTACGACAACTTTTTCCATGCAATGAGTCAATGGATCAGCGAAGACGATGTAATGATTGTTGATGCGGGCTTCCCTCTTATCGGTGCTCAAGGGGTTAAAATACCATCTCGAAATGGTTTTATAGCCCAGGCTGCATGGCTTTCTATCGGTTACTCAGTGCCAGCAGGGACTGGCGTAAAATGCGCGATGCCTGATAAGCGTGCAGTAGTTGTTGTAGGTGATGGTGCTTTTCATGAGACTTGCCAAGCTGTTGCTGATCAGCATGCATATAGCCAGAATACGGTGGTATTTGTTATTGCCAATGGTATTTATGGCATTGAACAATACTTAGTAAACCCTAATCCATTTAGACAGCCGCCAGTTGATTACAAAGATGAGCTATTGGATAACGTATATGCATATAACGAACTACCCAGTTGGAAAATTGCTAAATTAACAGATGCTTTTGGTGGTGTTGGTCGTACAGTGAGCAAAATGGACGAGCTCATGGCTGTGATGGAAGAGATCAGATGTAACCCTGACATCAATTTTCTTGTTGAAGTGTGCATACCTAAAGAAAATGTACCGTTGTCGATTGCACAAGAAGCAAGTAGTGCAGTTGGCGAGGATGAAATTGATAATCCAAATTGGCCACCGGCAGGCAAGTTTTAAAGCGTATTTATTGATAAGGCTCATTGCTTAGTGCATTGAGCCTTATCTTCCATAATTCTATGCCTATTTTGCTTTTGTAAACCCCCTTTACGTAATCCATATACAGCAATAGCGCCTGAACAATCCTGTAAATAACTACCATTTTATTATAAGGTAAATGGGCTCTCCCGGCTTTTTTACTTGGCGCTTGCGTGAACACACTTTTTAAAAGGATAAACAAATGCAATACATTATAACTGCACACGACTATAAAGATGATGAGGCGATAAATCGTCGATTGGCGGTTAGAGATGCACACTTTGTAGGAATTAAAACACTGATAGAGAAAGGTCATTTTTTAAGCGGTGGCGCCATGTTAGACGAAACCGGTAAAATGATAGGCTCATCGGTTCATGTTGAATTTTCAACCAGACAAGAGCTTGATAACTGGCTTAGTGATGACCCATACGTGGTTAACAAGGTTTGGGAGAGTATCGACATAAAGGAGGCACGTCTTGTGCCGGTAGAGCAATATAAAACCTTTTAAGCGGCAAAAAGTTATGATTTAGTTTGTTTGATAACTTGAGCACATGATGTAGTGGTTTGTTTAAACCACTACAAGCACAACAGCTTTAGCCGATTTCGACTTAAACAAGCGTATGTATTATTGAATAAATATAACGCTTATGGGCATACCTGCTCTGTATAACATACAGGGTAACTATGCTGACACATCCAAGCTGCCGTGTATCCACCCGCAATATTTGGTGTTTGTTCAACAGGTATGTTTTTGGAGTTATTAAGGTTTTTGACTGATTTTTTATTGAGCTTAATTTTCATTATATAGTTCCTTTGATTAGTTCATAAAATAGACTATCTGAGTAAATGCTTATAATAAAGTGAATAATATTCAGCCAATTATTTTAATTTAACCAGAACTCGGGATAATGGATATGGCACAGTCAGTTATATCAGTCCATTACAAGAGTAAATCATACAGTGCTGCTATTTTTGTGCAGTTCAAGGCGAGTTGGCGTACGTAATAGCGAGCTATTGCTAGCGAATTCAACGCAGAAATACGCAAAAAGTGCTGTGCATGTTGTTTATCCCGAGTTTAGGTTCATTTACCTTATTCCTAGTGATTGAGTTTGCAGTGGATAGCGTGACGCAAAAGCACGCATTGGCAAACTCGTTGCGTTGTGGTTGTTCATTTATATGGATAGTAAATACTTTGTAGTGCTTACTGGAGCTGGTGTGTAGTTATGAGTACGAAGGGCTAATCCATGTCAAATGATATCAAGTTCATAAACTAATAGTTGAGTTTGCCCTAAAGCTTATATTGGCAAACTCATTTTAAATACTGGATTAATTACTTGGCTGTTTTTCTAACGTATTGATACTTACATGCGGCCACTTTATTAATCCTGGACCATTCGGACTGTCAAAAAACTCTAATAGAACGGTTTGTGTGTATTGCAATAGCATACGGGGCTCGCCGTTAGAATGTTTCTCTTTTAATTCATAAATCCAAAATATCGAACTTACTTCGGCAGCGTTAGCTTGTCGAGTGACAAAAGGAATGTTGTTAACACCTCCACTGCCCATAGCAGTATCCACTTTTAACTGTGTAACGCTGGCTATTTCATTAGCACTAAAAAATGGAGTAATTGCCGATCTGAGCAGATCATTTGGTTTAGTAGGGTTAAATATGCCTTTGAAAGGCTGATCATTAAAATGAGCATAAGGTTTTAGGTATGGGTTAGATAAGTCTTGGTTTACTCCAATAGGTAGGCCATTTAAATTGGGTATGTCAAAGCCAGTTGTGTTTGTTTGACTTTTGCCAAGTGCCATCACCGCATCACCATGAGGTATACTAGATAGTCTAGCTATATTGATGTCGCCTGTTGTATGATCTTTCATATGTAGCCACAAGCCTGGTTCATGATGAATAGCTAAGCCAGCGCCTCCGGCTAAACCTGAATCGGGGAAATCAGCAGCGGCAATTTGTTCAATCGCTTGCACGTAATCTATCGTGAATACCTCTTGGTCGCCATTCATACCTCTGTTGGGAACGTTTTTATCCACAAGCTGAAAAGTCAATGTTTCGTTGTATTGATTGTTAAGCAGTCGATAATCATGGTTGCCTGAAGGAAATGGCAGAGCGATCATATTCCATCCATGGCCTTTAAATTGACCAGTATTTTGCCAAATGCCAGGCAGTTGGCTAAGTGGACCTAGTTCTGGCTCTTCGCTTTTTGTGGATTGAAGTGTACGTTGTGAAATTCTTTGTTCTACTTGACCTGAGTTAGACATGTTCCCTCCTATTTGTCGGTGTCTATTGCTACATTTTGCCCCTTATGTTTAGTTTGAAAGTTTTAACATTTCCATTACAAGCAATTACACAAGCAGTAGTCAGGGGATCTGTTTAAGTGGGTGAATATAGATATGTTATTCAGTATTTTTTAAAGAGTGCAATTTATCAATGCGTAATTTTTGCTCAGAGTTTGTTGATTTTTTTGAGATGTATTGCCGTATTTAGCAGTTTAAAAGTTAACAATATATTTATATAAAAAAAATACTTCTTGCTATAAAATCTACGGCATTCAGTATCAAAGAGTTAAAAGTTATTTGTATGTTGCTTGGCCACCGACCACGCGGAGACGAACTGACTCTTTTGCTAATTTTTATGATTTTGATTAAGGAAAACCAATGAGAAAACTTATAGTTGCATTAAGTATGGTCAGCGCTTTTTGTGCCAATGCTGCAAGCGTTGATAGAGGCAAGATCACCGAGATTTACACTGATAATGTAGGACATGTTGGGTTAAAAATAGATACGGGCTATGTTGATGCGCAAAGAAATGGCGAGTGTCACAGTAATAATGGATGGGCTGGGCTTTACGATCCACACCCAAATTTACTGAGTACAATTTATCATGCACATCAAACTGGTGCCGATGTAACGGTCGTTACTGAAGGATGTGAAGGAGCAACTTGGATCAGATTAAAGTCACTCTATCTTAAAACTACAAGTAACTAAACAGGGCCATTTGTTAAGGTATAAGCAGGAAAACAGCATTGTTCTCCTGCTTATATCTGTTGAATAGGCCTGATTTTATGAAACAGCTTTGCAAGCGAATTACTCTTTTTTCAATAACCATGCTTGGGCTTGAGCCTGATCTGTAAATTTTTCCACTTGCGCTCCTATGAACCAACCTGCGATTTTGGCCAGTGTGTCTTGCCATGGATGAGAGCCGATAAGCGCCACCTTATCAAAACTAGAGCCATATTTTAAACCGAGCTTAAGGTCGTCCCAAGCGGCTTGTAGCTCCCAGCCTTCAAGATGGGTCATATCTGCAAGCACTTTGATATGAGGGTGTGCGACTTGCTGAAAAGCTCCCTCTAACATGGGCGTAATGGTTTTGTAGTCCTCGTGGGTCAATGTGCCAAATGCTTTCATATGCACAATAAATTGATCGTTAAGTCTTTCTATTCCTATGGAAAATCCGTGGTGCTGAGACATTTGTAAACTCCATGAATATTTTACATGATGCCACTTTAATTTAGGGGGTGATTAACTATCTAACAAGTACAAAACACTTAGGTTTTGATGCAGCGCATGGTTTTTGGGAAATGTTCGCAATTTCGGTATTAAAGGTGCCCTACTAAAGTTCAGTACGGCACGCATTGGATTGTTTAGTTCGATTGTTCAACTGAAGGGTGATCAATACCTGTCCATGCTTTAAACAGCTTCTTTTGTGCATCATCGGGGTGTTCGATGGCACTTATTCTTTTTGGAAGGTTAAACCCTTTTTCAAGTATAACCTGGGTACTCATGAGCTCGTCTCGACGGATGAAGTCAACTTTAACCCTATCACCACCTTTGAAATAAGACAGTGAATCTGGCAATGTGTCGCGCACATGCTGGTTGTTGAATGCGACTATCTTATCTCCTGCTGTAAGCCCCGCTTGCCAAGCTGAGCTATTACGAGCAACATGCTTAATTGTTAGTAGTTGACCTGTATGCTTAACGTCTATCTGTAAATTAGCTGTGGGTATGGCTTCAGCAGGGTAATCGTACACAAGCCCAACTTTATCTAGCAGATTTTGTATATCTATATCTAAGGGTGAATTAATGTGCTTATCCCACCATGTACTGTAGTCACGGCCAGATATTTGTCTTAAAATATATTTTACATCTGCGCTGGTAAACGATTTGGGTAACTTGAACTGTTTATATAAATGTTTATGTACATCTCGATAGCTGACTTTACCTTCGCTTTTGCTCAGCAAGTCTATATCTAGCGCCAATGATATCAATGCACCCTCTCTATAAATGCTGGTACTGTAATTTTTGCCGTGGTCTCCACCTTGGTTGATCCATTTATCAAAACTTGCTTGAGCGGCCGGCTGTACCTCTCTACCTGGCGTAGCAAAGTGTGCATTTAAAGTCTCAGTTAAATTATTGAAAAATTCAGGGGCAGTTGTGATCCCTGCACTCAGTAGCAGGTAATCTTCTAAATAACTTGTTGAACCTTCAGATAGCCAAAGCAAATCACTATAGTTTGGGTTAATGTAATCATAAGGCACTAACCCTGCTGGGCGATATGCCTTAACGTTCCAAGTGTGAATAAATTCATGAGCTGCGGTAGATATAAAGCCTACATAGTCTTTACGCTTTGCAAAACTATCTCGGTGACGTTGAATAATTGTAGAATTTAAATGTTCGGTAGCACCACGTGCGCCACTGGTGGCGTGAACCATGAATACATAACGATCATATGGATAGTCTTGCCAAATCAAAGAGCCCGTATTAACTAACTTTTTTAGGTCTACGAGCATCTGCTCGACATTGTAGTTACCCTGGCCCCAGATCACTAATTCATAGTTTCGTCCATCAACGGTGAATTTATGTAACTCATTTACACCTGTTTCAATCGGTGAGTCTACTAGAACGTCATAATTAGCTGCCGTGAAACTATGTTTATCATGCGCGTATTCCATGCCTGATACTGAGCGCCATGGCTTGGGAACATCTAAATCAACTAACACTGGTTCTTGACGAAATGATTCAGAAAACATGAAGAACCCAGAAGCATCAACAAATGCGTGGGTGTCGTCGATATGTCTAGCGCGTTTTCCTAGTTCGTTGGCGTACACCTGGTAACTCACTTTAACCTGTGTTGGGGAGTCTAAATGAACACGCCATGTACTTTTGTCTATTTTGCGCCAATTAAGAGTGTCGCCTTTTTGATCTGTTGCATTGAAATAGCGAATACCATTGGCAAGATCTAATACTTCATAGCGCCCGGTGCGCCAATCTGGTAATTTGATATCAAGGTGAGCTTGAGCTGACTTTGGAAACTCAACAGTCACGTTACCTAAGTGATGTTCGCCTTGATCTATTGTTAGTTTATATTCTACTTGAGCGAAGGAATTGAATGTTATAAGAGTAAGTGGGATAAGAAAATGTTTGTATTGCATTGTATGCCCGAGTTGGAATTAATACTTTGAGGATATCAAAACACCAAAGCATGTCTAAAAAACTCGGTGAAAGCACAATATGTTCGATAAATTACAAAGAACATAAAATTCGTAAACACAACGCAAATAATTGATGTAAACTTAAGTTAAAACACTGAAGATGATGGAAGTAGTTAATATTGGTAACTAAAAACTCTGCGCTTCTAGAAAAAAAGCTAGAACAAACAATAAAAGCTAGAAAGGCTTTAGAGACCGCGCGCAAGCATCAAGTGGATGTGTTATCTAATTTTGCCGCTAAGCTGTCGCTAAGTTGTAAAGGGCAAGATGTAGCACTTGATAATCAGCTTGCTAAGTTTCGTAGTGCGCTGCAAAAAGGCATGGATTTCGAAGAGCTAGAGCCTCTGATCGATGGGATGAATGATATCCTAAAACATCAAGAAGCAACCATTAGTACAAACAACCGTTCTCTGCAGCAAAGTATCATGCAGGCCGGTAAGCAACTGCAAAAAATCAGAGGCTTACCCGAGGATGGGCGCAGAAAGCTACGTCACCTTTTGGACCATGAGTTATCAAATATCAACACAACGAGTGACTACATACCAGTACTCGAAAAGCTCTCGAGTATTTATCAGCAAGCGTTACAACTAAAATTATCGCAAGCGGATATCGTAAATGACGCAGAGCAATTGCAGCAGTCACCAGAGATCGCCAACGAACTATTAAATTTAGCGAATGAACTGACCTTTGATGAAGACGTATCTCAGGAAGTCAAAGCGATAAAAAATGCGATTACTTTAAATGATAGTATCGATTCATTGCTCAATTCAGCATTGAATATTATTAAAGTGATAGTTAAGAGCATCAGTCGTGAGCGTCAATCAGCGCAAGGCTTTTTGGTTTCTCTAAACCAAACTTTAGAAGAGCTCAATAGCTCGATAGTCGCAACAACTAAGCACTCTCAGAGTGTAAATAAGCAAATTAGCAGTTTAAATAAGCAGATAGAATCAAAAATTGAACGGTTGAATAGTCACACACAAAAAGCAACGACTATCAGTGAATTAAAAAGCTTAGTTGATGGCGAATTAAAACTGTTAAGCCAAGACTTGATAGAGCGTGAGCGCATTGAAAGTGAAGATAAAAAAGCGTTATATGAGAGTTTTGAAAAAATTAACGACCGCATTAGTGTGTTAGAGACTAAAGTAAATACATATAAAAAGCGGCTGTCAGAACAACGTTTTAAAAGCTTACTTGATGGCTTGACCAAACTACCGAACAGGGCCGCATTTGATGACAGGTTTAACCAAGAGTTTCATTTGTTTGGTATAAATAAAAGCGACGTGACACTGGTTGTAATTGATGTTGATCATTTTAAATCAATCAACGATAAATATGGGCATAGTGCTGGTGACAAAACTTTGCAAGTTATAGCAAGGGCACTGAAAAAAGCCATACGTAAGACAGATTTTATCGCGCGGTACGGCGGTGAAGAGTTTGTCGTGTTGATGCCCGGTATGCATTTACAACATGCTAAACCACCCCTAGAAAAGTTACGTAACGTTATAAAGTCGATCCCTTTTAAATTTAAAGAGACGCAAGTACAAATCACCATATCTCTAGGTGCAACGCAATTTAAAGATGGTGACACCCCGCTATCTGCATTTGATAGAGCGGATAGCGCACTTTACGAGGCAAAAAATAGCGGTCGTGATCGCCTTTGCCTTCGTGAATAACAAGGAGAATGCCTATGCAAGTACAGTTAAACCCCACTGGCGTACTAAATCTGTTATCTCAATTAGAGGTAGACTTACTTCAACAATCATCTAACAGCGAGCGATATAGACTATTTAGAAATTGCGCTTTGGCTGTTTTAAATGTGGGCAGTCATACAGACTCAAGCTCAGAAATATACAATAAATATCAAGACTTTGACATTAAACTGATCGCGCGTGAACGTGGTATTAAAATTGAGCTCAGTAACCCTCCAGAAACGGCCTTTGTGGATGATGAAATTATTTTAGGTATTCATGAACATATTTTCTCGGTAATACGCGACATTTTGTTCATTTGTCAACGCCATGAAGCACAAATAAATACGCCTCGTGAAATTACGCATATGGTTTTTGACATGTTGCGTAATGCTGATGCTCTTGAAGTAAATAGCGATCCAAATATTATTACCTGTTGGGGCGGACATTCAATTAATGAAACTGAGTATCGCTATACAAAAGAAGTGGGTTACCAGTTAGGCTTGCGCGGGCTCAACATTTGTACAGGATGTGGACCAGGTGCAATGAAAGGACCAATGAAAGGGGCCACGATAGGCCATGCAAAGCAAAGGATCAGCAGTAATCGTTATTTAGGTTTAACTGAGCCAAGTATTATCGCAGCCGAGCCACCCAATCCAATAGTCAATGAGCTAGTCATACTACCAGATATTGAAAAACGCTTAGAAGCGTTCGTGCGTACCGCGCATGGAATTATTATTTTTCCGGGCGGCGCAGGTACCGCAGAAGAGTTGCTCTATTTATTGGGCATTTTGCTTCATCCTGAAAATGAAAAGCAATGCTTACCGGTGATACTTACTGGCCCTAAGGAGTCTGCGCAGTACTTCGAAGAAATTTGTATGTTTGTTAAGAGTACCCTAGGCGATGAAGCGCTTAAAAAGTTTGAAGTGATCATTGATGACCCCGCACTTGTGGCAAAAAAACTGAAACTGGGTATGAAAGAAGTTCGAGAGTATCGAAAAGCGCATGGAGATGCGTATTATTTCAACTGGACGCTTAAAATTGATAACGAGTTTCAAATGCCTTTTGCGCCCACGCATGAGAATATGGCTGCGCTAGATTTACATTTGTCTCAACCAACCCAGCAACTAGCTGCTAATTTGCGTCGCGCTTTTTCTGGGATAGTGGCCGGTAATGTAAAAGATGAAGGGATTAAAGCGATAGCACAGCACGGGCCTTACACGCTAAGCGGTGACACGTCTTTGATGAAGGATATGGATAAACTGTTACGCGCTTTTGTTGAGCAAGGTCGTATGAAACTTCCTGGCAGTAAATACATACCGTGCTACCAAATTAAAGCATGAAAAGAAAACTAGTCCTAATAGATGCGCTTAATTTAATTAGGCGCATCTACGCAGTAGATGAACAACAAGCCCATCGTAGCGAACAACAAACAATAGTGTCTTGTAAGAGTCGTGTAAGTCATGCGACTAAAAAGTTGCTTGCGATCACTGAAGCCACACATGCTATCGCGGTGTTCGATGGTCAAAAAAGCTGGCGATATCACTTTTATCCAAACTATAAGCATAGCCGTAAGCCAATGCCAGAATTACTCTGTGCTAATTTAGAGTCAGTTGCGAGAGGGTTTGTTGAACATGGCGTAACTGCTTATATGCCTCAGCAAGATGAAGCCGATGATATCATCGCGACGCTTGCGAGTAAGGCCAGCAAAGCGAATGTCGAGTCTACTATAATCTCAACGGATAAAGGCTTTTACCCTTTACTTAGTGAGCACATTTCCATTTACGATTATTTTAAGCGTCATTGGCTTACGAATAACTGCATTCTTGAAAGGTTTGGTGTGACAAAAGATAAACTGGCTGACTTTTGGGCGCTTGCAGGTGATAAAACCAATGATGTTCCCGGCGTTGCGGGGATTGGTAAAAAGACCGCTGCGCAACTCGTTGCAAATTACAATGAGTTAGCTGACGCTATTGAAGACTCTGACTGTAAACCCTCTACAAAAGAAAAGTTAGTTACAGGAATGGACGACTATATCATCAGTAAGCAATTGGTAACGCTCAGAACAGACATTCATTTGGGCTTTAATCTTAAGCAATTAAGGCTGTGTGCAAATGGCGTTGTTTAGTCGCAACTTTATACGCCAAAGTGGCCACTCTGTTATACTCTTCCACCGTTTTCAGGTGGGTTTACTATGATAAAGAAAGTATTGCAGTATATAGTGTTAGGTTTGGCTGTTTATGCCACGATTGTGATGTTGGTGATCAATTATTATAAAGATGACCCGCAAGCGATGATATGGCAAGACCGTGAAGCCTTTAACAAACGCTTTATTAGTAAGTTAAAGCCTGATCAAAATATAGAGCTCGATGAGGTACTAGAAACATTGGGAAGCCCTGATTTAACTTATGTGAAGAAGCATCAGGATAAGACCTTACAAATTGTTTATTATCGTACTCAATTAGTTAAACCAGATGGGATCACAACACAAGATGAATGTACTGGATTGTTATTTGATAATGGGCAGCTCATCCTGTGGGGGCCTGCGGCAAGTGTGGCCTACGAAAAGGCCAAGTAAGCATGTCTGAATTTACCCCAAGTCCAGTCCATCTAAAACGGTTGTTTGAACACACTCATCAAGCCCTTCGACTTTATTATAAAAAGCAAAAATGGCCAGCTATCTACCCTACTCTTACCCAATTAGCTGAGCGCTTCGTACAATGTTATTACGCTCAGCCAAATGCGATGCACGCTCATCTGCAATTCTATGCATCAGATTATGGCTATACAACTAACCTTACTGTTAACCAGTGTATTTTGGTTTGTGCGTTTTGTTGCGCTAACGGTTATAAAGAGTCATTTACAGAAGAATTAGTCATTGCAGCATTAAGTGATTATTTATGTTGCTCCAACGAAACAAACAAATTGGCTCGTTCTGCTACTTTGAGTAAACAAGAGAGTAAATTGGTAAAGCTAAGACACCAGTTTGCTGTCACTATGCTGAACAGTGCGAACGTTCCAAACGGGCAATTACAACGTATTCTGTCGCGATTGGATAAGTACTCAAATGCCATAACCGGCAATAAAGCGATCCCCTTATACGACAACACCAGTATATTGGTGACGCTAGCTAAACGAATAGCAAAAGCAATTACACCCAGACCAAATGTTAAAACGTTTACGATAGTACAAGCGATTAAATCCTTGTATTTAGGCACACATAATGAATTTGCGCAGCTTTCTTTAATGGCGCTATCAAAGCAGATAATTCATTACCCTGGTGGTTCGCTAGTGAATTACAAGGGGCAAGGCGCGCTGGTTCTATCGGTTATAAACAATGGCTACTTGTTGGCGTTGTTAGATAATAACAAAGCAGTAGGCATGATAAAAACAACTAAGCAATTTTCTCCCGTGTATCAGCCTATCGTGACGTCAGATAACACATTGCTTTACACAATATGGTTTAACGAGCAAATGCCAGTAGCTCATTGCGGGCATGTGGAACATACAGATATTTGGCAAGCAATTACTAACCTAGGTAAACAGCAGTTTTTAGAGTTTAAAGCGATAGAAAAAACCATAAAGCCTTTTTCACAAATCACGCAAGCGTTACAGTTAGCGGCGAGACAATATAATCGCCAAGGCCAAAAAGCAACCACTTTACGCCATTGTCTTACTATGGTTGGTTTAGATACGGCGGGATTATTGTGTCAAAGAGTGCTGCTTGAAACATTGATTTCACAGTTACATCATCCGTTTGCAAATGATGTTTGGCAAAAATACATTCACATAAATAAGCTTATCATAACCTTATTTAGTCATGCCCAAGGTGAGCAATTTGAACAGTTGTTAAGCCCGTTTACAGCTGCCATTTATTTTATCTTAAATAACCACAATACGAATATCATGCGCCTTGTAATACCATGTACAGAAGACATTGAAGATAAAGGTGTATCGATTGCTCATTTGTTTGGTTTTAATCGCTTAGACGAATCAAAGTTCGAGGCATTTGTTGAAAGTTATTTTAAACACTCTACCTCACATCAAGCATTTCTGAAATCTGAAGTTGAGCAAAAGCAAACGTTAGATGAGTTAGGGCAGCAAATCATCGCTATTAAGCTGCTGGCAATATATACTTTGGGTGGTTCGCAAGCCCTCAGTGCGTGGCAAACACAGCTGTTAGATAATGTACTAAGCGATTTGCAGTGGCCCTCTTTGGCCTCTTTTTGTGATGCGTTTATTGCACAAAGTCCAAGTTGCAACGTTGATTGAAATAAAGTATTTAATACCGCCAGTATAAATCGATATTTCGTGTGTTATTTACGCAATAAATACTACCTATAACAAGCATAAGCCTTATTTATGGGTAATTGTCATTACTTACTGGTATATGTCTGCATAAATTGTTATAAAACGCGCTTAAATTTTCAAGCGAACACGCACCTTCCCTCTTTGTTTACTAAACTTTTCAGTAGTGCCCATTTGGGTATGGTGCAAAATTACTTTTGATAAAGGAAAAACCAGAATGGCAAAGCAAACCATTACCGTGATTAAAGGCGACGGCATAGGTCCTAGCATTATCGACTCTGCAATTGAAATCTTAAATGCAGCAGGCTGTGATTTTGACTATGAATTTGTAGATGCAGGTCTTGCAGCACTAGAAAAAACTGGTGAACTACTTCCTAAAGAAACTTTAGAAGTGATTGAAAAGAACAAAATCACTTTAAAAGGTCCATTGACGACGCCAGTTGGTGAAGGTTTTACTTCTATAAACGTTACGTTGCGTAAGCAATTTGGTCTGTATGCTAACGTACGTCCAGTAAAATCATTTGCTGGTACGAAAGCGCGTTACGAAGACATCGACATCATCACAGTACGTGAGAACACTCAGGGTATGTACTCTGGTCTTGGCCAGGTAGTTTCTGATGATGGCAATGAAGCTGAAGCGATGTCAAAAATTACACGCGAAGGTGCTGAAAAAATCGTAACATTTGCGTATGAGTTAGCACGTCGTGAAGGCCGTAAAAAAGTAACGGCTGTCCATAAAGCGAATATCCTTAAGTCGACTTCTGGTTTGTTTTTGAAAGTAGCGCGCGAAGTTGGCGAGCGTTACCCTGATATCGAATCGGCAGAGATGATTGTTGATGCGACATGCATGAAGTTAGTGATGACTCCTGAAGAATTTGACGTAATTGTAACAACAAACCTATTTGGTGATATTTTATCAGATCTGTGCGCGGGTCTTGTAGGTGGCTTAGGTATGGCGCCTGGTGCAAATATTGGTGAGAATGCCGCTATTTTTGAAGCAGTTCACGGTAGTGCGCCTGATATCGCTGGTAAAAACCTTGCTAACCCAACGTCAGTCATCTTAGCTTCGATTCAAATGCTTGAGTATCTAGAGATGGGCGAAACTGCAGAACGCATCAGAAGCGCAGTTGCAGATGTAATTAAGAGCGGTGACCGTACAACTCGTGACTTAGGTGGTAACCATGGAACCACTGATTTCACTCAAGCTGTTATTGACCGTTTATAATAGAACCTAAAAAGATAAGGCTGGCGTTTGGTCAGCCTATTTTTGACCCCCTCCTTTTTGCATATTATTTTCTTTTAATCGCATTCCTTCGTTAAACTTTAGCTTTAATGAGTGTAAATACTTACAGTATTTGCTTTTTTTATGCGCTTTTGTGTATCTGCCCTTGACATGCATTACAAAACAACATTTAATGAACTCAGTAAATTGACAAAATAAAAATTAATACCAAAAATGAAACGTATTTTATCTAACCTACATGTCCTAGTCGTGGTCTTATCTTTAAGTCCAGCGGGGCCGTGTTGAGCAAATTTACGCTTTAACCCCGCAAATGCGGGGTTTTTTTTTGGTTGAAATTACCAACAGGTACTGATAATTCTGAGGAATGAGGATGAAAACACAGCAATACAATGGCTCAGAGCTAGTTGTAAAGGCACTCGGGGCACTAGACGTTGAGTATATATTTGGATACCCAGGCGGATCAGTTTTAGATTTATATGATGCACTGTTCCAACAAACCGAAATTGAACATATCTTGGTTCGTCATGAACAAGCCGCAACACATATGGCCGATGGTTACGCCCGAGCTACTGGTAATGTTGGCGTTGTGCTTGCCACATCTGGCCCAGGTGCAACGAACTGCGTTACGGGTATCGCCACCGCTTATATGGACTCAATACCAATGGTGGTACTTTCAGGTCAAGTGCCATCAAATTTGATTGGTGATGATGCGTTCCAAGAAACCGATATTGTTGGATGTTCAAGACCGATAGTCAAACATAGCTTTAACTGTAGAGATGCTCAGGAGATCCCAACAATACTCGCTAAAGCGTTCTATTTAGCTAGTACTGGTCGTCCAGGTCCGGTTGTGGTCGAGCTGCCCAAGGATATTCTAAACCCTCAGCTAAAATTTAATTATGTGATGCCAGAGCGTATCGATATGAGGACTTATAACCCAAGCGTTAAAGGGCACCCGAAGCAAATTAAGAAAGCAGTTGAAGCGATATTAGGTGCTAAACGACTTGTTATTTATTCAGGTGGTGGCATTGTTTTGTCTAATACGTCAGTGCAGCTTACCGAGCTGGTTGAAACACTGAATGCTCCGATCACAAATACTCTGATGGGACTTGGGGGAATTAGCGGAACGCACCCTAACTTTATCGGTATGCTAGGCATGCATGGTAATTTAGAGGCTAACAAAGCGATGGCTAACGCCGATGTCATTTTAGCGCTAGGCGCGCGATTTGATGATCGGGTAACGAATAATGTTAAGAAATTTTGCCCAGAAGCCACGATTGTGCATGTCGATGTAGACCCTACTTCAATTTCAAAAACCATCAAGGCACACATACCGGTTGTAGGATGCTTGGCAACTGTATTGGAGCAACTACAAGCTGCAATTGATAAAAGTAGCAGTCGAATCGATCGAAGTGCTCAAGAGGATTGGTGGCAACAAATTACACAATGGCGTTCGCAGCAGTGCTTATCTTACGAATTAGGCAAAGAGGTAATTAAGCCGCAAACTGTAGTTGAGAAGGTCTATGAGGTAACCAATGGTGATGCCTATGTTTGTTCTGACGTTGGTCAGCACCAAATGTTTGCAGCACAATACTACCCATTCAAGAACCCTAGGCAGTGGATAAACTCGGGTGGTTTAGGCACGATGGGATTTGGCTTACCTGCTGCTATGGGAGTTAAACTGGCGTTCCCTAATGAGCACGTAGTTTGCGTTACCGGAGATGGTTCAATACAGATGAACATTCAGGAGCTTTCGACGTGCTTGCAATATGGCCTTGCTGTGAAAATTGTTTCATTAAACAACCGCTCCCTTGGAATGGTAAGACAATGGCAAGATATGATGTACGGAGGAAGGCACTCTAGCTCTTACATGGAATCGTTACCAGACTTTGTAGCCTTAGCGCAAAGCTATGGCCATATCGGGATACGAGTTGACCACCCTAGCGAGTTAGATGCGGCACTAGAAAAAGCATTTGCAATAACTGATCGATTGGTCTTTTTGGATATTCGTGTAGACGAGAAAGAGCATGTGTACCCAATGCAAATTAAACTCGGTGCGGTTGATGATATGTGGCTTAAAAAGGGAGTAAAAGCATAATGCGTAGAATATTAAGTATCTTATTAGAAAATGAACCCGGCTCGTTATCTCGTATTGTAGGTTTATTTTCACAACGAGCCTATAACATTGATAGCTTAACCGTTGGCACAACGGCTGATCAAACTCTTTCGCGCATTACTATCACGACACACGGTGACGACAGAGTGGTAGAGCAAATAACAAAGCAAGTTAATAAGCTGGTAGATGTGCTAAAAATCATCGATTTAACAGAGGTACCTCATATTGAACGAGAGTTACTATTAGTGAAAGTATTTGCTAAAGATGAAGCTACCAGAGCTGCTGTTACTCGAATTGCTGATGTATTTCAGGGCTCAATTATTGATATGGGTAAGCAAAGCTATACTTTGCAGTTATTGAGTAATGCTGAACGCTTAGAATCTTTCTTAGATATGCTTAGACATGAAAGTGATATCATTGAGTTAGTTCGCTCTGGAGCTGTTGGCATTGGTCGCGGCGATAAAGCGCTAAAAGGCTAGAAAGTTGTAAATAAAACAAAGGGACCAAAATGGTCCCTTTGTTGCTTTAACTGTTTAACCGTATTAAAGGTTAACTTGGTCTTTTAAACCTTTACCTGCTTTGAAGCTTGGAATGTTCGCTGCAGCAATTTGGATTTCAGCACCAGTTTGTGGGTTACGGCCAGTACGAGCAGCACGCTCTTTTACTGAAAATGTACCAAAACCAACCAGTGCAACTGAATCGCCTTCTTTAAGAGACTTGGTCACGGCACCAGTGAATGCTTCAAGTGCGCGGGCTGCTGCCGCTTTTGAAATTTCAGCGTCTGCTGCCATCTTTTCAACTAGTTGAGCTTTATTCATTATTAGATTCCTATTCATTTTATATTTTGCCTAAGCAAAACCTATGTTTATGCATTTTGGCTAGATGTGCAACCATTTCCTGAAAATTTTAGCGAAAAATTGATAAACGTCAGAAATAGCGTGCTTTAACAGCGGTTTTTGTCTGTACTAACCAAGCAATTACAAACTAGCAAGCGCTTGATATTTTCGCAATACCTGCTGAGCGATAAATTAGCATTTTGTGAATAACCAATCATAAATTATTATAAAAAATAAGGTACAAGCGAGCCAAGCAGTGCCAAACACCGCATAAAACTGACTAGTCGAGACCATAATTTCAAAAACCCCAAAGTTTGCAGCGGCGATGTAGCTCGCTGGTGCGAAAGCTGCTACGACAATCGCGCCTAAGTATCTAGGTAGCGATAGGATCCCCTTGAGCGAACTGTCGAAGGTCAATATAAAGGCTATCCACAAAACCACAAGCCAGCTAGGTAAAGCGTTCTCAGGGTGTTGTATCATCCCTGTATAAATTGCTACTAATTCGACACTTAAGCCTGCTGGCAGAGCGAGCACTAACAAAAGACATTGTTTTTTGAAGCTGTGGTTAGTGATCAGTAATAGAACGCAAACAATGCACATAAGCCATAATGCGTTTGCTTGGTAGAACAGCGCCAGCAACCAACAAGCTTGAAAAAGCGCAAAATTAGTAATTAAGCGTATCGGCACAGTGTGTTGAAACATATCTAGGCTTTCGTGCTACTAAGTGTATTGTGCTGGTGGAGCGTTGTTTAAACGCACCCTCGCAATAGCATAAGTAAAACTCCCAAAGCCGATAAAAGCGTTGGTCAAATTTTGTATGGTCTAGCGTTGGCCAAGCTTGCTTAAAACGTACATACCAGTCACGTAGTGTTCTGGCATAGTGCAGCCCTATGTCGCTGATGTCATGAACGACCATGGAAGTATTAGTACATATTTGCTTGCTAAGTTCAGTCACAGAAGGCAAACAGCCACCTGGGAATATATACTGTTGAATAAAGTCAGACTGTTTTAAATAGTGCTCATAGCGCTGGCATGCAATTGTGATGGCTTGGATAAGCATAACGCCGTCCTCTTTGAGTAAAGCGTCGCACTTTTTAAAAAAGCTAGGCAGATAGCTGTGACCGACCGCCTCAATCATTTCAATAGAAACAAGCTTATCAAAGTGCCCCTCTAAGTCGCGATAGTCTTTTTTAAGTAGCGTAATGTTATTTTCGAGCCCAAGCACCGCGACTTTTTGTTTAACGTAGTCGTACTGTTCTTCAGAGATGGTTGTAGTCGTAACATGGCAGCCGTAATTCTGTGCGGCATAAATTGCAAAGGCGCCCCATCCGGTGCCAATTTCAATCACATTGTCGTTCGCCTTGAGGTCTAAGCTTTTACAAATAGTATGAAGTTTATGCTCTTGGGCCTGCTCGAGCGTACTATCTTGGCTAGGATAAATAGCACTCGAATAGAGCATCTCTTTGCTCAAAAATGCACTATATAAGTCGTTGCCCAAATCATAATGCGCTGAGATATTCTTTTTAGCACCTGTTTTTGAATTTTTGTTTTGAATGTGCTTAAGCTTATTGACAAAACCTGTGATAAAAGAGAATTTACGCTCAAAGGCGTCTAACTGAGCTTGATTTTGAGCAAAAATTTCAATCAAAGCCGTCAAGTCTGAGCAACGCCAATATCCTTGAATATAGGCTTCGCCCGCGCCTACACTGCCACCGAGCGCGAATAGTTTGAACATCGCGCTGTCTACAACAGTCACCGTGCAAGTTAGTTTGCTATCACGCTGTCCAAATTCATATCGTTGGTTTCCAACTAATACTTTTATGTGCCCAGTTTCAATGCTATCGAATGCAGAAAAAACGACCTTGCTGTAGAGTTTTTCTGACCACGACAAACGAAGCTGATTCTCGATTGATGATGTGTTTTCCATATTAACGCCCCGTATGCCCTAAAAAAGGCACCCTCTTCAAAAATAACTTTAGTGCTTGCCAATAAATGCCTTTAAATATAGACAAAGTCATGGCTGGAAATTGCATTAAAAGTGACGAAACATTCGCTCTTAAAAGTTCTTGTCGCTTTAGTCTGAGCGATGCGTCAAATAGCAAAGTGCTTTGTCGCTTATTTGCTATGTGTATAAAAACGCGGCTATCGCTCACTCTTACTTGCCAGTGATAATGCATATCCAAATTCATAAATGGAGATACGTGAAACGTTTTCTTAAAGTTCACTTTTTCGTTCAATTTAACTAAGTAACAGTGCCTTTCGTTCCAAGGTGTGTTGCTTACTTCTGCGACCATATGTTGAAATTGCCCGTTGCTATCAGCAAAAAAGAAAAAGTTAACTGGGCTAAAATAAACACCAAAGCAACGCAACTGGCACAGTAAAAATATTTTACCTATCTCTGTTTTTGCGCCGAGCTCTTGGCTCACTGACACGGCTCGTTCACGTAGATCACCGTGATAGTTCACTAAGTAATCCTTGTCATTAAACTTTAGTATTTTTAACCCCTTAGTGCCAAGTAATGGGTGGATGCTATTGAGGTTTTCTAGTTCATCTAAATCAAGCCACATCATGTAAAGTGGATAGTGAAACTGGTGCTCCTTAGGGCTGTATCGCTTATGTTTTACATCCCCAATAAACAATGCACTGTTTAGCGACACGTTCAAAATTCAACGCCCAATTGCTTAGCAACATTCACAGCACTGCGTACGCCATCCTCATGAAAGCCGTTGTACCAATAGGCGCCGCAAAAATAACTATTGTTCTTGCCATCTATGAGTGGTTTTTGCTTTTGTGCTGCGATGCTTGTTTGGTTAAACACAGGATGATGATACGTAAAACGACGTAATATTTTACTTTGTTCAATGCCTGATTCGTGGTTAAGCGTTACACAAAATGGATTGGGGCTGTCTAAACCCTGTAATATGTTCATCTGGTATGTAACAACCGCAGCACTGTCTGTTTGTTGATCTAGTAGATAATTCCAACTTGCCCACGCAGCTTTACGTTTAGGAAGAATACTGTCATCAGTGTGCAATATGACTGAGTTGGCAGTGTAAGGAATGGCACCCAACACCGATAGTTCATCTTCACTCGGCTGGTCCAAAAGCGCTAAAGCTTGATCAGAGTGACAGGCAAATACTACTTTATCAAACAGCTCAGAACTGCCGTCTTCCATTACTAATTCAACACCTGTGCTATTACGCGTAACCTTTCTAATGTTTGCGCTTAGCACTATGTTGTCTTTAAATTTTTTGATTAAAGGTGCAATATACTCTCTTGAACCACCCGGGATCACGTACCACTGGGGCCGGTTTGTAATGTCTAGCAACCCATGGTTGTAGAAGAATTTAATGAAAAACTCAACTTCGAATGCAGCCATTTCCTTAATACTGGTTGACCAAATAGCCGCCCCCATTGGCAGGATGTAATGCAACTTAAAGAAGTCATTGAAACTATGCAATTCAAGTAGTTCACCAAGGGTTTTACACTGGGTGTAGTCTTGCTGCGCATACATAGATTTGCAAATTTTATTAAACCGTACAATGTCATAAAGAAGGCGCCAAAACTTCAAACGAAACAGATTCCGACGCTGAGCAAACAGTGTGCTGAATGTATGACCGTTATACTCGAAACCGGTTTGTGAATTTTTAACACTAAAACTCATTTGTGTAGGTTGTCTGTCGATACCAAGCTGAGCTAACAGTTTTTCGAATTTTGGATATGTTCTATCGTTAAATACAATAAAACCAGTGTCTACTGCGTAATTCTCACCATTCATTTCAACATCAACTGTCGCAGTGTGACCCCCTATATAGTCATTTTTTTCAAACACTTTGACATGAAATTTGTTACTGAGTAAGTAGGCAGCGGTCATGCCAGAAATACCTGAACCTATAATCGCAATTTTGTTCAACGTCTAATTCCTTTGGATAAATACAGCCAAATGCTAAATGGTAATAATCTCAGTGCCTTGAGTATAAAAGTAAAACGTTTGGGAAAGTGTATTTCTTTTTGTCGTTTTGCTATCCCCTTTGCTATTGACCGCGTAGCATGTTCTACAGTCACAGCCATTGGCATTGGAAAATCATTTTTGTCGGTAAGCGGGGTTTTCACAAACCCCGGGTGCACAATACTCACATCTATGTCATCAAGGTCTACGGCTAATGATTGCCCAAGATAAGTAGCAGCAGCTTTAGATGCACCATAGGCTTGCGCTCTGGGTAATGCTAAAAATGAGGCGCTAGAACTCACTATTACAAGCTGCCCGCCTGATCTTATTTTCTTAAGCAATACATCTAAGCAATAGCCTAAAGAGAGCAAATTTACTTCTATCACACGCTGAAACAGTGCGCTGTCGAATTGTTTAACATCATCGACGTACTCGCAGTTTCCTGCATTTAAGATCAAAATATCGAGTTTATCTATATCGCTACTTTGCGCTTTGATTTCATCTAATTGTGTTACATCCATCTTCAGCGCTCGGACATTTTTAATGCTCTCAAGCTCGTTTAAAGCTTGCTCGTTTCTACCGCATGCATAAACGATTGAGTCGTGGGCGTAATGCTCTGCAAGACCACGACCAATACCTGACGTTGCGCCTGTTATCAGCACGTGTTTCACTATTTAACCGCCCTTTTATCAATAAACCCAATGAGTTGCTTAAGCAGCGGGATATTCCTGTACAACATTGCTGCTGCATCAAAATAATCTTGATGAAAGATAATTTTGTCGTCTTTAAAGCGAAGGTGGCTGTGGCCATTAACAATGACCTCTTTTCCCCCGTTAATTCGCTTATGTTTAAATCTCATCTGCCAATAAACAAACCCGTTTTCTTCAATATCGAAGGCGTCTTTGATATCAAATTTTATAGCTCTAACATTGGCGTACATATTTGCAAAGTACATAGTTAAGTGAGTGAGGCCGTTTACTTGATGTAAGGGGTCAACAAATTGAACATCTTGATGATAAACCTGTTCTAACACCGACAAATTGTCAGCGCTCAGTACATCATACATGTCTATAAAACGGGAAATTACGCTATGCATTGATCACACCTTAAATGCGTCTAAAGCTCTTACTCGTGCTGCTTTGTGTTCAACCAATGGAGGCACATACTGAGCACTTTGCTTTGTAACCAGATAATCGTGAGGAAAATGTATATATTTTGTTGGTACATCTTCCAGCTCTGGCACATATCTACGAATGAAATCTCCTTGGCGATCAAACTTTTCGCTTTGCGTTATTGGGTTAAAAATTCTGAAATATGGCTGTGCATCGCACCCTGTACTTGCAGCCCATTGCCAACCACCATTATTGCTGGCAAAGTCTCCATCAATTAAGCGTTGCATAAAATACTTTTCACCCCAACGCCAATCAATTAATAAGTGCTTTGTCAAAAAGCTAGCGACGATCATTCGCAAACGGTTGTGCATCCACCCGGTTTGATTCAATTGGCGCATCGCAGCATCGACGATAGGATATCCAGTTTGCCCATCGCACCATGCTTTAAATTGCGAAGGATCATTTCGCCAGCAAACAGAGTCGTATTTGTCGTTAAAATTTTTGTGCTTGCACAGCTTAGGAAAAGAAACAATCAAGTGACGGTAAAACTCGCGCCAGATGAGTTCGTTGACCCAGCAAAACTCCGGCTTATTGGTGGTATGTAAAATATCGGGATAAAATAGCTGTAGTTGGGCAAGTAGTTGTTTTACAGATATAACCCCTAGCGCTAGGTAAGGACTTAGACCTGATGTTCCTTTGATGCTGGGGATATCTCTTACGCTCTGGTAATCAGCACATTTATTTTCAATAAAATTGTTCGCGATAACTTTGATAGCATCATCATCCACAGGCCATTTTTGAGAGCTTCCATCCGACTCTAAGCACTTAGGCGTTGACCAACCATCGGCATTTTTTACGGCGTCTAACGGCCAACTTGGTATATAAAAGTGTACTTGCTCATAATGCTTGAGCCACGCTTTTTTGAAAGGCGTGAAAACCTTAAACATGTCACCGGATTTTGTTACCACACTCTTTGGTGGGGCAACTAGGTCGCCATCAAATAGCACTAACTCTATACCCGCCGCAATACACTTCGCGTCGCGTTGCTGTTCATTAATTTCGTATTCGGCATTGGCATACACACGGTGTGTGTTTCGTTCATCACAAAACTGCTTAAGAGACTTTGGAATATCGGCGAAGTCGTCTACTTCCAAAACTGACAAATTGATACCGTAAGCGGATAGCGCCTCACCAAGCCATGCAACGCGACGTTTTATCAAATCTATTTGAACTGGTGCACTGTTGTGCATGCTCCACTGCTTTTCACACACAAAAAAAAGTGCCTCCTTGGCACCATTTTCAACTGCTTCTATTAAAGCGTCGTTTGCGAAATAACGAAGATCTCGCCTAAACCAAAATATCGGTGCCATTAAATACCAAACCTCAATTTAAGTTCGTTAGGATAGGGGGCAAAGTAAACCTGTTGCGCCAAATAATCGTTCGGGTGCACCGTCAAGTGGTGTTTTAATAAAGTAAGAGGAACATATAGCGGCACTAAACCCTGACGGTATTCGTCAATCGCTGTACACAGCTCTTGCTTTTCAATTTTTGATAAATCGTTTTTAAAGTAACCTTGTAAGTGCGCTAGCGTGTTTGTTTGGTTTTTCCTCGATGCAGGGCTTGATAATGCCTTCATAAGTCCAGCAATATAATTTTGCTTAACCTCGTCTAATGGCTCATCAGAGGCCTGCGCAAGATAACGGCCCAGCTCTCTGTATGATTCATAGTTGTGGGCCATAACTAAATATTTGTGTTTGGCATGAAACTGCGTCAGCTCGTGCATGCCAACATCTTCGTGATTTAGGTTTTGCCAGCTTTTGTAAACATAGACTCTCATCACAAAGTTTTCTCGAAGATGAGGGTCGTTTAAGCGGCCGTTCTCTTCGCAGGGTAACAAAGGGTTATGTTTCATGATCTGCTGGGCAAAAAAACCAATACCCTCTGATGTGTTACCCGTGCCAGCTTCGTTATAAATTTTCACTCTCTCCATTCCACAACTTGGACTTTTAGCGCAAAAAACAAAACCCGATAACGATGCAGCTTGCTCAGTAGCAACTTTTTTACCGTATTCGGTCAACTTAGGACCCACATCCCCTGACCCATCCGGACGACAAACTTTGATAGTGTCACCTACTCTAACTTGGCGAATGGTAGGGCGTGGGATAGGTAAACCCACAGCTACCTCAGGACAAAACTTCACATATTCAACATGCTTAGCAAGTTCGTCCATACAAAAGTTGGAGCGTTTGTGCCCAGTATCAAAACGTACTTTATCGCCAGCCAAGCAGGCGCTTATTCCAATTCTTATTGAAGAAGATTTTTCCATTCTTTAAATCGCCTAGTAAATCAAATTACCGATAGGGTTAAGCAGCTTGCTTAAGCCTTTATTAAAGTGTAAAGCACTATTTACAACAGTAAAGCACAAACATCCTCTTGTTGTTGCTGGTTGATGGTGATGACGAGCATCCAACCAAATGAAATCACCTGGCACGTAGCTGCCTTCTTCATCAGAAAACTCACCGTCAAGTAATAAGGTTAGCTCAAAACCTGTGTGCGTGTGATGCGGGATCTCTCCTCCTGCTTCGATTTGTAACAAGCTGGCTCTTAATTCCCCATCGTCTAGCTGTAGCCTAGACCGTGACAATTTACCCAGTTGAATAAAGTTGCTTCTGTCTGTGGCTGCTATGGCTCTAGGCAATGTTGCTTGCTTGCTCTGGTAACTGACGAACTGCGGCTCATACGCTTTTATCGTGTCAACATCATCGTTGTTGGTGATTAATGAGAAAATGTCCTCAAAATCATCGTTGTCAAAGGGAGAATCAACGTCTTCAAACTCTTGCGTTGCATTAGCCGCTTCTAAGGCTTCAACTTTTGCTTGGCAGCATGAGCAGAACTCTAAGTGAGCTGACACAGCTATACTCAGCGTTGCTGGCAACTCTCCAATGCTATATTGGGAAAGTAGCTGCTCTGATGGATGGTGCTTAATCATTACTGTCTCCCATTTCTGCTCTTAGTTTTTGCAAAGCTAACCTTAATCTAGATTTTACCGTGCCTACAGGAATGTCTAACTGTTCTGCCAACTGTTCCTGTGACATCTGTTGAAAGTATACCCCTTTAACTACGTCCTGTTGGGCTGGGGGAAGTTTACTTATGTGCTCTTTGATTTTTCTATCTTGCAGATGGTCACCGAAACCATCTTCAATTACGTGTTCATCTTGCAGCAATGGCCATATTTCTTCACTGAGATGTTCTTCTTTGTTACTTTTCATTTTTCTCAGTGCGTCGAATGACGCGTTTCTCATTACTGTGTACACCCATGTGGTCGCTGCGCCTTTGTCTGGGTGATAAAGATGCGCTTTTCTCCAAACTGATGTCAGCGTATCTTGAACCAACTCCATTGCTAATGCTTCGTTACCAAACTGCTTGATGCCAAATCGCTTGATTTTTGGCGCAAAATACTCAAACAAGGTTGCAAAAGCGCGTTTGTCTCGCAAGTTGGCAACTTTGCAAAGAGCATCAGATAAAGCTTGGGAAGGCGCTTGTTCCATATTTTTACTATTTCTCGCGACATTGGGTGAATCGCATGTGGATACTTGGTCGACCATAACTCGTTATCTTCAATGTTTATCGATAACGATATTTACGCAAGCCTGTATCTAATGGATCACTGTGATTTGTATAAAATAGTATGGAGGAAATTTACCACTTGTTCAAAGTTTACAGATGATTTAAGTTTATGTTTTTCTGCATCTTTCATTGGTAACAACTCAAGCCAACGACTTGCTACCCAAACGGGATCGTCGAAATGCTTTTCTCGATATAGCGCATCAATCTCGGGATTCTGTACAAAAACATCTGATAGCATATCAGCCATTTCACCCGCGAAGTCAGATTGTGAAGGTTCAACGTCACACCAAACCGGCTGCTCAATAATAGATATTGTAGCGTGTCTCAAGTTTTGCTCATCTTGAAATGGATCTGCAATTGTCACTCTGTGTTGAGCCGCAACGTCAATCAGTAGTTGGCCCCCCTTATCTTGAGAAAAGTCAACGATTCGTACGTACATCCCTTCACTTGGTACATTTAAATATGCATTCTCAACATGTGGGCACAGAACAAAACCCTCGTCTCGTTTTAACGCATTTCCGACCATAGTCAGATATCGAGGTTCAAAGATTCTAAGCTTTGTATATCCACCTGGTAGCAGAAATACCGGAAGTGGAAAGAGTGCACGGATCATAATTACCTACAGGTTGATTAAATTATGTAGTTAGTTACGAGTCGCTATAAATTTACGATCAATATGAAACGAGCCACTGATAAGTTTTTAAATTAACTTTATTGTTTTTAAATTGAATACCCTCTGCTTCAAGCAATTTTCGTTGTTGTTGGTACTTTTCGCTATTTTCATCAAACGAGATTTTACCCTGACTATTAACAACTCTGTGCCAAGGCAGTGAGCTTTCTGGCGGTAAACATTTCAACAACCGCCCTACTGCACGTGACTGGTTTTCAGCGCCAGCCAACTTAGCAAGTTGACCATACGCGGCTACCTTTCCTTGAGGAATCGCACCAATTAGCGTATAAACGCGCGCTTTGAACTCTGCATCGAGTCCCTTACTTTTGTTCGGCATAGCTCGCTCCTATGTGTTTAAATTTGTCCCAAATAACTCTTGCAACTGGTCCATGATGGCGAGCCTGTTTTCTAAATGCATGTATCTTCGCGGTAAAAGTACTTTGCCTGTCAATTACATTAATTTGTTCTAAAAGCCCCGCGTCGATTTCAGCCTGACAGTGGCTTAGACTGATCATGGCAAAGCCAGTGCCGCTGAGCAAAAAAGACTTGATTGAAGCGATATCATCTAACTTCATCATGCCAGCACCTCTGGCATAAGCTAGACGCTCGCTATCAAAATTAAAACCGCTTTCAAACATTGCTAAGCAAGGAAAACTTTGTAGCTGCTCATAATTGACTGAGGTAGGTAATAAGCCTTTTTTTGCCACCAATCCCAAGCGGATCTCCCCTATCGCTATCGATTCTAGATCACCTGTTGCATGGAATAAATCGAACCAAGGGCCAATGCCTAAGTTAGCTTGTGCATTGTTAACTTGCTCAAGCGCTACAAAGCGCTTGCCACTAGTGATGGCCATTTCAGTATGAGGAAATTGCTTAAATACATCACTTATTACTTGGTTATATTGAGTTTGATAGCAAAGTGGCTCATAGCAGATATTAAATCGGGCTTCATTACCCAAAGAAAACTCTTTAGCAAGAGTTTGTAAGTCGTCACGCAATACTAATAACTTTGCAGACTCATCACAAAATCGTCGGCCCTTTTCGGTTAAAGTGACACGATAATTATTGCGATTAATAAGGGGGAAACCAAGTTGCTCCTCAAGCCTTTTAATTGCTTGTGTAAGTGCAGGTTGTGTTTTATACAACTGTTGCGCGGCTTCACTCATGCTATTTGCACTGGCGATAGCTTGAAGTATCTCTATATCTGAAATTTTCATAACTAAAATTTATCAAGATTCTAAAATTATATAATTTTTATTTTATATGGATTTCAAATATTCTTCAGCACAAGTTTTTCATCAATTAGATAGATGGAGTTATTACATGTATAAAACTGCTGCAATACTAATGTTGCTGGCACTACTGCTGGGCTGTCAAGATAAGGAGTCAAGCCAAGTTGAATTAGAGCCGCTTCGTCCAGTAAAACTGGTCACCGTTGCAAACAGCGACGCCAGTGATATCAGAAGTTTTCCTGCGGAAGTTGTTGCGAATCAAGGCTCATATTTGGCATTTAGAGTAAATGGCGAACTCATGGAGTTTCCTGTTTTAGCCGGTCAAGAAGTTAGTAAGGGACAGTTACTGGCAAAACTAGACCCAGAAGACTTCCAATTACAGTTAGAGCAACGTCAGGCGCAGTTTGAGCTGGCCTCTTCGCAACTTGCACGTCTAGAGTCGCTGTATAAAAAGTCTATAGCAAGCAAATCAGAGTACGACCAAGCGCTAGCCAATAAGCAAGTTGCTGAATCGGCGTTAAAAATAGCAAAAACGAACTTGCAAAATAGTGAACTGCGCGCGCCATTTAGTGGCACTATTGCCAAAGTGTTCGTAAAAAATTATGAAAATGTGGTTGCGAAGCAAAATATCTTACGTTTAGAAACGCGAGATATGATGGATGTGGTTATTCAAGTTCCAGAAAAGCTTGTGGCACGTGTAGACAAAGAGTTTGACTACCATCCTAGCGTGGTTTTTGATGGCTTTCCTGACAAATCGTATGAGCTTACAATAAAGGAGTGGGACACGCAGGCAGATCCTGCAACGTTAAGTTATAAAGTTGTTTTTACTTTACCCATTCCTAAAGATTTTAACCTGCTTGCGGGTATGACAGGCCATGTTTACATTGACCGCAACAAAGTTACTCATGGTGCTAAAAAGAAACTATATGTGCCTATTTCAGCTGTTTTTTCTGAACGCACTGAGACGATAGCCGACAACGCCTATGTATGGGTTTACGACGAAAGCACTCAATTGCTGCATAAACGCGCAGTCTTGATAGGTAAGATGCACCATCAGGATATTGAAGTGACGAGCGGGCTCAACGGTGGAGAGATCATTGTAGGTGCAGGTGTACATCATTTAAAAGAAGGACTCAAAGTTAGACCTTGGACCAAAGAGCGAGGGCTGTAATTATGAACCTAGCTAAATGGTCAATCGAAAATAAGGTAATTAGCTGGATGTTTGCCTTACTTCTTTTGGTAGCAGGGGCAGTTTCATATCTAGGCTTAGGGCAGCTTGAAGATCCAGAATTCACGCTTAAAAAAGCAATGGTGGTGACATTATATCCTGGCGCTTCGCCGCAACAAGTGGAAGAAGAAGTCACATTTGTCATTGAAAATGCTATTCAACAACTGCCTTATGTTGATTACGTTACATCAATCTCTTCGGCTGGCAAATCTCAAATTACAGTAGAGATGAAAAGCATCTATCGAAAACAAGATTTAAAACAAATTTGGGATGAGTTAAGGCGTAAGATTAATGATTTAAAACCGAACCTTCCCCCGGGGGTTTACGCGCCGAAGGTCATCGACGACTTTGCTGACGTATATGGTGTTATGTACGCAGTGACAGGTGAGGGTTACTCCTATGATGAGTTAAAAGACTACGTTGATTATTTGAAACGTGAATTGGTTTTAGTTGATGGCGTAAGTAAAGTAACCGTCGCTGGGGAGCAACAAGCGCAAGTTGTTGTAGAGGTTGCAACTCAAAAATTATCGCAACTAGGTATCTCCCCTTCTTATATTTTTGGTCTGTTACAATCACAAAATAGTGTATCTAATGCTGGAAAAATCCGCGTTGCAGATGAGTCTATTCGGTTACACCCTACCGGAGAGTTTCAAGATGTTAAAGAGCTTGAGCACCTTCTTATTTCAAAGCCCGGTGCAAAAGAGCTTATTTACTTAGGAGATGTTGCCAAGGTAAGTCGTGAATACGCTGAAGTCCCGAATCATATTACCCGTTACAACCAACAGCGAGCGTTATTGGTCGGCGTATCGTTTAGCTCAGGTGTGAATGTTGTCGACATCGGCAAAGCCATTAATAAACATCTGATAGATTTAGAGTACCAGCGCCCACATGGGATGGAAATAAATACGGTTTATCATCAGCCCAATGAAGTAGAAAAATCTGTAGATGGCTTTATTGTTAGTCTGTTAGAAGCCGTCGCAATAGTCATTGTTGTTTTACTGTTATTCATGGGTGTGAAAAGTGGCTTATTAATTGGTGCGGTATTGCTGTTGACCGTGACCGGTACATTTATTTTCATGAAAATTTTTGCAATTGACCTACAGCGTATTTCTTTGGGGGCTTTGATCATCGCGTTAGGTATGCTGGTTGATAATGCCATTGTTGTTACTGAAGGTATCTTGATTAACCTAAAGCGTGGTCAAACAAAACTACAAGCTGCAGTTAATATTGTGGGCCAAACCAAGTGGCCATTACTGGGCGCGACTGTGATTGGTATCACTGCATTTGCCCCAATTGGTTTAAGTAGTGATGCCAGTGGAGAGTTTGCGGGTTCGCTTTTTTGGGTGCTACTTATTTCGTTGCTCTTAAGCTGGGTCACTGCGATTACTCTGACGCCATTTTTTGCAGACTTGCTTTTTAAAGCGCCTAAGCACACTGGCTCAGAGCAAGATAGTGATCCGTATAAAGGTATAATATTTAACATTTACAAAGCTCTGCTGTCATTTTCACTGAAGCATCGTGCATTAACTGTAGGGTTGATGTTGGTGTTGCTAGCCACATCGATTGTGGGTTTTAAGTCAGTAAAGCAATCATTTTTTCCGGCATCTAATACCCCGATGTTTTATGTGGATTACTGGCATTACCAAGGTGCTGATATTCGCAGTACAGCGGATAACTTGGCGGTGATTGAATCGTTCTTGCAAGCTCAACCGTTAGTAGAGGAAGTGACAACAACTATTGGTCAAGGTGCACCTAGATTTATGTTGACCTATGCACCTGAAAAGCAATATGCCGCTTACGGTCAATTGATTGTGCGTGTTAGCGACAGAGAGGCGGTCAAAACAATGATTTCTAAGCTAAGAGCGTTTGAGCAAAATAACTTTCTTGCGGGTGAGCTTAAAATCAAACGTATGGAAATTGGCCCTTCGACCGATGCCAAAATCGAAGCGCGTTTTTCCGGTCCTGATCCAGTTATTCTTCGCCAATTGGCTGCAAAGGCCAAACAAATACTGGCTAAAGACGATGGCGCATTTAACATTAAAGACAACTGGCGTCAGCGTACTAAGGTACTTAGACCGGCGTTTAACGAACAGAAAGCACGTCGTTTGGGAATAAGCAAAAGCGATGTAGATCAACTATTACTGACCACTGTCTCTGGGAACAAAGTTGGCTTATATCGTGATGGAACACAACTGCTGCCGATAGTGGCACGCTCGCCAGAAGAAGAGCGTAAAAATGTCGAAAATTTAAATGATTTACAAATTTTTAGCCCAGTTTTAGGTGTTTATGTACCAATCACTCAAGTGGTTGACGACTTTAAAGTGATGTGGGAAGACCCCCTCATCATGCGTCGAGACCGAAAACGCACTATCACGGTTATGGCAGACCATGATGTGATAGGTGATGAAACGCCAGCAAAGTTATTTGCAAGGGTCCGTGGCGAAATAGAAGCCATTGATTTACCTCATGGTTATGAAATGGAATGGGGGGGCGAGTTTGAATCGTCTAGCGAAGCGCAAAAAGCAATTTTTGGTTCGCTTCCAATTGGCTATTTAGCGATGTTTATGATCACCGTTCTATTATTCAACTCGTTGAGGCAGCCTTTGGTTATTTGGTCTACTGTACCGCTTGCCATTATCGGTGTTACGGCAGGTTTAGTTGCACTGAATGCGCCATTTAGTTTTATGGCCTTACTTGGCCTGTTGAGTTTATCAGGTATGTTGATTAAAAATGGCATTGTGCTAATTGACCAGATCAACCATGAATTAGCGCAAGGTAAGGCACCGTATCAGGCGGTATTTGATTCTGGCGTAAGCCGTGTACGGCCAGTTTCAATGGCGGCTATCACCACAATTTTAGGCATGATCCCCTTACTGTTTGATGTATTCTTCAAATCTATGGCGGTAACAATTATGTTTGGGTTGGGGTTTGCTACCATTCTAACGCTCATTGTCGTGCCTGTGATGTATTGCGTTGTTTTTGGTATAAAGCAACCAACATAATCAGGTATGCAAATAAGACAAAGCCACCGACTCTCGGTGGCTTTGCTTTTTAAGCGAGAGCAATCTTTTTATTTACCTCTATTGGTGTATAGATTTGCGTTTCTTAAACTTTTAAAGTCGTTAAAATTGACGCCATAGCGTTTCATTATCGGCAAAACGTTTGCAGCAATCAGTTGGCGGATATAAAAAGGTTGGTTTGGCACAAAGTGGTGAATGGTATGTGTTGCGCCAAAATTAAAGCAAAATAGCTGAAATGGTAACATCACCCAATGGTTCAGTACGTGGGTTTGTTCAAGTAAATTAGTAACGCCACCATAGTAATGCATTGAAGATGTAACAAAGTTAAGGCAAATAGAACGTAACATATTAGGTAATATCAGCACGACCATGAGTATATCAACCCAGTACATTGCGTCGATGAGCCATATCGGATATGTCAACGTACCACGGCTGAGCATGTTCACACCATGAAACAGCAATGCACTATAGAGTATCGCAAAGTAACATGTAGTGATTGGAAATCCTGAGTTAAATAGCGAAAAGAAGTTAAAACCTTTAATCTCTTTGGTATAGCGCTTTTGCATAAGTAACAGGCCGAGTAACCCATCAACAATTACAATCGCTCTGATGAGTGGGTTTTTAATGCCGTTACCTACCAAGCGTTCTTCTATATCTTGCGTTGAACCAGATGTTTTATGATGATGTAAATGAATATGCCTACGATACCAAGGGTTGATTGTATTGGGCCGCATCAGCCAAACAATCAGCAACATCGTATTATGAGCTAACTCATTCGATTTAAAGTATTGCCTATGAATAAGATCATGTTCAAGCTCATGAGATATTGATGCAAAAAAGGCTGAGATCACGATGCAAGTGAGCGCTGAAACCGTTCCTTGTATGTATAAGACACCTATGCTAACCATCCCGACTAAACTAAGCAGCAAAATTAGGAGGCTGATTTGGTTTTGGTACTTTAAAATAGGATATCGTTGTCTTAGAGCGCGCTCTTGTTGCTTTATTTGCGTGACGATGTGCTGGATGTTTTTACGTGTATTTGTGTTGGTCATGTTAAAAGGCGTAGGTAAATAAAAGCTGGCTTTTAAACCAGCTTCAAAATGGACATTTAAAGCAGCGCTAAAATTGTTTCAGCTTTACTCAACTCAAACTGCTTTGGTGCTTCAACATTGAGTGTTGTTACAACCCCGTTTTCGATAATCATGGCATAGCGTTGTGAGCGCACACCACCGAAGGCTTGGGTATCCATATCAAGGCCTAGCGCTCGGGTAAAGCTTGCGTCACCATCAGCGAGCATTTTTAGTTCAGAGGCGTTTTGTGACTCGCCCCAAGCCTTCATTACAAATGCATCATTAACGGATACGCAGGCGATAATATCGACACCCTTAGCTTTTATTTTATCAGCCAATGTAATAAAGCCTGGAAGGTGCGACTCTGAACATGTAGGTGTAAATGCTCCTGGTACGGCAAACAGCACAACTTTTTTATTTGCGAATAATTCACTTACTTGATGATTAACCATACCATCAGCCGTTAACTCACTGAGTGTTGCTTGAGGAAGTGATTGTCCTTGTTCGATCATGACTTTGCTCTCTTTGTGAATGGAATAGCTAGTGTAGTACTAAAAGCCGTCGCTAAACACGGATAAATATTATGGGTATTCGTGTAATGCTTGAAAACGTGCTGCCAATATTATGCGAGGGTTTAAATTCGATTAAACCCTATACATTACCATAAAAGCCTTTGAAAACGGCTACAGTACCGCAATCTTCTTCGCTTTGCTTGCGTACAAACTCTACATCTTGTTCAATCAGATTGACGTGGTTTTTATAAAAATCGTTGGCTTATAAAAACCAATTTTCTAAAAGGTCAGTTTATACACAGACAAGGGTTGAAACCCCTGCCCTTGCCTTTGAGTTTAAGACTCACTGCTTTTTAAGAGAAAGCGTGCCGGGTTTGCGTTTTGGTACACGTGTGTGTTTAGGCTTTTGAGCTGACTTTTGATGCGGGTCATTTGATTGATTTTTTGTAGTGTTGGGTTTGCGAATCGACGCTTTTAATTCTTTTTTATTAGGATCGATAGACCCCTCTTCGGTTTTTGCTGAGTCAGAAATTGAGTCATTGATAACTTTCATTTCAGCATCCGTGAGATGACGCCATTGCCCCGGACGCAGGCCATTTAAATTTACGTTCATAATGCGAACTCGTTTGAGCTTAGTCACTTCATAGCCTAAATATTCGCACATTCGGCGGATTTGCCTATTTAGCCCTTGTGTTAACACAATCGTAAATGTGTGCTCTGAGTTCTGTTTAACAAAGCACTTTTTAGTAACCGTATCCAAAATTGGCAGGCCGCCCGCCATGCGCTCAACAAAACGTTTATTAATGGGTCTGTCTACAGTAACCACGTATTCTTTTTCATGGTTATTACCCGCACGTAGAATTTTATTGACGATATCACCTTCGTTGGTGAGAAAAATTAATCCCTCAGAAGGTCTATCTAATCGGCCGATTGGGAATATTCGCTCCGGGTAATCAATGGCACTGACAATATTGCTTCTTATTTTTTTTTCTGTTGTGCAAGTGACGCCTACCGGTTTGTTGTAGGCGATATATACACGTTTAGGTTTTGCTTTTAATGGTTTATTGTCAATTAAGACTTGGTCATCATCGCTGACCTTTAAGCCCATTTCGGGTAAGTTACCGTTGACTTTAACGCGACCGGTTTCAATAAGTTTGTCTGCTTCTCTACGTGAACAGAACCCTGTTTCGCTTATATATTTATTGAGTCGAGTTAATTGCGCCACCGAGCACCCTTTGAAAAAGTATAAAAACCGTATTTTAAACGAATCATGATAAAAATGCTTATTTTTATCTATGTCGATTGGTTAAACCAGCCTAATCTTTGTGGCGCTGCGCGATTTTTAGGCTTAAATGCTTCAGCACGTACTCAAATGGTCCGTGAGTGAAGTATCTTGTGTACAAAGGAGCAAGTAAAAGCTGTAGGGCGATACCAACAAACGCCAGCTCTACGTAGTCAATGCGGTTATAACTAGCTCGAGCTTGTGGATTGAGCCATACAAAGTAGCAGATCATGATGAACGATTGCATTAAATAGCATGTTAACGCGACTTTTCCGACTGCTTGAACTGGCATAAGCAGTACACGCCCAAAGCTGATTTTTGCGTTTAAATGCGTAACAAGTAACGCACCAAATAATGCATTAACCCATACGAGCGCTTCGTTTATTCCAGCATATTTTTGGCCGTCTATAGTCTCAAGCGCTATGCTCGTAGCGGATAATATAAATATTGCACTGATAGTAAGTGTTAAATGTGCTTTGTTTAAGCCTAATGTGAAAATTTGCTTTTTGAAGCAATACATGCCGATAAGCATAAGACCAAGCGCATTCCAAAGGGTTAAAATAGGAAGCATCAATAACATGATGGCGGTCATTGCTACATTGTGTATGAGCAGGCTTGGTAAATCGCTAGGAGCGCTGGTTACTAAAAGCTCAAATTGCGCGCTTTGCCGAGAAATCATTTCATCGGTTGAAGTAAATGAGAGCAAAAGCAGAAGTGTACAGCTTAAAAAGAACAAGGCTATACCGTGGTGTAAAACCCGCTGGTTGTTTGCGTTGAGGTAAGACAAAGCCAAAAAGCCGGCAATGCCATAGCTAAGGAGGATATCCCCAGGCCATACAAAAATACTGTGTAGTATACCTATAATCCCAATAGCGATGAGCCTAGGTTTGAGTGATTCTATATTATTTCGCTTACTAAATTGTATAACCAGTGCTGCACCAAAGAGCATACAAAAGAGTGTTCGGAACCGACTGTCTAGCAACAAAAGGTTTAAATATTGAATTATCTGGTCGCTTAAAACGGGCACTTGTGGCCTCACATAGCCCGTTTCAAACAAAGCGAAGTAGTAGCTATTAAGCAGCAATAAACCCAGTACCGCAATGCCACGCAAACTATCGAGCTGAGAAATCCTGTTCATGTAAACTATTTTACTCTATATCAGAATAGAGTTTCATTATACATATCTGCCCAACGAATAGCTTCAACATGAAAATCAGGAAGACGGCCATCATCAATGTTCAATAGGCTACATGCTTCTTGTAGCTGCCACCAACTGCCACTTTCGTAGGCTTTAACCACGTTCAAAATGTAATAGAGTAAGTTATGTTTGCCCATTAATGCATCGTGCAGTTCTTCAGGGAATGGTAGTCTGGATACCACCTGCTCCATGGGCCTATCTAAAATTGCATCTAGCAATGAAAATAAACCAGTTAAAAAGCTCATGTTTTTAATGTTTGGGTTAACTGATTTGGCAATGAGTTCACAAAAGCGCGAACGTACAATGCTTAATCGGGTAAGTTCGGTTGGTTTTCCTTCAGCGACATGGGCTGTCATGATTAGGCCGACAAATTTCTTGATGCGTTCATCACCAAGGTAAACAAGTGCCTGTTTCAGCGACTCTATACGGTTTTTAAGAGGAAAAACACCAGAGTTTATTAACCTTAAGAGTTTATAAGCCAGGGCTGTATCTTGCGCAAATAAGCGTGCTATTTTATCTATATTCATGTTTTTACGTAACACTTCTGAATATATGAGCATTACAATAGCGTGGTTTGTTTCAATGTCGTTTTGTTGAATAACTCTGGGTTTGGCGAAAAAGTATCCTTGGAAAAAATGAAATCCCATGGCTCTAGCTTGCTCAAACTCTTCTTCTGTCTCAACTTTTTCAGCTAGTAGCTTCATGTTTTTTCTTTTTTTAAACTCATCAACCAACTCTTTGATTGAATCTAACGAATTTTGCTGAATATCAAATTTAACTAATCGAATTAGCTTTAAAAATGGCTCCCACTTTCTTGTGTATTCGAAATCGTCAAGCGCAAGTCGATAATCTTGGTGAAACAACTCTCTGACTTTTTCGTAGTTTTCCGAAGTAGGGTCAATACTTTCCAGCAACTCTAATATGACATCTCTAGCTGGCAAAAAGTGGGCAAGCTCTTGCTTTAAAGAATCAGGGCCAATATTTATCAATGCTTTTTTACCCGATGTGAGGTAACGAGTTCCCAAGTTTAATTGGTTATCCATAATGAGCTTTGCTGTAGCAACATCGTCAGCAATATCGGGAAAACTGTTCCTAGTGCCGTCTCGAAATAATAACTCGTAAGCCACCACCTGTTTACGGCGGTTAAAAATTGCTTGTCGAGCAACAAAAACCTTCAAAAGTTGACTCCTCGGTATTTGCCACTTCAAATGTAGCACTTTATTATTTATATAAAACGCAATTCTAAACCTAAATGACTAAAATTAATATAGGGCTAAGGCATTAATAAGCATGAAAGTTAATTCAATAACTATAGCATCTAAAAAGAAAAAAGCAGGCTCTTAGCCTGCTCTTTGATATCGATGTTACAAAATTGCATAGTTATATTTGCAATTGTTATCGAAATTTTCATTTACTCATACAGTTGCAATATATAATCCTTTGCAGATGACTGCCATGTAAACCTCGCCTGAGCCGCATTTTTAGACAGCTGAGTATATTGCTCAGGAGCAGATTGATATGTTGTTAATGCAAAATTAAAGGTTGCTATTAATTGATCACATTGTTGTTCCAGATCTTCCCCTGAAAAAGTAAACCCATTTTGTAAGTGCTGTACGGTATCAGCAAGACCGCCTACTTGGTGAACAAGACATGGTTGCCCTGCTCTCATAGCGAGCATTTGACTTATTCCACAAGGCTCAAAAGAGCTAGGCATCAGAAATAAATCACCCAAATGGTATAGATAGTCGCCAATTTTTTGCCCATATCCGTTTAAATAAAGTACATTTTCATGGCGTGCCATCACCTGTGTAAAGAGATTTTCCAAGTGGGGATCGCCAGAGCCTAATATAATTATCCTTGCGTCAACCTCTAATGCCAACTGAGCGAGTTTATCTAGCACAATCCCTTGCTCAGTATTTTGTCTAAGCAACAATGCTTTTTGATCGGTTAATCGGCCGACACTTGTGATAAGCGGCCCGTTTGCTGCTTTGTTTTGCCATGCTTTTAGTCGTTGATGCGCAATATAATGGCACGACAATAGCGCTGGTTGCTTTGACATCCATCTAATCAGTTCGTCATTAACTAGATTGTAGTAATCAGCAAGAGATATTTGAGATGATGCATTTTGCTGGTTGTAATGACAGCCATTGAGTATACCAACGAGCTTGCCTTGCCGTTTCGCAATGTGCATATCATGCTCTAATCCTTCGCCGCCAAAGAATCCCCTATCAGGTTCACTACTGTGTAGTACTTCATCACTATATGTAGGAGAAACAACATGTACTTTGTCTGCCAAAGTGATGGCACTGCGCATAGGGTTAAAGCAATGCGGGTGGTGATGGTCGCAAAGTTGTTGACCATTATAGCTAAGTGTAGGAAACCAAGCCTCTAAAGAGGATTCGTCATGTCCAAATGGCCTGATCCCTTGCAGTGCTAAATTATGTACGGTGTACACTGTTTTAAGCTGTTTTAAATAAACAAATCGAGGGCTAAAATGTTGTAACACGCTAACGCATGCTGCATGCCAGTCATGTAGGTGCAAAACATCCAGCTCATCAAACATTTTATGCTCTATTGCTTCACATACCGCAGCGTTAAAAAATGCAAATTTAGTCGCATCTGTTGCAAAAGGACGATTATGATCGTCATTGCAATAAATACTACCTTGGTGCTCACTAAACAAAGAGTGGGAAATCACATACTGTGTCACGCCTTCGCTTTGCTCAACTTGCCACAAGGTAGCGGTTTCTAAGTGTTGGCGAAATGGTACGGCAATATCGCCGATGAACGATCTATTTAACTTACTTTGCCCATAATCGGGCACCACAACTTTGACGCTAATACCCTGTGCACTTAATGCATAGGGTATGTCACGGATCACATCCGCAACACCGCCGACTTTACAATTTGGCAGCCGATCATTTTCAGCTGCGACCATTAATACCCGCATGTTATGCCTTATCTATGCAGTTTGAAGTTTGTCTTTTTTCGCCAGTTGCTTTTGATTGTAAGCAAGTAACATTTCTCTAGTGACGAGCACTATACCTTTATTTGTTACTCTAAAGCCATTGTCTTTATCCAAATTAGGGTCAAAACCAATTTCCAACCCTTCTGGTAAATGACAGCCTCTGTCGATGATAGCGTTACGTACTTTGCAGTTGCGCTCAATTACTGCACCTGGTAGCACCACTGACCCTTCAATATCACAGTATGAGTGAACATGAACATTGGAAAACAATAGCGATTTCTTAACTTTGGAACCGGAGATGATACACCCTCCAGATACTGTCGAATCTACTGCCATGCCACGGCGGTCGTCATCATCAAAAATAAACTTTGCAGGAGGAAGTTGCTCTTGATAGGTCCAAATTGGCCACGATGGATCATATAAATCAAGTTGCGGCTCTGGAGAAACAAGCTCCATATTCGCTTCCCAAAAAGAATCCAGCGTACCCACATCGCGCCAATAGGGTTGTCCTTCATGACTTGGATCACGAAATGGAAAAGCAAACACATTATGCTCTTCAATAATGGCTGGAATAATATCGTGACCGAAATCTCGACCAGAGCCCTCACGCTCTGCATCTTGCTTTAACTGTTCAAATAAAAACTCTGTGTTAAATACATAATTACCCATAGAGGCAAGACAAACACCGTCTTTGCCTGGAATCGAAGTTGGATGCTCTGGCTTTTCATCAAAGCGACGTACACGTTTGTCGCCGTCAACGGTCATTACACCGAAGGTATTTGCAGCTTCTTCACACGGTACTTCAATACAACAAACGGTCATGTCGGCACCCGTTTCTACGTGTTTGGCTAAAAGCGCGCCATAGTCCATACGATAAACGTGGTCGCCTGATAGGATCATTACATATTTAGGTAATTCGTGGCGAATAATGTCCATATTTTGAAAAACAGCATCTGCCGTACCACAGTACCACTCATCGCCATATCGCTGTGATGCCGGTAAAATCTCTACAGACTCCCCTAACTCCTTTTTAAAGTGACCCCAAGCGCGATTAACGTGACGAATAAGTGAATGCGACTTATATTGTGTCGCAATACCAACCCGTCTAATTCCTGAGTTAATACAGTTTGATAGAGGGAAATCGATGATCCTATGTTTACCACCAAAATATACAGCAGGCTTAGCACGCCAATTGGTTAATTCATGTAAACGAGAGCCTCGACCACCAGCTAAAATTAAAGCGTAGGTTTCTCTGGTTAAGCTACTTATGTAGCGGTTTGCGTAACTGGGCATAACTTTCTCCAAATATCCTTGTGTCGTGGTCTATTGCATTGGCGCAAGGCGCCAGATTTCATCGCAATATTGCGAAATGGTTCGGTCACTGGAAAAACTTCCACTGGCCGCGGTATTTAAAATGCTTATACGAGTCCAAGTTGGTTGATCTAAATAAGTATCGGATGCTTTTTGTTGCGCATCTATGTAACTTGCAAAGTCATAGGCGGTAAGCCATGGATCTTGAGGGCTTTTGATAGCGTTAATTAAATCATCAAACACACTAGGCTCTAATAAATTGAAGTGACCGCTCTCTAGCAGGCGCATCACTGCATTTAAATTAGGGTCTTGAGATATAATTTTTTGTGGATTGTAACGGGCACGTATTTCATCGGTTTGCTCTGCATGTGCGCCAAACAAGAAAAAGTTATCAGCACCCACGTTATCACGGATCTCAATATTGGCACCATCCAATGTGCCGATGGTGATAGCACCATTCATCATAAACTTCATGTTACCGGTACCAGAAGCTTCTTTACCTGCTGTAGAGATCTGTTCTGACAAGTCAGTAGCCGGGCAAATCGCTTCCATGGCAGTAACATTATAGTTTGGAAAAAATGCAACTCTCAGATAAGGCTTTGCTTTTTCGTCACTATTGATAACTTCTGCGACATTGTTAATCAGTTTTATGATTTTTTTCGCCATATAGTATCCAGGCGCGGCTTTTCCACCAATTAGCACACATCTAGGAGCAAGAGATTGCACATCGCCTTTTAAAATTCGGTCGTATAGGTGAATAACGTGCAATATGTTAAGGAGTTGGCGTTTGTATTCGTGAATGCGTTTAACCTGTACGTCAAACATCATGTTTACATCAAACTCAACACCGCAGCGCTGCTTAACCAAATCACACAATCTTTGTTTATTGGCTGTTTTGACTTTTTGCCACTGCTTGTGAAACTTTTCGTCGTCGTAATAGCGTCGTAACTGCGATATTTCGCTGTAGTCGGCTATCCAGCCCGAGCCAATTTTGTCACTAATCAGTTTACTTAAACTCGGGTTACAATGGGCAAGCCAGCGTCTCGGTGTTACACCATTGGTTTTATTGTTGAATTTTTCTGGCCAAAGTTCGTAGAAGGTTTTAAATAAACCAGACTTTAGTAGCTCGGTGTGAAGTGCCGCCACACCATTGACAGAGTAGCTACCAACAATGGCTAGGTAAGCCATGCGCACTTGTGGCACGTCACCCTCTTCAATTAACGATAACTCTCGCTGTTTATTTACATCACCTGGCCAGTGAAGTGAAACTAGCTTGAGGAAACGGGCATTTATCTCGTAGATAATCTCCAATAATCTAGGAAGTAACTTTGCAAATAATGGCACTGACCATTTTTCTAATGCCTCTGGCAATAACGTATGGTTGGTGTACGCCATTGTTTGAGTGGTTATCTGCCAAGCTTCGTCCCAACTCAGCTCATAAACATCAACAAATAGCCTCATTAGCTCAGCAACAGCAATACTCGGGTGCGTGTCGTTCAATTGAAAAACATGATAATCAGCAAAGTCGCTAAAGTTAGCGCCATATTGTTCTACCCACTGTAACAAGATATCTTGCAAGCTCGCACTTGAGAGAAAATATTGTTGGCGTAAGCGTAATTCTTTACCATTTTCGCTGCTGTCATTCGGATAAAGCACCATGGTGATCTGCTCTGCTAAGTTCTTTTTAGCAACGGCTTCTGAGTAACTTCCTGCATTAAATTCTGTCAGATCAAATTCGTCAGTTGCTTCTGACTTCCATAAGCGTAAGGTATTTACTACGCCATTCTTGTAACCTGGAATTGGCACATCGTAAGGCACCGCTAGCACATCTTGCGTATCTACCCATTGCCTATGTTCTCTGCCACTTCTATCACGGAAGGTTTCGACATGACCAAAAAATTTAACGCGCTGAGATTGCTCGGGTGCAGCTAACTCCCAAGGGTGTCCTTCTCGAAGCCAATTATCTGGGTGTTCTACTTGATTACCCTGTTCGATGGTTTGATTAAACATGCCATATTCGTAGCGAATGCCATAACCAATGACTGGTAGCGCCAAACTGGCACAGCTATCTAAAAAGCATGCAGCTAAGCGTCCTAAGCCACCGTTACCGAGCCCAGCGTCGTGCTCTGCTTCTCCCACGCTTTCTAAATCAGCACAGTATTGTTTAAGTGCACTCTGTACACCTTTTTGTAAATCGAGATTTAGAACAGCGTTGCCAAGCGCTCGGCCCATTAAAAACTCAAGAGATAAATAAGCTGCTTTGCGTGTTTTCTGTTGTTTAAGGAATTGATTTGTTGCTCTGCAACGTGACACAAGTCTATCGCGAATGGTCATAGCCAATGCGTGATATAGATAGAGTTGCGACTCGCCTACTTTGTCTCGTCCTAACGTGTAGTAAAAGTGACGCATCAAATCGTCACTGAAGGTACTTTCATCAAGTTTCGGTGCTTCTTGCCAATGCTTTACTACGCACACTTGAGCGCTTTTTTTAGCCATGAGTAATTCCTTCATTTACAGATGTAAAAACCCAACTAGATTGGGGAGAAATAGAAATCGACTGCTCGATAACGTCTACACTTTTGCAACTAGTGAGTGCCAATTGCCATTGCTCGCTATAGGGAGCAGCTGGAAAGGTCATGTCTAAAGGGTCTTTAGCCGCATTAAACATAATCATTAGAGCGTTTTGCTTTTGCTTATCGACAAGCATATAAACTAACCACTGACGGTTAGCTTCGTGCCATTGTTGTGGGAGCATAGGCTCGCCATGCTCGTTAAGCCAATGCACTGAAAAGCGACTATCGTCAGTGTGTATATAAAAAGGGTGTGAAAAGGCATCAAACTGTTTGCGTAATGCGACCAGTTCTTTGATAAAAACTGTAAGACTGTGATTGAACTGAGAAGACTTCCATGCCAACCAGTTGCTTCGGTTGTCTTGGCAGTAAGCGTTGTTATTTCCACCTTGAGAGTGGCCAAACTCACTGCCAGACGCAATCATTGGCACTCCTTTGGAAAGAAACAGCGTGACTAAGGCATTTTTTTGCATTTTCAAGCGCAAAGAGGTGATCTTAGGATCGGTAGAAAAGCCTTCTTTACCGCAGTTCATAGAGTGATTGGCACCATGTCCGTCAAGGTTTTGCTCGCCATTCGCTTCATTGTGTTTGTGCTCGTAACTAACCCAGTCAGCTAAGGTAAATCCGTCGTGGCTGGTTATAAAGTTGATAGAGCTTAATGGACCTCGTAGGTTATGCTCGAACAAATCGTGTGAGCCATGAATACGCTTGGCAAGCTCCGGTAAAACGTTGATATCGCCTCGCCAAAACCGTCTTACGGTATCACGGTACTTGTCGTTCCATTCTCGCCATGGAGCGGGAAACGCACCAAGTTGATAGCCACCGGGGCCGATATCCCAAGGCTCTGCAATGAGTTTAACTTGCTGTAATATCGGGTCTTGAATCACGGCTTGTAAAAATGCATGGTAGCGATTAAAGCCATCTGCATTTCTGGCCAAAATAGTTGCAAGGTCAAATCTAAAGCCATCTACACCCATCACCTCAACCCAGTAGCGTAAGCTATCTAGCACTAAACCGAGCGCGTATGGGTCATCAATATTCACAGTGTTACCACATCCTGTGTCGTTGATATAGACGTCGGGCTGCCCAAGTACACTGCGATAATAGCCTTGATTATTGAGGCCTTTAAGCGACAATGTTGGGCCATCAACACCGGCTTCTGCTGTGTGGTTGTAGACTACATCTAAAATCACCTCAATGCCTGCTTGGTGTAATGTACGCACCATAGATTGAAACTCGCGCACATCCCCATTACACAAGTATGCTTTATGAGGAATGAAAAAGTTAAGTGTGTTGTAGCCCCAATAGTTGGTTAGCCCCTTGGTTGTAAGGAACTGTTCACTAACAAACGTTTGCACAGGTAAAAGTTCAAGTGTTGTTACGCCTAAAAACTTAAGATGGCTGATAAATGCGGGCTCGCAAAGGGCTGCAAAAGTCCCTCTTAATGCAGGTGGTATTTCACGGTGCCGAGCGGTTGCCCCTTTGACGTGACATTCATAGATAACGGTTCTTGACCAAGGAACCTGAGGCTTTGGGCTGTCGTATTTGTCGATAGCAACCACTTTTGACTTGGGCATATCAATCGCATTATCAGAGAGGCTTAGTTTGCCGACCGGCATGTGACAAAAATGTCGCTCACTCCATGTAAACTCGCCGTGTAAGTCTTTAGCATAAGGGTCGAGTAAAAGCTTATTAGCATTAAACAGCTTTCCTTTTTGCGGGTTATATTCGCCTTCTGCTCGATACCCATATAAGGCACCCACATTAAGAGGAGAGACATGTACGCTCCAAATACCGCCTTCATGCAGAAACATCGCAATGCGCGCTGTTTCACTATGACCGCTGCTGTCAAATAAACACAATGACAAGGAAGTGGCTTCTGGCGCGTAAACGGCAAAATTTACCCCATCGTCTATCACTGTACTGCCAAGCGGGCGACAGCTACCCCGTCTTGAATTTAACATTGCTTATCCTGTGATCCAGTTTAAGTAAAGTGTTGCTAGAGGCGGAATGCTGATCACGATGCTGTGCTCAAAGCCATGTGAGGGCGTCGGTTCAGTTTGAATGAGTTGTTGCTTTGACCCCACCACTTTAACACCAGAGCCAAACAGATCTTTATCATCGGTATTAAGTGCAACTTCATACACGCCAGCTCTGGGGACACCGACCCTGTATTGGTGATGTACTAAGGGAGCCAAATGGCTAATGACGACGGTGAGATCGTTGCGCTCTTTACCAAAACGAGCAAAGCTGAACAAACTGTGAGCAGCGTTATTGCAGTCTATCCATTGAAAGCCCGCAGGTGTATGGTCACATTCATGTAGTGCAGGGGTAGCGGTATAAAGCGTATTTAGTTTTTTAATTACCTTTTGAATGCCATTATGCGACTCATGTTCAAGCAACTGCCAATCTAAGCCTTGGTTGTGATCCCATTCGTGTCTGCTGGCCAGCTCACTGCCCATGAACAGTAGTTTTTTGCCCGGATGCGCAAACATAAATGCAAAGTAAGCTCGAAGGTTTGCGAATTGTTGCCAATCATCGCCAGGCATCTTACTTAATAAAGACCCTTTGCCATGCACTACTTCATCATGACTAAGTGGTAGAATGTAGTTTTCAGAGTAGGCATACGCCATTGAAAATGTCATTTCATGATGGTGATGCTGGCGATAAAGTGGATCGCGACTCATATAGCTTAAGCTATCGTTCATCCAGCCCATGTTCCATTTAAAACCAAAACCGAGTCCATTGTTATCGACCGTATTGGTAACGCCAGGCCACGCTGTTGACTCTTCGGCAATCATCATAATGCTTGAGTCTGCTCCATAACAGCGAGTATTAACTTGTTGTAGGCAATCGATAGCGCCTAGGTTTTCGCGGCCACCATACTTGTTAGCGATCCACTCTCCGTCTTTACGGCTGTAATCAAGATATAACATCGATGCAACGGCATCTACGCGCAAGCCATCAATCTTAAACTCCTCTAGCCAATACATGGCATTTGCGAGTAAGAAGCTTTTCACCTCTGGGCGGTCGTAATTATAAATATAGGTGTTCCAGTCTGGGTGAAAGCCCTGGCGGCTATCAGCATGTTCATATAAGTGTGTGCCATCGAATTTGTGTAAGCCGTGCGGATCAGAGGGGAAATGCCCGGGTACCCAATCAATCAATAAACCAATATCTTCGTCGTGGCAGCGTTCAGTAAAATAGATAAAATCTTCAAAGCTGCCAAAGCGACTCGACGGAGAAAACAAGCCTACTGGTTGATATCCCCAAGAGCCATCAAATGGATATTCACTGATTGGCATCAATTGTAGGTGTGTGAACCCCATATCTTTAACATATGGGATTAAATCGTCTGCAAGCTCACGGTAGGTCAGGTAACGATTGTCTTCATCGACTCGACGTTTCCAAGAACCTAAATGTACCTCATAGATACTAACGGGCGCACTGACATGATTGCGCTTTGCACGCGCACTAAGCTGACTTTGCGTTAAGGCTTTATGTTGTTTAAGGGGCTGTAACACCGACGCGGTACCTGGCGCCTGTTGCATTTTAAACGCGAAAGGATCGGCTTTGTCTTGTACGTTGCCGTAATTATCTACAATGGCGTATTTATAGCATTGGTTTGGTTTTAACGCTGGTATAAACAATTCCCATACACCACTTGCCGGATGAAAACGCATGAAGTGCTCACATCGGTTCCAGCAATTGAAGTCGCCAATCACAGACACGCTTTTGGCATTGGGTGCCCAAACTGAAAACCGCACACCTTCAACGCCCTCATGTGTTATGAAATGCGCGCCAAGATGTTGGTAGGCGTGCTCGAGTGTCCCCTCGTTAAACAAATAAAGTGCTTGTTCGTCCAAGTGACATCCAAAACGATAAACATCGTGTTTCACTTGCTTGTGCTTGTCGTACTGAACAACGAGTTTATTTTCGTGTGTCAATGGTCGGCTTAATGACAGCAAAAACAGATCGCTAGATAAGTAACGCTTAAGTTTAGTCGCGGTTTTCCCTTGCTCAATACTCACTGAGTCGGCACCGGGTAAATAGACCCTAAGCTCATACTCTGTCGCAGAAACAGAATGTAACCCTAAAAAGGAAAAGGGATCAGCAAAGCAACCACTTTGTAATGCATTTAGCTGTTGTGAGTAATCTTGAACGGGTTTGCTTGTTGATACTACACTGTTCATAATCCTTTCCTGCTTTGAGTTATTGAATTTATAAAATCACTTTTATTAGTAAAAATGTCGCTGATATTGTTCTTTAACCGGCGCCGCCAGTTTGGGTACTCAAGGTACGTGCCGGGAATATTGACGGGTAAGTCTTGTTCGTCTAAATCGTCAAGTTGAATGCACAACATGGATGCGCTTGATTTAGATAGTTGTGTGATCAAAGACTCATACACCAAGTTAGCGTTGCTTTGCTTGTTGAAATGACTAACGCCCGCCTTTTCAAACCAACGTAATAACCGGTCTTTTTCGTTATCACGTTTGCTTTGTTCATTAGATAACGCTTGTTCATCTAATAGGTCGTATTGGCTTTTTACGATCAGATCTTTGCCCTGCCACCAAGCGTTAAATGGCGGTACGTCATGGTTTGCCACCATTAATAGCACATGGCTTCTAATATGTTCTGGTTGAACAAACTCGCCGTTTTGGTCTTTCTCAAAATAAAAAAGCACATTTCCCAGCATGTTGGCGTCGAGCATAACGGAGCGCACTTCAGGTGGAACCACGCCTAGATCTTCACCAATGATCATGGTTTGCTGTAGTTGCGATTCTATTTTTAGAAGCGCAATAAGGTGCTCAAACGGGTAGTAAACGTAACAGCCTTGTTGTGAACCTTGCACTGAAAAACACCACCATAAGCGCCGAATTGCCATAACATGGTCAATGCGAAGGCCACCGACTGATTTCATGTTACTGCGCAGTAACTGTTTAAAAAATTCAAATTTGTTGGTGCGTAGTTTAATCGGGTTTAGTGCTGGCAGGCCCCAGTCTTGGCCTGCTTCTGCCCATGGATCTGGCGGTGCACCCACATGAGCATTACCAGCATATAGAGTCTTGTTTGCATTAAACTCTAAGCTGTCTTGTGCACACCCTACGGCTAAATCATTGATTAAGCCAACGGCCATTCCACTTTCTATGCTAAAGCGCTGACAACGGTTAAGCTGCTGTCTTGCAAGAAACTGCCAATAAATTTGGCATTCATCGTTGTTAAGCACTTCTAATGGTTTGGCAAATTCGCGCTTAAAACACGCAAATGCATCTACCGATTTAGACGTTTTGTGTTGCTTAAAATGGTGGTAGAGCATCTCAAGCAAGCGATACTTTTGCTCGCTTACTAAATTATAATCAACAAAAGGCTCTTTTTTGTGCGACTTTAAGGCGGCTAAAGACAGCGCTAATTCATGCTGAATCTGTGTGCTTTGCTCAAAGTCGTCGCACCAATCAATGGCAATATACAGCGGGTTGAGTAAACCGCGATGATTTGGGCTATAAGGGCTTACTCTGTGCTGTTGCTCTTTAAACAACATATGCAGGGGGTTTAGCAAAATGTAGTCACAGCCGTGACTGGCGCTGTGCTTTACTAACTCATGTAAGTCTGCAAAATCGCCAATGCCAAGGTTTCTATCGCTAGCTAAGGTATAAAGCTGCACAGAGATACCACAAGAAGGGTGTTCGGGTTGTTTATAGCACTCGCTAGGTATCGACCAAATTTGTGTTTGATATGTGCCCGATGGTAAACAGATATTGGCATCGAAATAGCCGATTGGCAGCGCTGTTATTTGATAGGCGACTTCAACATAGCGGACTCCCTCAAACAAATACTCTCCTATAACAGCACCACTTGTTAATGCAAATTGATGCTCGTAATTGAGCGCTTCAATGCACAGGTTTGCAATGCCATTTAACTGACTATCGGGCAGTCGCAGCTTAAGTAGTGAGTCATGTTGTTCAACCATACATACATCACCAACAACATTGAGCCATGGTGCTATGTCTAGGTCAAAATTTAACTTATCTATATGAGATATATTGTCAGTATCGATACCACAGCAGCGTAATGCTTGCGCTCTGGTTTGATGTTCAAACACGACATGCTCGCCGGTGTATTTTGTATAGTCGTAGCCAATACCGTGCAAGTAAAACAGCTGAGATAATCCCTGCATATAGGCGACTACACTAAACGCTGGGTATTGACGATACTGTTGTCGGTACCAAAGCTGTTTGGTACATATGCGTCGGCCTGGGTGTCGTTGTCCCACTGTTTGCCATCGATCAGATACTTAAAGTGATACTGCTTATCAACAGGTAATCGTTGCTTGAGTTTGAAGGCTTTGTCTTTTTTGACAAACTTCATCGCGAGCGGTTTCCAGTCAGTAAACTCGCCAACAAGTTCGACTTTTTTGGCTTGAGGGTGAGAAAATTCGAAGGTGACTTCGGCTTCATCTTTAGTTTTAAAAAAGCGTTTGGTTAACATAGCAGGCTCCAAATAAACCACAGTGATGGTAAATTAATCCTTGCCACAGTGCCGTGCCTTTAACTGCTTAACAATCGGAAACAGTGGTAGTCATATCAATAGTAAATCAAATAAGTGTTTACGCATTATGACAGTGCATTTTTAATGAAACTGCACCATTTATGTGCAATTTCATGTGGTATCGGACTGTGTTTAAGGCGTACAGGTACTACAGCAAAACACAGACCAACTATCAGTCTATCAACAAAATGCTAAGCTAATACGAAGCGACAATTCTGTAAAGTGAATAAAATTAATTAAACTCTCAATGAGTTACGTTGAAATTAAACAAATATTTAACATTATTGCGGATCATTCAGTAAATAAGTGGCTCATACCGCTTGGTCTTAATCAACTTATGTGCGCAGTGCTTTGATATTTCTGGTTATAGCCTACAATGTGTGCAAACAGTAGGGCTTAAATAACTTGTTGAAAATAGGAAAGATGGCGAGTGCTCGCCTATGTATGTTTGGCTATGTTACTTATGCTAACCGTGACTAAGGCTAACATGCCTTGCGCCATAAGACTAATGTAAAACTTGCGACAGTACATATTAGATTTTTCAAACTAATAGCAAGCAGAAAATTGCAAATAAATTTAAAATTGTGCGCGAGTTATCTACCAACTATTAAAAAGAGGGATTAATAGTGAAAACAATATTGGAGTCAGAACTCACCTGCCCTAAATGTGGCTTTAAAAGTAAAGAAACCATGCCTACAGATGCATGTTTATATTTTTATCAATGCAGCAACTGCGACGCGTTATTAAAACCCCTAAAAGGCGACTGCTGTGTGTTTTGCTCTTATGGCAGCGTACCCTGCCCACCCATTCAGGAGCAGGGTAAGTGCTGTTAGTTGGCCATAAAACGTTCAAGACGAGGCTTTACCGTTAGGGTCATAAATACTGAGATTAACAATCCGACAGGCAAGGCTATGATAAATGCCTGCCACCAATAATCTACAAATGCCTCCAATGAAACGTAACGCACATTATTTATGGTTGTAACCGCTGCCATAAACCCCTCCATGACAATTGCCATTGATATGCCGATTACTGCGTTCTTTATAACGTCTCGAGTTTTTGGTAGCAGTGCGTTAACCACCTTTGAAATGATAGCAACCATCACAAACCCGATAGGCGCCATCGTCGTCGCAGCCCAAATAGTAGAGGTGAGCCATTGCTCAACAAAGCTGTTCGAAAATCCGATGTTTTGATAGGTCATCACAAAAGTGAGGATACCGACCAATGTAAATACCACTGGTACCATAACAAGTATCTTTTTGAATAATCTCATAACGCCTCTCCATTTTGGTTGATATTATCAACTATTGATGATGGCAAGGTTAGGTGTTACTGTTGACAATGTCAACCATGTTAGGAGTGAGCTTTGAATACTGAATTGCCCGATAGCTTTTTAGCACTTACCTTTAGATTTAAATCTTTGGTGCTCAAAGCCATTAGAGCGCAAGGGGTTGAGGTTGTGCCGATGGAAATACAATCGCTTCATCTAATAAATAGAACAGAGCATTGCACCGCCGCTTTTATGTCTGAGCACATGGATAGAGACAAAGGTCAATTAGCAAGACTGATTAAAGATATGATTAAAAAGGGATTAATTGAAAAAGCCAAAAACCCAAATGATACCCGAAGCCATCTACTTAGCTTAACTAATAATGGTAAAGCCGTATTAGAGCAAGTGTTATCAATTGAAGCTAAAATTATACAAAACATGCGCGTTGGCCTTACGCCAGAGCAGATCGATGTATTTAACGAGGTAGCAGTTATCATGACTGCTAATCTCAAAGACAGTGATTGCTGAGTTAGTACAGCTGATGATTTAGGCGCTGCGGGTAAGATTTGCTGTTGAGTGTTACGTTTGAAATGTGTTTTATAAACCAGCGGCACCGTGTAAGGCGCCTACTGGCTTACCTGTTATTTATTTTTAGTAGCTCATATGCGATCTTACAGTTTAAAACAACGGGTTTAAACTTCGCCTGACAGGCGGCTTTGGGCTATCAAGAGACAGTCAAAGTAATCTGGTGGGGTGACTCAACTTTATAAAACGGACGTTCAGCTAACACGTTTCTGCCCCATTACGTGTTTCGCATGACTGAACTAGCTTTGGTAGGTACTTGCCTGTTGACTTAATTTTAGTAATGCTGAAAAGTGTCTATTGTTCTAGGGGCATACCAACAACTTGCTTCTATCAAGATCTACAGAAGGATATGAATAAATTGGCAAGGAATAATAACCAGATCGCGTTGGCTGATGTTTTAAGGGAGTTTGAAGAAAACGGCACTATCTTTACCGCTGAGATGGTAGCCCAACGCACCACGTATAGTAAAAACTCCATCAACAAGTACATTAATGAGAAGTTGCTTGATAAGTACATTTTTCATGCTGGTTCACGTGCCAAATACCGAATTGAAGGGATAAGTGTCTTATCAAATGACGAGTTCCTTGCAGTAATGAGTCAGTCAGCGAAAGCTAAACAAAAAAAACCGGAAGAGCAGTTTCACGACAAGCTGGTTAGTCGGAGTCTCGATGCGTTTACTTTAGCGCTTGAGGTATATAACCGACCAAGTATGAAAAATCGTGTTGAGGCCTTCGCAATCATGATGGTCAATGCTTGGGAACTGTTACTCAAAGCAGAAATACTTAAGGCTGAAGGGTATGAAAAAATCTTTTATGATGGGGATAAAAGTATATCCATTTCAGATGCGGTTAAAAGGAGGCTGCAAGAAAAAGATCCTGTCAGAATCAATTTAGAGACGATTATTGATTTACGTGACCACGCCATCCATCTGCTGATACCAGAATTACAGCCACAATTGTCCCGGCTTTTTCAAGCAACCGTTCTGAACTATCAAACACGTTATAGGAATGAAATGGGTAATGCCCCTCTTGCCGGGCAAAGTGTGGGTATGCTGAGTTTGGTAGTAGATGGCCCCGCTCCAGAAGTAGCATTAATTCAAAAGTTGTATGGTAAGCATGCTGCTCAATCAGTATCGAAATTCATTCAACGCTTTGACGAAACATCGAAGAAGGTTGATTCTACAGAGTTCTCAATCCCGGTTGACTACAGGCTTGCGCTTGTTAAACGGGAAGATGAAAGCGATCTGTCACTTAGTGTGGGTGATGCCGGTGAAGGGGCTATTATCATCACGAAGACTAAAGATCCAGATGCTACGCACCCCTACCATACGAAGGAGGCCCTTTACGAAATAAACAAACGGCAGGCAACCATTTCAATCAAGAGTGGCGCTTTTCAGGCCGTGCTGAATAAACACAAAATTAATAATCAGACAAAGTCAGATATGCGTTGGGTGATTGATGGGAGACCTCGCTATTCTGAAAAATTCATTAGATGGTTTGTGGACAACTTAAAGCAACCCAAGTGGCTGGAATCTGCTAAGGAATTTAGACGCAGCCAACTTAGGAACAAGCGCTGATATGTCAGAAATGAAGTTTGATAGTGAGACTTTAGATCGATGCCTATTCATCGGCGTAGTGTACGACTTATACCAACCGCTCTGCTTTCGAGATTTTGAATTTGGAACAGCTCCTTCCGACGTGAACTACGTGTTGCAAGTCCATCACAGGGCAAATGCCCTGAACGATACATTTAAGTCACTTGAAACAATCTATCAATTATTGTCACTGACGAATCTTCCGGTCGAAACGCCACTTGGAAATATTTCACGTTACAACTGGGTGCGTTCGATTCTAGATGTCATGTTAGGTAGAGTAACGTCGATTAGGGATTGCGTATTTCTATTAATTGAATCAGTTTATGAAGTCGGCCTGCCTCCACGTCAGGTATCCAGAAAAGCATTAATTAAAAGTGAAACAATATTAGCTAACAGTAGGCTAATAAAGCTTATAGATGCAGTAGCCGAAACAGGAAAAAATTTGCGTGAGGAAAGAGATAGACTTTTTCACCGAGGAGAGAGAAGAATTTTGGGGAGCCTTCCAGAATTTTATTATGCGGCAAGTGCTATGGAAGCTTTTGGAAGTTCAGGCAAGCATACTGGACCGAATGGTGAAGAATTGGATCTTGAAGCAGAACACAAAAATGTTATCGCTGAGATAGAGGGCGATTTCAATCAAGTTGTAACTTTACTATCGATAACGCTCACTGAAATATTTTCAAACCTTTACCCGATGTTTAAAGAGACATTTATTGGAAAGATGAAGGCCGGAGATGGTATAAGCGAAGTTGCATTGGGTTTAATTGAGCGAGCGGAACACTACAATAGTAAACTATCTAAAAAATAAACTGACAGTCACCGATTGAAAAAATGGGTAACTGTCAGGTCTAGTCTGAGCTAATACAATTTATTCAACCTATTTTGCAAGTCGACCTTGTATTTTTCATTGGAACAATTTTCAATTGCTTTCTGAAGCTCTATTTTTGCATTTTCAGAATCATCTAGCTTCATATAGCAACCACTAAGCAGGTCATGATATATGGATATTCTTGTTAGTGCTTTTTCATCACTTTTTGCTAAAGAAAAACACTCTTTAGCACTGGATAGTGCACTTTTGTAATTACTTTCTCCTAAGTCTAAATATGTTTTTGCTTTCTGATACAATAACCAATGATCTACATCTTCCTCGGAAACCTTATTTATCGCTACAATTGCTTTTTCAGGTTTTAATCCAACATTATATGTTTTCGCAACACATCTTGCGTCATATGAGCGTAGCTGCCCGCAATTACTAATTTCTGGACTTCCCAGCTTTTACTAGACAGTTTTTAACTCAGAATAGTACGCTTCCTCAAACTTAGCAGGTGAAACACCGCCTGTGTGTGAATGGCGTTTTTTGGGATTGTAAAACATTTCTATAAAATTAAATATCTCAGCTTTCGCATCTTCTCTTGTCGAGTATATCTTACGCCTAATTATTCGTTTTTTAATCGTCGCAAAAAAGCTTTCAGCAACCGCATTATCATGACAGTTCCCAGCGCGGCTCATTGAAGGCACAAGGTTATGTTCTTTCATAAATGCAAGATAGTCAGCACTACCGTATTGACTACCTTGATCACTATGTACCAGTATTTCAGTCTTCGGTTGACGTTGATATACAGCCATCAACAGGGCGTTTATAACAAGGTGCTTATCCATATTTTTATCCATCGACCAACCAACTATGCGCCTAGAGAATAAATCCATAACCGTTGCTACATATAAAAAGCCTTCATAAGTTCTAACATAGGTGATGTCGCTGACCCATGATTGGTTCGGCGCTGGCGGGTTAAATTGACGCGCTCATAAGTTATCTGCAATCCGCGATGTTTTACCGCTTTTAATATGACGACGTTTATACCCAATTTGCGCTTTAAGATTATGTTGACGCATGATCTTAGCAACACGATTTACGCTGCATTGCTCACCGGCTTCACGCAAGTCTGCATGTATCCAAGGGCTACCATATGTGCCGCCACTGGCTATATAAAACTCTTTAATGAGCTTTAACAAGCGACTATCTTCAAGCGCTCTATCACTTACAGGCTTTTTTAACCACGCATAAAAACCACTGCGATGCAGCTTAAAAAGGCGGCACATCGTAGTAATGGAAAACTCATCTTGGTGATCTCGGATGAAGCCGTACTTTACTCGGGGTTGCTGGCAAAGTACCTTGCGGCCTTTTTTAGAATATCCCGCTCCTCCGTGACACGTTTCAATTCAGCCTCAAGTTTAGCGATCCTAAGTTGTTCGTCTGATGACTTAACCGATTTAGGTTTATCAGATAGCTGGCTGCGCCAGTGATACAGGGTTTTAGTACAAATACCTAGTCGTTCAGATACTTCTGTAACTGAATAACCACGCTCTGTGATTTGCTTAACTGCTTCGATTTTGAATTCTTGGGTATACCGCTTGCCTTTGCTCATAAAAAACACCTTTTATTAGAAGTTACAATGTAACTCATTGGGTGTCTAGCAAAGTCTGGGAAGTCCATAAAGCTTCTTAATAAAATCTGAGGTAAAAAATGCTGGCCTTTGGTTTTTTTGACAGTTAAGTGCCCATTTTTTAATACGCCTTTCCTGACTTAACCTAGTTTTATATTTGATAATAGGTAATAAAATAGAAATGCAACGAAAGCTATAGCAGCAACATAATGTGAGTACCCAGCCACCTGAAAAAATGGAATCAATGGGGTCAGAGTTGTTGATTTTAATAATACTATTTAACGGCTGCTTATGGCACAAAGCTGCCCTTAGTCTCTAACACGTTTATGTCCAAAAACAAGCTAGCTGAACGTCTGCGACCATGATTGACCGCAAGCTATCAAGTTGCTGTTGAACGACTGAGATTGGCACTTATGCGACTGTCAGATTTGATTAAGCTATAACAATCAAACCTGACAGATAAAGTTAAGACTTATTCAATTTATTTACTCGTTCAACCAAGCTAAACCAGTTGCCTGAGTTGTCTAAGGCCATGGCTTCAATACCATAAAGCTGCTCAGTGGGTGGCTGGATAAACTCCACGCCTTTGGCCTCAAGCTCTTGATACGTTTTTTGGCAGTCGTCAGTTTCAAAAACACCAGCGCCGAATGCACCTTCTTCGATTAAACTTCGTATTTTTTCAGCAGACTCTTTACTGAACATGGGCCCCTCTTTTGGCTCTGCTAAGACTAGCTGAAGTTGAGGGGTAGATTTTGGATGCACAGTTAGCCACCTAAAATCGCCCTCCACTTTCATATCGTCACCGACCTCAAAACCGAGCTTGTTCTTGTAAAAATCGAGTGCGTTGTCCTGATTAAGTACATATATGGTTGTATGAGCAATAGATGTGATCATTTTAAAGTCCTTATTGTTAATTCATCTTTATTTTACAGATTAAATCAAAATGATATTTCTCCTATATTGCTTACTTAGTCAAATTGCGCAAAAAATGATAGGCATAACATGCCGGTATAGCTTGCGCCGGGAAGCGGAATGCTTCACTAGACAAAGCCCAAAGCTTACGGCGATATAAAGTAGGTGCCATACCAACTTGCTTTAAAAACAACGACGAAAAGCTACCCAGACTCGTATATCCGACTTTTTCGCAAACTTCTGAGACAGTAAAGTTCTCTGTAATAAGCATATTTTTAGCTTGTTCAACCCTAAGGCGAATCAAAAACTCGGTGGGCGTTTCTCCATAGGTATCTTTAAAAACACGCAAAAAATGATAAGGAGACATGTATGAGCACTTTGCTATATCAGATAAGCTCAGCGGTACGTGATAATTATCTGCGATAAAATCCCTGCTGGTATTCAACCTTTTAAGCTTATTGTTCGAAGTCATAAAATATCCTTTTTAATCCACGTATAAGAGCACACTTAGTTAAACGGAAATTCATAATAGGCTACAGTTTTAGGCAAAACAAACAGGTCAGTTAAATGGTCTGATCCAACTGATTGTGAGATGTTAATTTAGCTTACTTTTTAATTGCGCTATTTTCTCTTGTGCATTTTTGTTATTTGGATTTAGCTGAAGTGATTTTTCATATGAAATTAAGGCTGCGCTATCGTTACCCTGTATCATATACCCCTCCCCTAAACTGTCCCATGCATTTGAAGAAAGTGGATAGTATTGAGTATTGAGTTCAAAAAATTCGACAGCTCGATTTACGTCAATGTCAACAAACTGGTTGTTGTAAAGCCTTTCGTATCCAAACCAGTTGAGAAGATCTTCACGTAATTGAAATTTTGCACCTAGTTTATTCGAAAGATTATAAAAATGTGTTTCCAACGCTTTGGCTGAGCGAAACCTCGCATGATCATCAATCATGTAGCCTTCGAAAACAGAGCGCAATCCTTTGTAAAAACTCAAAACTTGCATCGTGTGATGGTTCTCATCTTTGCCAAAGGTTATAGAGTCAAAATAAAGCCCGTCTTTAGACTTATTTGTTAGCCTTTTAATAAATTCTGCAACGTAATTTTCTTTTGGGTATACCTCAGTAACGCGTTCGGTTGTTGCTATGAAGAGGCGACGTTTATCTAGCGCCGGCTTTTTATAAAAGTGCGTTAATTGTTTTAACATGTATTGGTTATCCCACCACATACTTGGATCGATAGCCATGTACGCATTAAATGTTTCTGGCGTCGTGTATAAGCTTTGAATAACAGGTAAGCCAGTAAAAGAATAGCCCACTAACACCTTATAATCTGACGTTCTGTATTTGCGGTTAATTGTAGGAATAAGTTCTTCTTTTATGAATTGAATGAATTTGTCTGCACCACCGGTAACACTGAGTGCGTCATTTGTTTTGCCGCCATACTGTGTCAGTGAGTTAGTCGGTGAACTGTCTCTTACTCTATTTTGACTCGCTATACCCACCACAATCATTTCAGGGATGGTTGGGCTTGCATCTACGCTCATTTGATTAACCATACCTGAAAATACTTGAAAGAAACTATGCATATCGCCATCAAGTAAATAGAGCACGGGGTATGATGTGTAGTTGTTTTTGTCGTATGACTTTGGAAAAGATATGTAATATTCTCTACTTTCGTTTAATACCTCTGATTTTAAAACTTGTGTTTCACCAATTTTAATATCTTGAGCGTTAACAGAGAATGATAAAAACAAGATAACCGTTGCAATAAGTCTAAACATTAATATTCCTTTTAATTTAAAAGCCATTTAGTTATACGCTCATTTAAGAAGCTGATAATAGTTTGCTAAAATCGGTAGAAAAAACGTAGCCGCGCTGTTTAAAATACTTGTTAGGGTTTTGAGTTTCTAAGCGCTGAATACCATTTTCCGGTGATTACAAATTTTGGAAACGTGTATAATTGCTCCAAAAAAATACGCAGAAAAGCATTTTTGGCGCTAGAGAATGGCTCTGCTGGTAGCGCTTCCTTGCTGTGACCAAAACCTTGCACCGCAATTGAAATAGCCATTAACAGCACAGAATAAATTAATGATAAAATATTCAAGCTAATAAGCGAGCCGATAAAAAAGAGCGTACCAAAAATAAATACTGGCACTGCCAAGATATGGATCCATAAATTGATACGAGACTTATGGAACTTGTTATACCCATCCCACTGCCACTGTAAAATATCCCTAATGTTCATTGTTCCTCCAAAAGCCCCAAAAAGCTATGAGCAATCCATTGCGGTTTCCTACCATGTTAGGCAGGAAGTTAAGCAAATAAGATGTCACTTATAAAAAGTAAAACTATACTAATTCAAATAATAAGATAAATAAATTGGTCATTTGCTGACGTCTGCTTTTGTTCTAAGCGCACTAACTGCGTAGCTGGATAAGCTGTTAACAACAGTTATTGCTGAAATGAGGCGTATAAACGCTAATTGATGGGCGAATCAACAAAGTCTAAATTGAAACAGTTTAAATTTTACCTAATACCGTATAAGTGGATCACTAAACCAATTGTCGTTGTCTGGGTGTTAAAACTAAGTAATTTGGGTGTAACTAAGTTTTTGCATATAAATGAGATAACACTATCTAATGTATAAAAAATGGCCTATCTTTATAGTTCCCTATCACTCCCGACTTGCTTAGTGGGACTACTTGTACCTCTCCCGATTTAAAATCTCGGTATGCACAAATCAACCTCTAGGTTCTATAAATACTGAGGCTAATAATGTCTTCTCCAAATGTGGTAAACCTATTTCAGGTCGTTCCTAAAAAGGTTTCAAATTCTAAAGCGCAAAATGATTTTATTGGGTCAAATCACGCTCATGACACGGTCGCTACGCTTAGTGCAGTTATTTTTTGTGAGGGAAACTTCACTAAAACAGATGGTAAAACAGCCAATGGGCTGATCCGCTATTCTCCCAAATTTCGCATATTATCTGTCATTGATAGCGAAAAAGCGGGGTTAGATTCAGGATATGCACTGGATCGCAAAAATAATGGTATTCCAATCTATGCAAGCTTACAGGAAGCTGTTCACAAGGCCAGCGAGAGGCCTAAATATTTAATATTTGGTATTGCACCTTCCAGTGGTGTGTTATCGACTTCACAACGGCTTGTTATTATTGAAGCAATGAAGCTTGGAATGAATATTGTCAATGGCTTACATGAATATTTGAATGATGACCCAGAGTTTATCGCCATTAGCCGAGAAAATGGTGTGGCGATTTTTGACATACGTAAACCTAGAGAGCAGCGCAACTTACAAATTTTTAGCGGTCTTATCAATAAAGTGGATTGCCCAAGAATCGTGGTAATGGGCACTGATTGTGCGGTGGGCAAACGCACAACAGCAACGATACTCACTAACGCTTTGAAGCAAAGTGGTCTTAATGTTGTTTCAGTCGCTACTGGGCAAACGGGCGTAATGCAAGGATCTGCGTATAGTTTAGTGATGGACTCTATACCGGCTCAGTTTTGCCCAGGAGAGCTCGAAGCGGTTATTTGCCGAGCTTATGAAACTGAGGAACCTGATGTCATTATAATTGAGGGACAAGGGGCGCTTAGCCATACTGCATTTTGCACAAGCGCGATGATAATTCGAGGCTCTGCACCTAATGCAGTGATTGTGCAACATGCCCCACACCGTAAATTTAGAGTTGATTTTGCACAAATGCGCATGCCATCACTCGCAAGTGAAATAGAGCTAATAGAAAACTTCACACATACAAAGGTGATAGGTATTAGCATAAATCATGAAGATATGAGCAACCACGAAGTTGACGAGTGTATATATCACTACTCAAAAGAGTTTGGCATACCCGTTACCGACGCACTAAAGCGTTCAAGTGAATTTTTACTGCATATGGTTTTTAAAGCTTTTCCACTGCTTGAAAGAAAAATACCAACGCCGTTATGAACACGCCAAGGTTAGAAATCGACTGTGCCAAAATTGTTGCTAATGCAAAACGACTTATCAGCATACTAAAACCTCATTGCATCAGTATAGTACCCGTTACCAAAGTATTTATGGGCCATCCTACAGTTGCAGCTTCGCTTATTTTATCTGGCGTTAGAATGCTCGCCGACTCACGTATAGAAAATATAGAAAGGATGAGACACGCCGGCATTACCATACCAATGATGTTGATACGAACGCCAATGCTGAGTCAGGTCGAGCGCGTGGTATTAAACTGTGAAATAAGCCTTAATACCGAGCTTATCGTAATAAGAGCACTGTCTAAAGCGGCAAAGAATGCGGGATTCCTTCATGGAGTTATAGTAATGGTTGAGTTAGGCGACCTTAGGGAAGGCATTATGCCAGATAAGCTTTTTGACATTATCAGGCAAACACTAAGACTTTCAAATATTACCTTAAAAGGAATTGGCGCCAATTTAACGTGCCGTTATGGCGTTGCGCCACAGCAAGATAATATGGATTTTTTAGCCAAATTAGCAAAAGAAGCTGAAACGCTATTTGGCATTCGTTTTGAAATCATCTCTGGAGGTAACTCAGCAAACTTACTTTGGGCACTGGACTTAGACCCACATGTACATAATGCCGTTAATCAATTACGACTGGGTGAAGCGATTTACTTTGGCGTTGAAGCGCTTTACAAACACCCCATCGCTGGCGCACATACCGATATCGTCACTTTGGTAGCAGAAGTTATTGAATCCAACATTAAACCATCAATACCGAAGGGACAAAGATCCATAAACGCATTTGGTGAAATGCCACAAGTTATTGATAGAGGACAAGTTAAACAAGGGCTACTTGCGCTTGGTCGTCAAGATGTTAATCCATTAGGAATAATACCACCGCGAGGAATAACGATTGTAGCCAGTTGCAGTGACCACTTGGTGGTTGAAAGTGCAGGAGTAGCTTTGCAGGTTGGTCAAGAAATTAGGTTTAAGCTGGACTACAGTGGTTTGCTCTCAGCAATGACCTCCCCATATGTTAGTAAGTACTTTTATCACTAAAACGGAACGCCTAAGTAGCATAGTTCTAAAAACCTAAATTTAGTTCATGTAAGCGATTAACAACTCTAAACAGAGGAACTTAAAATGACTGACAACAATAACACTGAAAGCCGTTGGGGTGGGGGTAATAAATCACCACCAGATTTAAATGAAATTTTAAAAAAATTATTTTATGTGCCAACTATATTACCCGGCGGTCGCCATCCAAGTTTTCCATTCGTTTTTGCCTTTATCTGTGTATTACTCACAATATGGAATTCAGCCTATACAGTCCCTAGTGATTCAGTGGCGGTTATACAGCGCTTTGGTAAATTTTTATCCCTTGAGCAGCCAGGCCTGCATTTCAAATTACCATTTGGTATAGATCATGCCAGTACAGTGCCTGTAAAACGGCAACTTAAACAAGAGTTTGGCTTCTCTACAGTGGGGGCCAATGACCCCTATCAAAGCCCCCGCCGTAATGAAGGGTTACGAGAAACGCAAATGGTTACTGGAGACTTAAATGCCGCTCTTGTTGAATGGGTAGTGCAATATCGTATTTCTGATCCGGTTAAATTTTTATTTGAAGTTAGAGAGCCCAGTGAAACCTTACGCTATGTATCTGAATCTGTAATGCGTGAGGTGGTAGGCGACCGTACGGTTGATGAAGTGATCACCATAGGGCGACAGGAAATAGAGTCTCAAGCACTTATAAAAATGCAAGCATTATCAACCAAGTATGCAATGGGGTTAAGTATCGATCAGGTGCAACTTAAAAACATTAACCCGCCAATGCCCGTACAAGAGTCATTTAATGAAGTAAACCAAGCACAGCAGCAAAAAGAAAAGCTCATCAACGAAGCGCGCCGAGATTACAATAAAGTGATTCCACTGGCTTTAGGTGAAAAAGATCAACGGATCAGAGAAGCAGATGGCTATCGCTTAAAACGTGTAAATGAAGCCCTGGGGGATGTTGCCCGATTTAATGCGCTCTATGCACAATATCTTAAAGCCCCAGAAGTAACTAAGCGACGCATATACGTCGAAACTTTGCAGTCTGTGTTACCTAGCGTTCGCTCAAAAGTGATCATCGATGACAAAGCGCAGCATGTTTTACCTTTTCTTAATCTAAATAAAATGTCGGGAGAAAAACCATGAAAGCAAAAAACATATCCATTGCTGTTGCTTTGCTCATGGTTGTTGCACTGACCCTAAATAGTGCGCTTTATACTGTTAGCGAAGTTGAACAGGTTATTATTACGCAATTTGGTAAACCTATCGGAGAACCAATAGTTGATGCAGGGTTGCACATAAAGGTCCCTTTCATTCAACAAGTAAACGCAATAGATAAGCGTGTGTTGGAATGGAACGGTGCCCCTTCGGATATGCCAACCAAAGATAAACTTTATATTTCGGTCAACATATTTGCTCGATGGCGTATTACCGAACCTTTGCAATATTTTTTGCGTCTTCGAGATGAGCGAAGTGCGCAATCGAGATTGGATGATATTTTGGGAAGCGAAACCCGCAACTCGGTTGCCAAACATAAACTGATCGAAATTATACGCACCAGTGCAGATAGAAAGCCTTTGCGTGAAGGGCTACTAATTGAATTAGATGCTGACACCAAAATTGGCGCGCTTGTGCCAATTCATAAGGGCCGCCAGATGGTAGAAACAGAGATCTTTACTGCCGCAGCTGACAAAGTACAGGTGTTTGGTATTGAGTTGCTCGATATTCGCTTTAAACGTATTAACTACAACGAAAGCGTTAGGCCCAAAATTTATGAGCGTATGGTGAGTGAACGTCGCCAAATTGCTGAGAGGTTTTTATCGGAAGGCAATGGTGAAGCCGCTAGAATTCGTGGTGACAGAGTCAGAGAGTTAAATAAAATTCAATCAGAAGCTTACCGCCAAGTAGAAGAAATTAGAGGGCAAGCAGATGGCAAAGCTGCGCAAATTTATGCTCAAGCCTACAATCAAAGCCCGCAAGCTGTGAGCTTATTTGAATTTACCCGAACTATGCAAGCTTACCCGAGTATTATGGCCGATGATACAACGCTCATTTTGTCTACCGATAGCGATTTATTTAAGTTCTTAAAAGATATGGAGCCAAAAAGTGACTCAAAAATTAAGAAGAAAGATTAAAGCACAGATACAGCATACAGGTGCCGTATTTGTTATCGACACATGGCATAGGGGTTGAGCAATTTACTAAACCACGATGGTAAAAAATGTATTTAAAAACAAGGTGTTAAAACCATATTTTTGTTGCTAGGAGATTAGGTGAAAACCATGAGCGTTCGGTCGAAAAAGACAAACGTAGGTCACGCTACTGAGCTACCAAAAGAGCATATAGATTGGATAGTAGAGCCAATCTCTCGCTTCTTTAAAGTAGAAGTTGCTGCGGGTGTGACCCTATTATTATCGACCATAATTGCTTTGATTTTGGCAAATTCTCCTGTGAGTGACGCATTTGCCAACTTTTGGCATATATCAATCGGGATTAAGTTTGATACTTTTGAATATATACGACCGATAGAAGAGTGGGTTAATGACGCAGCAATGACGTTATTTTTCTTTTTGATTGCGCTAGAGCTTAAACGTGAGTTGGTATTGGGTGAGTTACGCAACCCCAGTTTAGCTATGCTGTCTGTCTCAGGTGCCTTAGGCGGCATGTTGGTGCCCGCTCTGGTGTATTTAACGTTGCAATTTTCTCTGCCAGGCCAGCATGGCTGGGGAACAGTAATGGCCACAGACACGGCATTTGTGCTTGGTTGCTTAGCGCTGCTTGGTAAAGGTATTCCCAAAAGTTTACGGGTATTTATGTTGTCGTTAGCTGTAGTTGATGACTTGGGCGCGATAATTGTTGTTGCCATTGGCTACGGTGGTAATCTAGATTGGCTTGCTATTGGCATCGCTTTAATGGGATTTGTGCTCGTTAAGCTAATGGCTTTTTTAGGTGTTAGAAGCATCACCGTGTTTTTTATTGTCGGCATATTTATATGGGTTGCGGTTGATGTCTCTGGCATACACGCCACGGTAACAGGTGTTATTTTAGGGTTGTTAACGCCAACCAATAAATGGGTAAGTGATGATAGGCTCCATGCAATTATGAATTGTGTGGTTGATTACCCGCCTAGTGAGCATTGGAGTGGCGACACGGCGGACCGTAAAGCCTTAAGAACTGCAGAAGCTGCGGCAAGAGAAGCACTCTCCCCTGTTGAGCGCTTAGAGATATTGCTTCACCCTTGGGTTGGGTTTATTGTGATGCCACTATTTGCACTGGCCAATGCCGGTATTCCATTGGCAGAGGTAAGTTTTACCTCATCAGTTACACTCGCGGTGTTTCTTGGTTTTGTATTAGGTAAACCCATCGGTATTTTGTTATTCAGTTGGGCGGCAGTGCAAATAAAAATTGCAAAGCTTCCAAGTGACTTACATTGGGGCATGATCCTTGGCGGCGGCATGCTGGCAGGTATCGGTTTTACGATGGCGTTATTTATTGCCAATTTAGCGTACAGCCCCGAACAGTTAAACGCTGCAAAACTGGGCATTTTATTTGCCTCGGTATTCTCGGCATTGGCTGGATTAATGGTGCTGTGGTATATCGCTAAAACTGAACAGCATAACCCGACTGAGTTAGTAACGTGATGCGTTAAATTACCGCGAAGTCCAATAGCGTATCTTCAACGTTGTATTTTAAAGTATGTTGGGTGGCGCCTTTGGCTTAACCAACCTACTTTTTATGTAGAACGGGATAAGGCGCGCAGCGCCGCCATCCGACAAAAGTTATTAATTTACGCAGAAACAACCGGACTTACCGGGTTGTTCCGTGGTCTATATTCAAATATTTAGCCAAAAACCGTAATGCTTTGTTATGTGCGCGCTATTTGGTTGCTCTGTTTAGCTGCAATAAATCCCATTTGTTACCATAGAGATCTTGGAATACCACCACTGTTCCGTATTCTTCAACTCGTGGCTCTTCATTAAATACAACACCATTTGTCTTCATTAACTCGTAGTCTCGTCAGAAATCATTAGTTTGCAGGAACAAGAACACACGACCACCAGTTTGATTTCCAACTGCTTGCGTTTGCTCAGGTGTACTCGCTTGAGCTAAAAGTAAGTTCGTACCATTAGAATTTGGAGGAGAAACTTGAACCCAGCGTTTACCACCTAAGTCAGTATCTTCGACCAGTGTGAATTGAAGTTTTTGAGTATAGAACTCAATAGCATCGTCGTAATTTTCAACAACTAGAGCGACATTTCCGATTTGCTGCTGAACAGTCTTGGACATAATGATTTCCGCCATTTCAAAACGCTGATTTTGCGCAATTTTTAAATTTTCCGAGAAAACATATAACGCCTCGCTTAACCGGCGCTTTTGCGTCTTTTAGGTTTAAGTGTTTGTTGGTTATGCATATATAACAGATACGACACACAATGATAAGTAAGCCCAACCCAGTCAATTATAAAAGCTGGATCACTTTACCACTCTGATACTGGCTTGTCGGATGTCGCTTCGCATATCCAATCTACCAAACTACCCCAAACCTTATGTGATAAACACTTTACCCTAGCGCTTAAACTTGGTTTCTAGAATAACCGAGGAGTTGGTGCGCTCTACCCCTTCTAAATTGCCTATTTCATCCAAAATGATACTGAGCTGTTGTAGGCTTTGTGCTTCTACTACCGCTATCATGTCGTATTCGCCACTGATGGCGTATAAGGCGCTAATGTTGCTCATGTGCTTTAAGGCAATGTTGGTTTTGGTGGTAAGCTTTTGTTTCACTTTAATTGATACATGGGCTTCTACAAGCTCAGATAGGTACTCTTGGCCAAACTCTACGCTGTAACCTCTAATCACCCCAGATTGCTCTAATTTTTGCAAGCGGCTTTGCACCGTTGAGCGTGATAAGTCTAAGCTTCTTGCTAAATCTGAAATACTGGCGCGGGCGTTACTTCTTAACAAAGCAATCAGCTTTTCATCTTGTGAATTTATCATTTTGCTAAATATGTTCGTTAATTTGCTTTTTATTTTAAACAATTTGTTTATTTTTGCACTGCAAATTTACGTTAATCATCGTAATAATGTTGATAAATAAGCATCTTTATATTTGTTTAAAAAAGATGCACAACAAGTTGAAGTAAATTAAGAGGACGTCGTCATGCAAACTAACCGCGAATTATTCGACAAGGTTATGGTACCAAATTACAACCCATCAGAGGTGATTCCTGTTAAAGGTAAGGGTTCACGTGTATGGGACCAAAAAGGCGACGAGTATATCGACTTTGCTGGTGGTATTGCCGTTAACTGTTTAGGTCACTGTCACCCAGCGCTTGTGAATGCATTGACTGAACAAGGCCAAAAACTGTGGCACCTATCAAACGTTATGACCAATGAGCCTGCATTGCGTTTAGCAAAAAAAATCACTGATGCTACGTTTGCCGACAAAGTTTACTTTGCAAACTCAGGCGCAGAAGCAAACGAAGCAGCACTTAAACTTGCACGTCGTTTTGCGCTAGATAACTACGGCGAAGACAAAACACAGATCATCGCATTTAACAAAGGTTTCCACGGGCGTACTTTCTTCACGGTAACTGTGGGTGGTCAAGCTGCTTACTCTGACGGCTTTGGTCCAAAACCAGCTGATATCGTACACTGCGATTACAACGATTTAGCAGCATTTGAAGCACTGATCAGCGACAAAACCTGTGCGGTTATGATGGAGCCACTACAAGGTGAAGGCGGTATCATCACACCAACTCAAGAATTTGTTGAAGGCGTTCGCGCACTGTGTGACAAACACAATGCCTTGTTGATTTTTGATGAAGTACAATCAGGTGTTGGCCGTACCGGCGAGCTATACGCATACCAAGGCCTTGGTGTAACGCCAGATATTTTAAGCACCGCAAAAGCGCTCGGTGGCGGTTTCCCGATTGGTGCTATGATCACTACTGATGCAATCGCTAAACACCTTAAAGTAGGTACTCATGGCTCTACATACGGTGGTAACCCGCTGGCCTGTGCTGTGGCAGAGGCTGCGTTTGATACGGTTAATACACCAGAAGTGTTAAGCCAAGTTAAAGTTAAAGAACAACTATTCCGTGATGGTCTAAATGCGATTAACGAAAAATACAACGTATTTGCACAAGTACGTGGTAAAGGTTTGTTATTAGGCGCGGTACTTAACGATAACTTTAAAGATCGCGCACGTGATTTCTTAGTAGCAAGCACCAAGCATGGCCTTATGACACTGGTTGCAGGTACTAATGTTATTCGCTTTACACCTTCGCTAGTGATCCCTGATGAAGATATCACAGCGGGCTTAGCGCGCTTTGAAATGGCGGTTGCTGATGTGGTAGCAGCTATGGCGCAAGCGGCTAGCGCTTAATCGGATTGGGAGGTTTAACCGCCTCCCACTGGATGTAACTATGCAGATACTAAGACCGATAGCCAGTCGCGATTTTGCCGCTTTTAAACAGATTGCCATAGAGTCAGGTCATGGCTTTACGTCGTTACCCGTTGACGACCAACTGTTACAAGACAAAATTACGCGCTCTGAAAGAAGCTTCGCTAAATCACTGAATAAGCCTTTTGATGAAGGGTATGTGTTTGTACTTGAAGATAGCGAAACAGGCGACATCATGGGTACTACCGCCATTGAAGCGGCAGTAGGCATGCAAGTACCGCTTTATCACTATCATTTAGGTAAAACGGTACATCACTCTCGCACCCTCAATGTTTACAATACTGTTGATATTTTGAGTATGTGTAATGACTACACCGGATGCAGCGAAATTTGTACCCTGTTTTTAAGAGAGCCGTTTCGCAAAGGGTTAGCTGGGCGCTTTTTAAGTCGTTCTCGTTTTGTCTTTATGGCTGATCATAGCGAGCGATTTAGCGATACCGTTATCGCAGAAATGCGTGGTGTTAGCGACAGCCAAGGTAACTCACCATTTTGGAAATGGTTACAAGAGCACTTTTTCAGCATCGAGTTTCCGCAGGCTGATCACTTAGTTGGCCTAGGCGATAAGGTATTTATCAGTGAGCTGATGCCCAAGTACCCTATTTACGCAAACTTACTCAGTGAAGACGCACAAGCCGTGATTGGTAAAGTGCACGAAAAAACTAAACCTGCTTTAAAACTATTGCAAAAAGAAGGCTTTGAGCACCGAGGTTACATCGATTTGTTTGATGCAGGCCCAACGATTGAAGCAAAACTTGGCAATATTAGAACTGTGCAACGTTCATTCGTAGCTGTAGTAGAAATATGCGCTGGAGTATCAGGTAAAGCGCGTGCGATATCTAATCAAGGGCTGGCAGACTTTAAAGCGACATTTACAGATAAATGTTCTTACGATGAACAGAGCAAGACCTTGCAAATCGACCCAAGTGTTGCAAAGGCATTGGCATTAAACAACGGCGACTCTGTTAGAACATTTACTTTATAAACTTGTTGCGTCGGGCTTAATCGCACCAAGTTAACGCGGACAATCCGCAAAATTAAGGAACCCATTATGCACAACAATGTTGATCAACTATTTGACGAACTTTGGAATAACTACCTTTCGGTAACACCTTCAGCTGTTAAAGTTCATGAGCTGCTTGGTTCAACACAAAAAGACGATGTGATCAATGACCACATTGCACTACGTACTTTTAACCTTGAAAAAGTAGGGCTAGAAAAACTAGCTGCACACTTTAAAGCGGTTGGTTACAAAGAGTGTGGTGAATACCACTTTGAAGCAAAAAAACTATATGCAAAGCATTTTGAGCACTCAGATCCAACAAAACCAAAAGTGTTCATTTCAGAACTTTTAGTAGAGAAGTTTTCGCCTCAGCTACAAGCGATTGTTAAAGACATGGTTGCACAGATTGACGAAAGTGCTATCACTGCAGACAACTTCTTATATTCTGGCACGCACTGGCAAGTAAGCCACGAGCAGTACAAGCAATTACTAGAAGAAAGCGAATATGCAGCGTGGATGTCGGCATGGGGTTATCGTGCAAACCACTTTACGGTGAGCATTAACTACTTACAAAAGTTCAACACCATTGAAGCGGTTAACCAAGCGCTGAAAGATGCAGGCTTTGAATTAAATAGCTCAGGCGGCGAAATTAAAGGGTCACCAGAGGTATTACTTGAGCAGTCATCAACACTTGCGGATCACTTTAATGTTAAGTTTAGCGATGGTGAGTTTAGCATTCCAAGTTGCTTCTATGAGTTTGCTCTGCGCTACGAAAACCAGATGGTGAGATCTACACTGGGTTTGTAGCAGCATCAGCAGATAAGATTTTTGAAAGTACTAACGCGCGCTAACCTAAAAGAATTACGCAGATAAGAAAGCAGAGCTGAGCTCTGCTTTTTGCTGTTAAATGTAAAGTGTAAGATTAAAACTTGTACTTTAAGCCTGCTCTGTATGTTCGACCAACGGCATCATAAAACATGTTACCTTGGTTCAGAAGCGGTAATCTAGGCGGCTTTTTATCACCTAAGTTATTGATACCCATATAAACCATTAACTCATCAGTTGCGTTGTAGTTGATACGCAAGTTGTGTGTTGTATAGCTTGGGATATTGTTACCGAATTCTTTAGGGTAATACTCATCAGATCTGGTTTTATCAAATGTCGCGCTGCCAACATAGTTAGTGTTCAAGCTCGCAGAAATATCTTCATACTGATAGGTAGTAGCAATATTTGCTCTTACGCGCGGATAACGGCGACTGCCTGCTTCGTTTTCGGTTGGTAAGCCAGCCTTTGGGTTTTGCTCAGAAA